>CAIYGI010000273.1 GCA_903925685.1 uncultured bacterium
AGAGCCGCCCGTATTATCCACTCCTCCCCCACCCCAGGTTGTAATATTGTCGCAAATCACACAGTTCTGCACCAACTGGGTCCCGCTGGTCTTGTCACTTTCGATTCCTCCACCGTTAGCGCCTGATATGAAGCAATTGGAAATGGTAATGCCATTGATTACGACCGGAATAGTCGCGCTGCCCGCACTATGAAGCAGAATACCTCGCTTATTGCCGCCTCCATCAATGCTGACGCTTGCCGGATTGCCGTTTGAACTGCTAAGGGTCAGTGCTGCAATGGAGATCATCACCACGTTGGTGCTAGTACCGTAAACACTGCCGTTAGTCGTGGTATAATGCCCGGCGCCGATCAGCACCGTGTCGTTGTTGGCAGCCTGGCCGACCGCATCCTGGATGTTGCTGGCCGCGCTGTTCCAGTCGGTGAAGGTCCCGCTGGGTGTCTGCCCGTTCTGCGCCGCGTAATGCGTGTCGGCCAGCACGGAGCTCGCCGCGCCACAGACCAACAGAACCACCAGCACCGATTGAACGATCGCCTTCTTCATTTTTTGCTCCTCCGCGGTTAACCACCCGACACGGGCACACGCAAGATTCAAACTTAGGCTCTTAGCCTTTTGCGAGCTTCATTATCCACCACGACACCGACAGAGTCAAGGGAATCGCGTTGCGCATACGTCCGTTTGTTTTGCCAATTCGTACACTCTCGGCGTCGGGAAAACGCGCCGTTTTCAGGCGGAGATCGGCGCCGCTTCGTTCGTTCGCCTCCATCATTGGCTTTTCGTCGATGCTGGTGCAGCAATTGTAATTATGGCCGTTGGACAACATCGAAGACCGTCTAAAACCGGTCTTCGGCCATAATTACAATTGCTGGGGCGCATCTGCGAATCGTTGCGGATGAGCCTTGCCTTCTGGAGGGACGGGCTTGCAACTCTGCGAAGTAGCGCTTCGCTACGTAGCACGAGCCGTCCCGTCCGCTCCTCTCGCTCTGGCTGATTCCCGGACGACACGGAGGTCGTCCCTCCAAATTCGCGGTGCGCCTCCTGCGTTGCTTCCCACCTTCAGATAACGATTCGCAGATGCGCCCAAATTGCTGGGCGGCAGCGCGCGAATGTTGCGCCAGCGTCCGATTTTGTTGTACTATTTGCCAATGCGTGTTGCCAAGCAACCATTGGTCTCGCGGACTTCCCCGTCCGTTCTCGATTTCTCCGTGTCGGAGGACCGGCCGGTCCTCGTCACCCACGTCATTCGTCCGGTATCGGCGGGCCGCGCACAGACGCACGACATGCACTACGCGTTGGAGGTCGGCATCGTGCTGCGCGGGCGCGTGCAGCGCACCGTGGAACAAACGGCCGTCGAGTTCGGTCCGGGCGACGTCTGGTTCCACGGTCCCTGGGAAATGCACGGTGTTCGGACCGTACACGCGCCGCGCGAGGTGGTCCATTGCTTGGTTTGGCCGCCATTCCTGACCGAACTGCGTTTGGTTCCGAAGCCGAAGATACCGTGGCTGACGCCCTTTCAGGGACCATTCGACACGCGTCCGCGCGTGCCGGCGGGGCGACGAGGCGAAGTAATCAAAATTGCGCGCCGCCTGCTGGCGTGTGCGGACAAAGAGCCAGATGACCAAATGCGGGTGTGTCTGGCGCTAATCGAACTTCTGCTGGTCGTGTTCGATGGCTGCAACCCGTTCCCGGGCGGACCTGAACGCCCACCGATGGCCGCCGGCAGCATTGCGCCGGCCGTGGTGCTTGTGCTGCATACCCCGGGTATCGTCCACGTGAATGCGGCTGCGCGCAGTTGCGGGATGGGCCGCTCCAAGTTCATGGCGACTTTCAGCGCGCTGATGCGCATTTCATTCGGTGAGTTCTGCCAGCGGCAGCGCCTGCGCCGGGCCGCCGCACAGTTGGCGGCGACCGATCTACCGATCAAGAGCGTCGCACGCGAGATGGGTTTCACGACTGTCCCTCACTTTGACCATACCTTTCTAAAGTTCTACGGCTGCACACCGACGCGTTACCGCCAACTCGGCCGGTCCGCCGCCGGGCAGCGCAAGGACGCGTGACGGGTCGCATGACAGACCCGACCTGCCATGCCGGAAGCCAGGGGAGCGTCGAACCAGATCAGGCCGATGACGTTTTATTTATGCGCGGCCGTATAGCAGCCTATCGTTTTCTTGAAGAACTCGATGGACTTGTTGCCGCCCCAGCCGTGTTCGCCTGGAAAAAGGTCGAGTTCCAGCTTTTCCGCCGCACCCGCCGCGGAATATATTTGTTCCAGCTTGTTGTAGCACGCCATCGCGGTATCGACCTTGAAGCATGAGTCGTTGGCGCCTATGTCGATTAGCAGCGGGCGCGGAGCCAGCAGGCCCTGGAGATCCGGCAGATCCACAAGCCTGTAAAGCCCAGGAGCAACCTGCATGCCGCAGTAGTTGAGATCCCTGATGCCGAAATGCGCCCACAGGTCGCTGTAGCAGATGATTTCAGTGGCCTTGAATCGCGCATCGCAGAGGCTCATCCAGAGCGCCATGGTTCCTCCCCCGCTGAGACCCATCGTGCCAAGCCTCCCGGAATCGACACTTTTGAGCGAACATACAAAATCTGTTGCGGCCTTTCCATGGGTGACATTGATGGAAAGCGGCGTCATCCCGAACATGGTCGCATGAAGATATTGCATCTCGCACCACTCGACCCCAACCGGGTAATGGTTTGGCTTGCGGCTGGCGTTGCGTTCTCCGAACCCAATCCAGTCGATGGCATAGGTGATGAATCCTGCCTTAGCCATCTGGTGTCCGTAGTTGTAGTTATGGTTGGCGATGTCTGCCCTCAGTTCCGGAGAGGAATCATTGCCCATGACGGGCTCTTTCCCGTGCATGCCGTGCCCGTGGCAGCAGAGTATTGCCGGATATTTCCTGTTCGTCTTGATGTTTTCAGGATATGCGATCAAGAGGGTCGCGGAGATGTGCTTTGAAACGTCGATCAGCCACTTCTGCTTGCGGAGTCCATCATGCTTCCACTCGGCCAGGAGCTGGGGCTTCAACGGCACGCGTTCGGGGCTCCCACCGATTGTCGCGAGCACCTGTGGCAAGGCCTTTTTCTTCCAAATCGCGAATTTTGTCCCGTCTTGGAAAGCATGCGTTGGCACATGCTCGGCGGCCATTTCAATGAACATCTGCTGCGGACTCAAGTTCCTGAACGACATGGTATAATCTCCTATGATGACTGATGGTTTTGCAAAACACCGGATTGCTGATGGCCTGATCTGGATTCGGTCTATGGGCGCTCCATGAACTGAAGGAAGCGAAGATACAGGGGCAACGGAAGCAGGGATGTCTGCCGCCGCGCCAGCACCCGCGGCGACCGTCTTGACAGGAGATGAACTCGATCCGGATGTCACAATGCTTTTCCCTTTTCAAAAGCATCCTCGCAAACTTCCTCGAGGCAGTAGAGACCTCTTCGATAAGGTTCGCGGTCAATCCACATGCCGTTGGTGAAATCAGGAACCGCCACAGGTTGACTGCCCAAGGCGATCGATTCCTCCGACAGGCAGGTGATGGCCATCCATGTGGCCGTGTCGTACACATCGATGGGCGGCATGCCACCCTCCCTGACGGCATCCACAAACGCGCAGAGCACCAGAAAATCCATGCCGCCGTGGCCACCCGCGTGAATCCCCTCCACGCTGTATTTCTTCCACAGCGGATGCTCGTATTTTTCCATAATGGGTTTGAAGTCGTGCCAGTCATGCTCCTCGGTAACCTTTACAACATTCGGGATGCTTTCCACGTAGATCTTGAAGCCGTCTTCCATATAGATGCCCTTGGTCCCCTGAATGCGGTAGCCACGGGAATAAGGTCGCGGAAGTGTGCAGTCGTGCGTCAGGAGAACGGTTTCCCCGTTGGCGCACTTGATCATGGTGGTGACCACATCGCCCTGGTTGAACGGATAATCGGCCAGGTCATATTCCGTACCCTTGTGTTCCTTGATCCAGACATTGAGACCTCTGGCTTTACTCGCCATCGAGGTGAGGGAGAGATATCGGTTGCGCCTGTTAATCCCCAGCAACTTTGAAATCGGGCCCAGTTGATGCGTGGGATAAACATCGCCGTTCCGATGCATAAAATTATTCAGCCTTCCATGGCGATTCTCCCGGCCAAGCGTAATCTCATCACGCAGGTCGTGCTGATAACCACCCTGCACATGAACAATTTCACCAAACAAATTCTGTTTGACCATGTTGAACAGAGCCATTTCCTCCCGGTTATAACAGCAGTTTTCAAGAAGCATGCAGAATTTTCCGGTCTCCTCCGACGTTCTGACCATCTGCCAGCATTCGTCAATTGACGCACTACCGCCAACCTCAAAGGTGACATGCTTGCCCGCCTTCATGGCGTCAACGGCAATTCGCGCATGCGTGATCCAGGTTGTGCAGACACAAACAGCGTCAACATCGTCCCTCGTGAGCAGTTCCTTGTAATCCAGATATTTCACGGGAGCGGTTCCCGTTGCTTTTTGAACGATCTCGACGCCTTCCCGAACCCTGTCTTCATACTTGTCACAGACCGCAGGCACCGTGACGCCGTCCACCTTCAACAACTCAGCAAGCATTCCACTGCCCCTGCCACTGAGGCCGATAAAACCAACTCTTACCTTTTCTTTCTTGAGATTCATGGGATCCTCGTCGTTTGTGTTACGATGCGACAGGCCAAACCCCGCGCAGATCGTTTTGATCGAACTTTGCGCTTTACAATGGTTCATTCTGAATTCTGAATACTGTTTCCTGACATACTGAGCTACGCGTGAACGATTACTATTTCACGAACAACTGCCCGAAGTTCCACCGGTCAAGGAAGCCTTTGTTTGCCTTCGGGGGCGCGGAGGCGGAGTGCTCCCGAATCGTTCCCCGCATGCGCTGGCGACCCAAGTTGAAATACCAGGGACTTTCCGCCGTCGGCTTGTGGCCCGCAATGCCGATCAATGGGTTGATCGTCTCCGCCTCGTCGCCCGCCACCGGCACCCGCACTTCCAGACTCCAGTACCCATCGCCCATGTGCGCGGCCGCCTGGGCGCCCGAGTTCCAGAGCATATTGATATTGTTATCGTCGACTTTGCGATCCGCGTCCGCGAGCACGCCGTTCGGGCCGATGGCGAGCTGATAGTACGCGTGCCGCTGGGTCTCGACGATCAACTCGATGGCGTCCCC
>CAIYGI010000274.1 GCA_903925685.1 uncultured bacterium
ATGGCGTCGCCAACCATCAGGTGCTGATGAGCATCATCCAGACCGCACGCATCCAAAAACTCAACCCTCTGTCCATCCTTCTTCAACTGTTTACCCACCCAGAGACCGTGGCTGCCACCCTCCTGCCGCCTCTTTCTTCTTAAAGGGGCTAAACTATTACCTTCGATCTGAATGGCCGGGAGTCACAATATCGGCGCCCCATCGAGCGTCTTGATCCTCGAAGCAGCATGAATATGGGCGCTTGCCGGATGTTTTGCAGATTGCAGATAACACGTTCAATGCGCTTGACAACCGGCCCTTGACTGGCGTTTGATTCTTCAAGGGCTTCAAAAACGCGCGGCGGCGCGGCCCTGTTGGTCTGGGAAACGGCCGTATGAAAATCTTTTTGATACCGCTCATCGCCGGCCTGCTCGCGACACCTTCCTTCGCGGCACAGCCGGCGGCATCCAATCTCTTCGAGAGCGCGACATCCGCCACGCCGGCGACCGTGCTCGACAAGATCATCGCCCGCAAACTGACGAAACTGGGCATCCACCCCGCCTACTGCTCCGACGCGGTGTTCGTGCGGCGCGCCTATCTGGACGCCATCGGCACGCTGCCCACGGCGGACGAAGCGCGCGCTTTCATCCTCGATCCGGATCCCGGCAAGCGCGTCGCCCTGATCGATCGCCTGATCGAGCGGCCGGAATTCGCCGACTACTGGGCGATGAAGTGGAGCGACCTGCTGCGGGTGAAGGCCGAGTTTCCCGTCAACCTCTGGCCCAATGCCGCACAGGCGTACCACCACTGGATCAGGACGGCGGTCCGGGACAACCTGCCGTACGACCGCTTCGTCCGCGAGATGCTGACCGCCAACGGCAGCAACTTCCGGGTCGGCCAGGTCAACTTTTACCGCGCCATGCAGAACCGCACGCCGGAAGGCATCGCGACCGCGGTGGCGTTGACGTTCATGGGAACGCGCGCCGACATCTGGCCGACCAACCGCCTGGCGGGCATGGCCCTTTTCTTCTCGCAGGTCGCCTACAAGCCCACGCGCGAGTGGAAAGAGGAAGTGGTGTTCTGGGATCCGGACAAGGATCTGACGCCACCGTCGGCCGCCACCGCGGTCACCAATGGGACCAACAGCGTTTCCGCGGCCGGCTATGCCGCGCCGGCGGTCGCGGCCGCCCCGCCGCCGCCCGGCCGCAATGGGCCGCTGGTGGCGGTCTTTCCCAACGGCAAGAAGATCGAATTGCCGCCCGACCGCGATCCGCGCGAACTATTCGCCGACTGGCTGATCGCACCCCGCAACCCATGGTTCACCCGCAACATCGCCAACCGCGCCTGGTCCTGGCTGATGGGGCGCGGCATCATCCACGAGCCGGACGACATCCGGCCGGACAACCCGCCCTCCAACCCCGAACTGCTGGAATGCCTGGAAAAACAGCTGGTCGCGTCCCGCTACGACATGAAGAAATTCTTCCGGCTGATCATGACCTCGCGCGCCTACCAGTACTCCGCCATCGTACCGAAATCCGGCGTGGCCGCGGGCGAGAGCCAGTTCGCCTTCTATCCCCTGCGCCAGCTCGACGCCGAGGTGTTGAGCGACGCGATCAACCGCATCACCGGCAGTTCGGACCTCTACACCAGCGCCATTCCCGAACCTTTCACCTTCATCCCGGATAACAAACCCGCGATCGCGCTGCCGGACGGCAGCATCACCAGCGCCTTCCTGGAATTGTTCGGCCGTCCGGCGCGCGCAACGGGAATGGAAAACGAGCGCGTCAACCGTCCCACCCCCTCCCAGCGCATGCACCTGCTGAATTCCAGCAATATCCAGCGCAAGATCGAGGAAAGCGCGACGCTGAAGGCGCTCATGAATCCTTCGCGCAAACCGCCTGAAATCATGGACGATATTTACCTGACGATCCTCTCGCGCTATCCCGCGGCAAACGAGGTCAAGTGCGCCAACGCCTATGCAAAATCCGGCGTGGCCAGCGGGCGCGCAGCGTGGCTAGACCTAGTCTGGGCCTTGATCAACAGCGAGGAGTTCCGGTACCGGCATTAAGGCGTGTTAAAAAAACACTTTTGTGCCGGACTGCCAGGAGATTGGGAGTGTGACATCATGCGCAGACAGAATCATTCCAGAACTGGGTGTCCGGAAGCCGCGCCGGGCGACAGGCGGATATCCCGGCGCGACGTCCTGCGCGGCGGGCTGATGGGCATCGCCGGACTGGTGCTGGCCGACCAACTGGGCGGCCGGGCGTGGGCGGCGGACGCGGAGCCGCCAAAACCCGCGCCGCGCCGGGCCACGGCCAAGTCCGTGATTCAGGTTTTCCTCTGGGGCGGCATGTCGCACACGGACACCTGGGACCCGAAACCGGATGCGGGCTACGACTACACCGGTCAACTTGCGGCCGCAATACCCACCAACGTTCCCGGCATCCGGCTCGGCGAACTGTTCCCCGAACTTGCCAAACAGGCCGACAAGTACTCGCTGATCCGCGGCATGACCCATCGCAACAACGGCCACGAAACGGCGGCCTACCTGATGCAGACGGGCCACCTGCCCGGCGAGCGCCTGGCCTACCCGAGCATCGGCGCCGTCTTCGCGTTGATGAAGGGCTACAACGCCGACTACAAGGGCTTGATTCCGCCGTACGTGGTGTTGACGCAGCCACAGGGCCGTTTCTCGGAGTCGGGTTTTCTGGGACAGCGCTACAAGCCGTTCGCCACGGGCGGCGATCCCAACGCGCAGCGCTTCGATGTGGAAGGCGTCGTCGCGCGTGGCATCACCGACGAGCGGCAGGTTGCCCGGCGCAATCTGCTCGGTTCGCTGAACGCGCTGCGCACCGCCATGCCGGACAATCCCCAGCTGGCGACCGCGGCGGATGCCGAAGAGCAGGCCTACGAACTGATCCTCGGCAAGGGCCGCGAAGTCTTCGACCTCTCGAAGGAGACGGATAAACTGCGCGACCGCTACGGCCGGCACACATTCGGGCAGGACTGCCTGGCCGCGCGGCGCATGGTGGAGACCGGCGTGCCCTACGTAACCATCAACTACCCCGGCGGCTGGGACACCCATTCCAACCACTTCGCCACGATGCGGCGGCAGTGCCCGCAGCTCGACCAGGGCCTGGCGGCGCTGTTGCAGGACCTCGCCGACCACGGACTGCTGGAAAGCACGGTCGTCTGGTGCTGCGGCGAGTTCGGACGCACGCCGAAGATCGACTGGCAGCCGCCCTGGAACGGCGGCCGCAACCATTACGGCAACGTCTTTTCCGTGCTGGTGGCGGGCGGCGGTTTCAAGGGCGGCCAGGTGGTGGGTTCGTCCACCGAAAAAGGCGAAGAGGTCAAGGAACGGCCGGTCTACCCGATCGACCTGCTCGGCAGCATCTACGAACTGGCCGGGATCGACGCCGACGCCAAACTACCCCACCCCATGGGCCTGGACGCGCATGTGCTGGCCCCGGCCGAGAGCGGCGCGAAGAGCGCCGGACGCCTGAAGGAGATCATGGGATGAGCCGCACCTCCTGGTACGCGATCCTAGCCCTCGCCGTCCTGGCGTCTCTCGTCCCGCCGACGTACGCGCAACAACCGCCCTACATCGGCTACGTCTATCCCGCCGGCGGACGGCAGGGGTCGGCATTCCAGGTCACGCTGGGCGGACAGTCGCAGGATAACATCACTCGCGTCTACGTTTCCGGCTCCGGCGTCCAGGCGCGGCTGATCGAGTACAACAAGCGCCTCAGCAATCAGGAAATCGGACTGCTGAACGAGCAACTCAAGGATCTCAGGGTACTCTCGAAGAAGCGGCAGGCCGGCGCGGTTTCGAACCTGATGACCAGGCTACAGAAGCTGATCGGCGGCCACGTCAATCAGCCGGCGAGCGCGTCCCTCGTCAACCAGACCGTGGCCGAGGTCACGATCGCGTCCGACGCCGCGCCAGGCCCGCGTGAAATCCGCGTGGGTGCGCCGCGGGGATTTTCCAATCCGCTGGTGTTCATGGTCGGCCAGTGGCCCGAACTCACCGCCCCGCCTGCGCCCGTCACGCAGTTGGCGGTGCTCGGCAAGGAGGGTCAGAGCTTGCGCCGCAAGCCGCGCGGCGGCGCGGAGGGCGGCGACATGATGACGATGTCGGCCATGATGGGCAGCGCGGGCGTGCAAAGCGACGTTGACGACGAGGAAGCGCGCCTTGAGATTCCATGCACCGTCAACGGCCAGATCACGCCGGGCAGCGTGGACCGCTTCCGCTTCACGGCGCGCAAGGGCCAGCGCCTGGCGATCGCCGTCAAGGCGCGGGAACTGATCCCGTACATGGCCGACGCCGTGCCCGGCTGGTTCCAGCCCGTGCTCGTGCTCTCCGATGCGCGGGGCCGTGAAGTGGCGTACGATGACGATTACCTCTTCAAGCCCGACCCGGTCATCCTCTGCGAGATCCCTGAGGACGGAGAATACCGGCTGGCGATTCACGACGCGATCTTCCGCGGACGCGAGGATTTCGTCTATCGCCTTTCCATCGGCGAGGCGCCCTTCGTAACCAGCCTTTTCCCGCTGGGCGGTCCGGCGGGCGTCGCCACCACATTCGAGGTGAAGGGCTGGAACCTGGCGCAGGCGCGTGTCGCGCCCGCAACGAACGCCGCCACGCCGGGTGTGCATAGGCTGGTCGTGCGCGGGCGCGATGGACTCCTCTCCGACCCCGTGCCGTACGCCTGCGACACGCTGCCGGAGTGCCTGGAGCAGGAGCCCAACAACGACAAACGGCACGCTCAGCGCATCAACCTGCCGGTCATCGTGAACGGACGCATCGCCGAACCCGGCGACCTCGACCTTTTCCGGTTCGACGGGCGGACCGGCGACACGGTCGTCGCCGAGGTCGTCGCGCGCCGTTTGGACTCGCCGCTGGATGCGGTGATCAAGCTGACCGATGCCGCCGGCAACTGCATTGCGTTCAACGACGACACGGAGGATGCGGCCTCGGGCCTGAACACGCACCACGCCGACGCCTACCTGCGCGCCCGTCTGCCCACAAATGCCGTCTACTATGTGCAAATCGGCGATACCCAGCACAAGGGCGGCGAAGCCTACGCCTACCGTCTGCGCATCAGTCCGCCGCAGGCCGATTTCGCTTTGCGCGTCGTGCCCTCCAGCGTCGCGATCCGCGGCAAAGGCTCGGCCTCGCTCAGCGTCTACGCCTTCCGCAAAGACGGCTTCACCGGCCCCATCAAACTGACCCTTCAGAATCCGCCGCCTGGATTCGAGATGGATAATGCCTGGCTGAAAGGGACACAGGCCATGACAAGGGTGAACCTGAAAACCACTTTGGGCGAGACCCCTGAACCCGTCAATCTGACGATCATGGGCAGCGCCACAAATGCACTGGGGCCCTTTATGCGCGCCGCCGTTCCGGCGGAGGACCGCATGCAGGCCTTCCTCTGGCGGCATCTCGTCCCCGCGCAGGAACTTAACGCCTGCGTTTTCCGCCCTCCCCGGCAGCAAAAGGACGAACTGCCGAAACCGAAGGCCGTGACCCCCACCCCATCCGTCACGCCGAAACCGGCGGCGCCAAAGTAAAACGGTAACAGTAGGCCGGGCGGTGGAGGAGAACCCCAGGGGGCTTGGGTATCCGCACGGAACCGGTAAAAGGGCTTCCTCGGCGCTCAGCCCCCCATCCCAATCAAAGCCAGTGCATCCCAATACGACCTTGACCAGTGAATTGCTTTACCTTTTACTGGCGGTAACTGAATTGGATACGCATGAACGAAACTGAAACCAGACGACGGATCATCGACGAAGGATTGCGCTTGGCCGGCTGGACGATCACCGACCCGTCACACGTCATCACCGAACTTGACCTGTTCCTGACCACCAAGGGCGGCCGGTCGGCGGAGTATCGAACCGGTTACGACGTCCACCAGTTCGCCGACTACGGTCTTCTGCTTAAATCCAAGCCCGGCCTTGTGTTGGAGACCAAGCGCACGTCGAAGGACGCCGAGGCCGGGCAGGAACAGGGCCTTCAGTACGCTCAACGCGTACAGGCTCTCTACGACGGACCGCTGCCCTTCGTGATGTACAGCAACGGCCGCGACACCTTCTTCTGGGAATCCGATTTCTACCCGCCAGTCAAGGTGTACGGTTTTCCCACCCGCGACGATCTGGAATGGCTGGCCCAGCGGCGCGATACGCGTAAGCCGCTATCGGTCGAAATGATCGACCCAAAGATCGCCGGCCGCGACTACCAGATAGCCGCCATACGCACGATTTTGGAGGCCATTGAAGCCAAGCGTCGCCGCCTCCTACTGGTCATGGCGACCGGGACTGGGAAAACGCGAGTCGCCGCCGCGCTCATGGACGTGCTGCTGCGCGCCCGCTGGGCCAAGCGCGTCCTGTTTCTGGTGGACCGTATCCCGCTACAGGAACAGGCACGGGATACCTTCAAGGAACACCTGCCTTCCGCGCCCCTGTGGCCGACGCCCCGTGAAAAGCGATTCGTCCGCGAAGGCCGGCGGCTGTATGTCTGCACTTACCAGACGATGCTCAACCTGATCCAGGGCGGTACCACCCCGGCCACGTACCTATCCCCTTTTTTCTTCGACCTCGTGATCGCCGACGAGAGCCATCGCAGCATCTACGACGTCTATCGGAACGTGATGGACTACTTCTACGCGATCAAGATCGGTCTGACCGCTACACCCCGCGACCATATCGACCACGATACGTTCAAACTGTTCGACTGCGACCAACACGATCCCACGTTCGCTTACAGTTATGAAGAGGCGGTGGATCATGTGCCCCCGTACCTGTGCGAATTAGAAGTGCTGAAGGTCCGGTCGAGATTCCAGTTGGAGGGAATCAAAGGCGGAACGCTGCCACCGGCCATCCAGAAGAAACTGATCGCCGAGGGAAAAGATGTTGAGGACATCGATTTTGAAGGCACTGACTTGGAACGGAAGGTCACGAACGCGGGCACCAACGCGCTCATCGTGCGGGAGTTCATGGAGGAGTGCATCAAAGACCCGTCCGGCACACTCCCAGGCAAGACGATCATTTTCGCCATCTCCAAAGCCCATGCCCGCCGGCTTCAGGCGCTGTTCGACGCGATGTACCCGGAACACACCGGCAAACTGGCCCGCGTCCTGGTATCCGAGGACTCCCGCGTCTACGGCAAGGGCGGTCTTCTGGATCAGTTCCGCACCAAGGACATGCCGCGCATCGCGATCTCCGTGGACCTGATGGATACGGGCGTGGACGTACGCGAAGTGGTAAACTTGGTCTTCGCAAAGCCCGTATACTCCTACGTGAAGTTCTGGCAAATGATCGGCCGGGGCACACGCGTGCTCGATCAGGAGATCATCAGACCGTGGTGTCCCGTAAAGGACAAGTTCCTGATCATTGACTGCTGGGGCAACTTCGAGTTCTTCAAGATGAATCCCAAGGGCCGGGAACCCGGCGCCCAGATTCCGCTTCCCGTACGCCTGTTCTTTGCCCGCTTGGACCAGTACGAGGCGGCTGTATCGGCCAACCGGTGCGACATCGCCGAGCGCGTGAAGTCGGACCTGAAGGCCGACATCGCGGCGTTGCCGGTCAACAACGTGGTTATTTCCGACCACCGCGCCGAGTTGGACGGTGTTGCTCAGGATTCCTGGTGGACACCTCTGACCGCGGAGCGAATCGGGAACCTGCGCTCCGTGATTGCCCCGCTGATGCGTGTACGGTCGGATGCCGATTTCAAGGCCATGCGATTCGAGATGGAAGTGGTCGAACTTGGCACTGCGCTTTTGACCGACAACCGGGAAGCCTTCGCCGCTATCAAGGAAAGCGTCGTGCAGCAGGTGGTAGAACTGCCACTCACGGTCAACGTCGTGGCGCGTGAGCAAACCTTGATCGAGTCTGTCTTGCATGACGATTGGTGGAAGACGCCAACCGATGACAAACTCCGCACGCTGTCCGTTCGGCTGGCCCCCCTGATGCGGTATCGCCAAACGGACCGTCCCGCGATCATGAAACTCGACATCGCCGATCTGGTCGCGGTGAAAGAAACGATCGAGTTCGGTCTTGTTCACGAGCGCATGACCAGTTCCGTGTACAGGAAGCGCGTAGAGGAACGCATCCGGGCGCTGGTCGCCGAGAATCCGGTACTTCAGAAGATCCAGGCCGGCAAACCGATCACTGACGCTGAACTGCGAACGTTGGCCGCCCTGCTCGCCAGGGAGAATCCCGAGATCACCGAGGAGCATCTGCGCCGGGCATACGATCACCGGACGGCGCATTTTATCCAGTTCATCCGGCATATCCTGGGACTGGAGCGGCTGGAGTCATGGCCCGCGACGGTCAGCCGGGCGTTCACGGAGTTTGTCGCCGCCCACACCACGCTCACGGCAATCCAGCTTCAATTCCTGCGCACGCTGGAGACATACATTCTCCAGACCGGCAAGGTGGAGAAAAAGGCGCTGGTCGAAGATCCGTTCACCCGCGTGCATCCGAACGGCATCCGTGGCGTGTTTACACCGGCGGAAATCGACGAGGTACTACGGTTCGCGCAGCAGTTGGTGGCGTGAAGAGGAAGCCAACCACGGATTGAACGGATAACACGGATGGGGGAGCAAAACCGCATCAATACGGTAGAATGATCGGGAATCAGGTAAGATGCGCATCATATTACCCCATTACATCCGCTCGGCGTGCGTTCGCTGCGGATGTTGGAGCAAAGGCATGAAAGCAATGATTACCACGGAAACAGACGCTCTGACGCGACAACTCGCTGGCTCCATTCCCCAATCTGTGTTATCCGTGCCATCCGTGGTTCAATTCCCTCCGGTGCTGCCATGTTAACTCCCGCCCTCCGTTCCAGTGTCGACGCCCTCTGGGACAAGTTTTGGTCCGGCGGCATTGCCAATCCTCTGACCGCCATCGAGCAGATCAGTTACCTGCTCTTCATGCGCCGCCTGGACGCGAACGAGCAGAAGGCCCAGGAAGACGCCGAGTGGCTGAAGCGCCCGCACAAGTCGTTGTTCGACGGCAGGTACAAGCGCGCCGACGGCAAGTCCTACCCCCGCGAAGAACTACGCTGGAGTCATTTCCGGCACCTGCCCGGCGAGGAGATGCTGACCCACGTGCGCGACCAGGTGTTTCCGTTCATCAAGGGCTTGGGCGGCGAGGATAATCCGTTCGCCCGTTACATGAGCGATGCCGTCTTTATGATTCCGAAACCGTCACTCTTGCTGGAAGCCGTCGGGATCATTGACGACATCTACCTGGAGATTGACCGGGAACGCACCGAAAACGGCCAGGTCTTCCACGATACCCAGGGCGACCTCTACGAGTACCTGCTTTCCGAAATCAGCGCCGCCGGCAAAAACGGCCAGTTCCGCACCCCGCGCCACATCATCCAGATGATCGTCGCGCTCGTGGACCCGAAACTCGGCGAAGAGATCTGCGATCCCGCCGAAGGCACCGCCGGGTTCCTGCTCGGCGCCTTTTTCCACATCCTTACCCAGCACACCAGCAAGCGGCAGCGCCATGTGGACGAAAACGGCATCGAGTGCGGGCTCGTGGCGGACAAGTTGACCGACGAACGCCAGTGGCAGGTGCTGCGGGAGCGCACGTTCCACGGCTACGACTTCGATTCGACCATGGTGCGCCTGAGCCTGATGAACCTGATGCTTCACGGCATTACCCGCCCACAAATCGAATGCCGGGACACGCTTTCCAAGAAGTTCACCGAGCATGACCGCTACGACGTGGTGCTGGCCAATCCGCCGTTCAAGGGCAGCATCGACAAGGGCGACATCAACGAGGATCTGTCGCTCAAGACCACCAAGACCGAACTGTTGTTCGTGAACCGGATCGTCAATTTGCTGCGCGTCGGCGGCCGGGCCGGCGTGATCGTGCCCGACGGTGTGTTGTTTGGATCCAGCAACGCGCACCGGGATCTGCGCAAGATGCTGATCGAGCAGTGCGAGTTGCAAGGCGTCATCTCCATGCCCTCCGGCGTGTTCCGTCCGTACGCCGGCGTCAGTACCGCCGTATTGGTGTTCGTGAAGGGCGGCACGACAGAGCGCGTCTGGTTCTACGACATGGCGGCGGACGGCTACTCGCTCGACGACAAGCGTACGAAGATCGAGACCAACGACATCCCGGATGTGATCGCGAGGTGGGGCAAACGGGCCACGGAGCAGACGGCGGACACGGATCGGAAGGCCAAGGCGTTCGTCGTCCCCGTGCAGGCGATCCGCGACAACGGCTACGATCTCAGCATCAACCGCTACAAAGAAGTCGCCTACACCCCGCCGCAATACGACCCGCCCAAGACCATCCTCAAGCTCATGCGGAAACTGGAGGCGGAGATCACACGGGATTTGGATGATTTGGAGGGGATGATCGAATGAAGTGGCCGATGGTCGAACTCGGACACCTCGTGACGATCACAGGCGGCGGAACGCCCGACAGGGGCGAACCGGCGTACTGGGGCGGCAATATTTCGTGGGCGACAGTCAAGGATTTGATAGACGTTACCCTTGATCACACTCAGGAGTCCATCACGCCTGATGGTCTGGCACACAGCGCTGCCAACGTGGTCCCGGCAGGTACAGTGATCGCGGCGACCCGTATGGCACTTGGTAAAACTGTGATTGCTACTATCGACATGGCGATCAACCAAGATTTGAAAGCATTATCCTGCAAACCCGCTCTGAATGCGCGCTATCTGCTTCACTTTCTGAACAGCAAGGCTGATCAGATCGAACGAATGGGCAAGGGTGCAACTGTCAAAGGAATCACCCTGGACGTTCTCAAGTCCCTAAACACTCCCCTCCCGCCACTTCCCGAGCAGAAGCGCATCGCGGCCATTCTGGACAAGGCCGACGCGATCCGCCGCAAGCGCCAGGAATCCATCCGCCTAGCCGACGATTTCCTCCGCTCCGCCTTCCTCGACATGTTCGGCGACCCTGTAACGAATCCGAAGGGGTGGCGAAAAGCTCCTCTACAGTCGGTGTTCTCGAAGACGAAGGATGGGACCAAGTGCGGCCCTTTCGGCAGTGCCTTGAAGAAAGAGGAGATCACCACATCTGGCGTGCCGGTCTGGACCATGTACAACATCGTGGGTGAGCGGTTTGTTGAGACCGGTTGCGTATACATCACCGAGGACAAGTTTCGCCAATTGGCGTCCTATGCTGTCTCGGACGGAGACATCATCATTTCCCGTGCCGGTACCGTCGGCAAGATGTGCGTCGTGGAGACTAGTACGCCGCATTCCATCATCAGTACGAATCTGATTCGCCTATCGCTTGATTCGACCGCCATGGTGCCGCACTTTTTCGTTGGGCTGATGACGTACTGTAAACGGCGTATGGGACGTTTGAAAACCGGTGACGATGATGCCTACACGTACATGAACACGAGCATACTGGCATCGCTGGTCGTGCCAGTGCCACCGTTGGCACGTCAACAGGCTTTTGCTGCTTTGCTACAGCAAGTCCGCGAAACCGTGTCGCGGACCCAAGCGGCGAGCAATGATGCCGACACACTGTTTCAGTCGCTGAGCCATCGCGCTTTCGCGGGGGAGTTATCGTGACGAACGGCCAACGTGACCGCATTGCCGTCAACAAAAAAAGAATACAGAAGGTGCGAGTTCATGCACCAGTGTGTAGTATATGCGCCAGACATTCGGTGAAGTCCACGCTTGGGATCTGAAAGACCGAACGTAATGCATCACAGTCATTGCCCGAAAGGAGTGATCATGATCGCCTATGACCGCTGGGAAGAAAAACACGTCGCTATCACTGGACTGCTTCTTGACGCGCTCAATCCACGTATAGCCGAGCCGCACCCATCTTTGACCCAAAGACAACTTATCGAAGAACTTGTCGAGCATGACAAGGTGTACGACCTTGCACGCAACATCGCTGAGAACGGCTACTTCCCGGTCGAATCGCTTATTGCGATCGAGAAAGGGCGAGAAAAATACGTTGTGGAAGGGAACCGACGAGTTGCGGCCCTAAAACTGCTTCTTAGCCCAGACATTGCGCCCGCTTCGTGGCAGTCCCGCTTCAAGCAACTCTCCGACCGAATATACGTGGATGCAATCAAGAAGGTTAGGGTGACGATTGCGCCATCTCGTGAAGCCGCAGCGCACATCATCATGTTTAAGCACACGGCCCCTCAAGTGGAAAGCTGGGCTCCCATTATGCGTGCCAAGTTCTATAAGAATCTCATCGATGGCGGCCAGACGGTTGACGCCATTGCGACCCAGTATGGCATACGGGCATCTGCCATGACGGATGACCTTCGAATGCTTACTATGTACCAACTGGCCTGTAGCCTCGATCTTCCGGTTGACGTGCTCACGCTCGTACGTAATCCACGTACATTCCCGATGACAAATCTGGACCGTGTGTACGTCGTTCCGAGGGTAAGCGCGTTTCTTGGCATACGGTTTGGCGAGAACAAACAGCCAGTGGGCGTCGTCGCCTCTGACGAGTTCAAGAAAGGCTATGCGAAAATCGTTACTGACATCGCAACGGGCGCCGCAGATTCTCGGTTGCTGAACAAGGCAGTGGACTTCGATAAGTACCTAAAGTCATTCGGAGACCGGACCCCCGATTTGAGCAAGAAGGGCAATTTCACAGTAGAATCTCTGCTGGACTCGTCCAATGCAGCCGATGTCAAAATGCGGACGGCCAAGTTGCCTACTCGGAAACTTGTAAAAAAACGCGGATCGGTTGCGCTGATCCCCAAGAACATCAGGTGTTACTTGGAAAGCCGACGGATTAATGACATCTTTGTTGAACTTCGCAAACTCCCTGTGGAGACATACCAAAACGCGGTATCGGTTCTTCTTCGTTCGCTTTTGGAGATGTGCGTTGAGAATTACCTAACGAAGTCCGGCAAGATGAAAATACTTCTGGCCGAAGACAAGGCAGCGCAGCATGGCAAGGACTGGAGCCCGACTCTCAGACAGATGCTGAACTACATCCTAACGAAGGACAATGACTTCAACGTGAACCCGCTGGCCCGCAAGGTTATCAGCAAACTCGTCAGTTCCACCGACTCCATTCTATCGGCTGATTCCCTGGACTTCTTCGTACATAACCGTTTCGCATGCCCGACGGAGAGTGAACTGCGATCCCTCTGGGAGAAACTGGAGGAGCTTTTCAAGGTGGTTCTGGTCGAGCCCAATGCGGTGTAAATGAAAGGGGCGATACCAAATCATGCCAACTATCAATAGCCCTTTAAGGTATCCAGGGGGAAAGGCTGCGTTGTCGGATTTCCTTGCCCAGTTGATCGAGGTCAACGGATTGGAAGACGGCGTGTATGCGGAACCATACGCTGGAGGTGCAGGGGCTGCACTGAGTCTGTTGTTTGCCGAACGAGTCTGCCGGATCATTCTCAATGACGCCGATCCGTGCGTTTACGCATTTTGGAAAGCCGTGCTTAATCAGACCGATCAGTTTCTGGACCTTATGGCCGCAACGCCGGTGACAATTGAAGAATGGATACGGCAGCGGGAAATATATCGGCATCCTCGCCGCCACTCTCGATTGAGGGTCGGTTTCGCCGCATTTTACCTCAATCGGTGCAACCGATCTGGCGTAATCGTGAATGGAGGTCCCATAGGTGGCCTCAAGCAAGACGGTCAATGGAAACTCGATGCTCGGTTCAATCGTCAGGAACTGACGCGTCGAGTGGAGAAGGTGGCTTTGTACCGGGATCGGATTTCGGTATTCAACGATGATGCGTTGGATTTTATGGATCGGCTCGGGACGAATGCATCTGTTGATCGGATGCTTGTGTATCTCGACCCGCCGTACTACGTAAAGGGGAGCGAGTTGTATCTGAACTACTACCGGCACGAAGACCACGTCCGGCTTGCGAAGTACGTGAAGCGAAGGGCGGCTTTCAAGTGGGTTATGTCATACGATGACGTTCCTCAGATCCATGCGCTGTACCGAGGTCGGAAACCAGTGGCGTTTAACCTCAATTACAGCGCCAGTGCGCCGAAGATTGGATGCGAGTTACTGATTCACTGCAAG
This sequence comes from uncultured bacterium, assembly GCA_903925685.1. GTDB lineage: Bacteria > Verrucomicrobiota > Kiritimatiellia > CAIKKV01 > CAIYGI01 > CAIYGI01. The sequence continues at coordinate 14,010 of CAIYGI010000274.1, forward strand.
GGATTGACCATGCCAGAAACGCCGAACCTCATGAAGGTCGCAGTTTAGCAGACAGCTTTGGAGGCTGTTGCTTGGACGTTATACCGATGAACGGTCGTCCTCGTCCGGCATGGCTCAGGATGTTGTTGAAATCGTGTTGGCCCTCGACATTGAGAAAGGCGAGGTCGAAACCGTCCTTCAGGCAAATGGTCTTGAAATCGATCTTTTCCGCCGCATTCAACTCCAAGGGCATGCGCGCCAAGGGTTCAGCATTGCGTAAGTGTTAATGCAATATTATATTGCAATACTCCTTCTGCTGTGAGATGCTGTGGGCAGCGTCAGACGGGGAGATTGAAAGCCATGAACGTCACTGTCGATCGATTTGCAGATTTGGTCGGGCAGCGTGTACAGTCGGCCCGGAAGGAGTTGGGGCTCACGCAGGAGGACGTTGCGTCGCGCATCGGGTTCAAGGACAGGCAGATTCTGGCCAACATCGAGGTTGGCAAACGCAAGGTTGCGGCAGACGAACTTCTGCGGTTGATGGAGATTCTCGGGAAACCGCTGGAATACTTCACCGACCCCTACCTGATCGTCGCGCCCAACGTGATTTCCTGGCGAGCCCAGAATGTGCCCGGTGTGCTGGATCGATATGAACCGAAGGTTCGCACTCTGGTATCGGCAGGGCGCAGGTTCGCGGACCTGCTCGGCGAGAAGCCCATGCCGCTTGCCTACACGCTTCCGCTGACCAAGCGCAGTACTTACGAGGAGGCTGCGGAAGCCGGTGACTACCTCTCCCGCGAATGGGGCGCTGGAGAGGTGCCCGCCGCAGGGATGCAGCAGATTGTCGAGGAACGACTCCGGTACCTGGTGCTCTTCGTAGATTGTCCCGATGGGATCTCGGGCGCGGCCTGCCATGCGCCGGGGGCCGATGCCATTTTGATCAATCGGCGGGAGAATTTCGAGCGCCAAAACTTCGCCCTCGGCCACGAAGTTTTCCACCTTCTAACTTGGGATACCATGCCGCCGGAGCGAATCGACACAAACACCGAGAACACCGAGGATGGTTCCCGGGCGGAGTGCCTGGCCAACAATTTTGCCGCCGGCCTTCTCATGCCCGCCCACGTTCTGGGGCCGCGCTGGGAATGCCGGGGCGAAATAGAAATACACCGATGGCTCAACCATAACGCCAGCGAACTCAGGGTGTCCGGCCAGGCGCTCTATTGGCGCCTGAAGAACCTCGGGTTGTTGAGCGCCGCCATCGAAGTGGATATCAATAAACTGGCGCGACACAGTCAACCCGGGGGGGATTTGAACCCCCGGCCCCTATACTCTGTCACGTTCGCAAAACGTCTTCACGGGGTTCTTGACAGCGGGCTGGTAACGGCGCGAAAGGCGGCGGAGCTACTGGACTGCTCCCTGGAAGACATGGCCGATCTACTCGGGGCCTACAATTTGACGGTGCCGTTCGGTTTCTGAGGGACCAGCGATGATCGCAAGGGGACAGCGCGTGATGGTTGATACCATGGTGATCATCGAAGCGCATCGTGCCAACTGCTGGAACGCTCTGCTGGGGCAGTTTCAGATGGACACCGTCTCGCGCTGTGTCGAGGAGTGCGAGACCGGTAACCAGCGACGCCGTAACCCCGTTACCGTCGATACTGTGGCCATGCGAAAGAGGCTTGCACCCAAGTCTGTGACTCCAGTGATGGTCTATGAGATGGAACAACGACTGGCTGGACGGGTGGACCTTGACCCCGGAGAGCGGGAGTTGTTGGCGTATGCCGTCACGCAGCAGGATGCCTGGATCATCAGCGCGCCGGACAAGGCGGCGATGCGCGCAGGCATGCTCCTCGGCATTCTCGACCGTTTTGTGTCCCTGCAAGACCTTGCGAATTCGGCCGGACAAAACCCCGCTTTGCGAGAGAATTTCACTAATCGATGGCAGGCGAATTTCAGAGCCCAACTTCTGCTTGCCTGAACAACGAGCGCTTAGCCCAAGTTTCGCGGGTACTCAACGGTTTCGGGCAAAATCGGTTCGATTTCAGTCGCAAGTCCCTGATATATCGTGTGGGTTTCGGTTTGTAGTGCCCATAAATGCCTGAGTTCCATTGACGCGCGTGGGGCCGCAG
>CAIYGI010000275.1 GCA_903925685.1 uncultured bacterium
CCCGCATCAGGACGGGTCTGCCAAAAAACTACCAAAAACTACATTTTACCGTTTTTTAGCTTGCGGACGTCCACGAAACGTGTATTCTTATTTTTGTTGGAGCATTTAAGCCTGTGCTCCAAACCATTTTGCAAAAGGCTCTGATTAATCATTTTGCGCCTGCTTCCCTTAGAAGCGAGCATACCCTCTTTCGGCAGGGGAACAAACTAATTCCGACAGCCTCACGTCGGGAGCTGGTAGCAGCGGTCCAGGGGGAAGGCATTGGGAATGTGGCGGATGACGGGGTCGTGGTCGCCGCGGGCGCCGATCACTTCGATTACATCGAACCGGAAATTGACCATTGGTTCCTTGAGCGTATGCAGGTAGCGCACGGCGGCGCGGGAGAGGCTGTGGCGTTTGGCCTTGTCCACGGCGCTGCCGGGCGATCCAAAAAACTCGCTACGGCGGGTTTTCACCTCCACAAAGACCAGCGCCTCGCCGTCGCGGGCCACAATGTCGAACTCGTCCCGATCCCCGACCCGGACCCGGCGGCCAAGGATTTTCCATCCATGCTCCGCGAGCCAGCGCGCGGCATGATCCTCGCCCCAAATGCCGGTTTGCAGATGCGCGGGCGGTTCCGCCGCCGGTTGTTTCCTGGCGTTCAAGAAATCGCGCAGCTGGCGCAACGGGTGCAGCATGCGATCCATGCCTCTCCCTACCAGTCTTTTGTTACGGCTTCTTGGGGGCTTCGACTTTGGGTGCGAGACCGCGTTTCTCGTGGGCGGCCTGAAGTTCTTCTTTGGTGATTGTGCCGCTGTTGTCGGCATCGATCTTGGAGAACATCTCGGGTGGACCCTTGAATTCATCCTTGTCGATCACGCCGTTGCCGTTCTTGTCCATCTGCTTGAAACGTTCGTCCTGATTAATCCGGCGATGCTCGACTGCTGGCGCCGGCCCCTTGTCTCCGGCCGGTGGCGAAACCTTGTCTCCGCCTTGCGCCCAGGTTAAAGCCGTTGCCGCCATTACCACCACCGCCGCCGTTATCGCACTTTTCATTTCGCCTCCTCCTTCTTTGATCGCTTTGAAGTCCGCCGTTCCAACCGGCCGGACCGTTATACACTCAAACGAGGCCGTAAGCCCGTTTATTGTTAAACGCACAAAGGGGTCAAGGTTCACGAGACATACAACACGGCTGGCAAGAGCGGAGACATTAAGACCTTGGTCGACGGTCGTTTCATGGTCAGTGTCAGCGTGAGCAATCTGGACGCCGCGCAGATGAAGAACGCGCTGGATCAGACTTCGATTCAGACAGTGGGGAGGCGGGCGGATTGAGCGGGTGGTGGTTTGTGGGAAGTAAGGCGCAACTTGGGCAATGACTGCCGTGGCTGGGTCGCGAAGAGACGACGCGCGAAGTTTCGGTCGTGGGTGACGGCAGTTCGCGTATTTTCAAAAAAAAGCGCTTGGAGTTTTTTTGCGCTTGCAATCTGTATAACAACATGATATCTGCTATACATCTTATGGACGTTTCCCGATTGCGACAGCAACTGCGCGAGGCCGGACGGCAAATTGCCCGGCAACTTTGCACACTCATGGAACACACGCCGCTCCTGCGCGGCGGCGTGTACCGGCTGCGGCGGCGTTGCGGCAAAGCGGGTTGCCGTTGTGCGCGGGGCGAGTTGCACGAAAGCTGGGTGTTGCTCACGCGCGAGGGGGGCGTTCAGCGGATGCGCGCCGTGCCCAAGGGGCAGACGGCGCGCTGGCGGGAGTTGGCGGAGCACTACCGGCGCTTTCGCCGGGCGCGGCGGGAACTTGGCCGGTTGTACCGCGAGGTGCTGCGGTTGACCGGGGAACTGGAACGACTGCGCAGCGTACCGCCGCCTTCGGCGTAAAGGTGGGAGTGTGTCGCCATGCCTGACATATTGATTTTCGAGGCCAACCGTACCTACGTGGTCGAACAGTTCCACAACGGCCATTTCGACTATATCGAGGTTGTTCAAGAAGTGGCCCAACGCGATTTCTACCGTTATGTGGCGGGCGATAAACTGCTGCAACAACTGGCGGACAGTTATCCGTGGCCGCGCAAGAAACAGGAGGTTCCAGCCTGGTTCTACCTGATAGCCGACATGGCCATGCGGCTGCACGGCAACCATGCCTTTCACGGTTTTCCGTGGGTTGTGAGCACAGGCGGGTTGCTGTCCGCCTTCGGTCCGTCGCTGGGAACCAGCCATGTCGATCCCGAAACGTGGCAGTTGCGTATCGAGTGTCCGGGCTTCAACGACAAGAACGAGTACCCCCGGGGCACCCCGTGCGATCAAGACTTCCTGCGCAAGATCGCCAGCGACACGCCGGCGGCTTCCCTGCAGGCCTGGTTCAACGGCGACGTGCAGAGTATTTTCCGGCAGCGGCGATTCTTCGACAAAGCCGGCATCTTTATCGGAGACGGCTCGTACCTGTTCGTGCCCGACAACCCGAATTACGCAGGCAGTGCGCGGATGCTCTTCGACGAGCACAACCATCCCGTCAGTCAGGACGAACTTGCGCGCATGACGCCTGCGCAGGCCGCACATGTACGCTGGCGCCGCTGCTACAAGTTGGTCAGTCTGCTGCACACCAACGAGACCGGGGATTTCTTCCTGTACGCTGGACTGGCCGTCGTTCCCGGTAACGATCACGAATCTCCCGTGTTCTGGAAGATGGTCGACGACTTCGTCGCAGCCCTTGGCAAGGGCGTGATCCGGCACCTGATCCTTGACCGGGGTTTTATCGACGGGGCGGCCATCGGACGTGCCAAACTGAAGTATGGCATCGATACCACCATCGGTGTGCGGCGCAATATGGATGCCTATCGGGACGCGGTTGGAATAGCTGCGCTACCCGACACGGTCTGGCAGCGGCATGTGCGCAAAGACCAACCGGTCGAGCCCCCGTCAAACGGCACCTTTTAGATGCCAGCCACGCCGAACCCATGCGCCTGCGCGAAGCGAAGCGCCAGCGGACGCTCGCGTGCCAGCGCCAGGAGCGGGGCTTGCCTGAACCGGTCCCGCCGTCACAGTGGATCGCCAAGATCAACCGCACCACCAGCTTCGATGGCTGTCCCGTGCCGTTGGACGTGGTTCTATGCACCCCCGACAAGAATCCAAAATCGGACGACGCCTGGGCCATCATGACTACCGCCGAAGACGCCAACGCAACGACTCCCGTGGACCGCTACGGCTTGCGTGTGGCCATCGAGGAACGACACCGCCACATCAAGTGCTTCTGGGATATCACCGACTTCAAGTCGCCGAACATGGAGTTGGTCGTCAACCAGGTCGTCTTTACGTTACTGACCTACTCGTTGCTCCAGCAACACCTGCTCCGCCGGGGGCGAAAGGCGCTCAACAAGGCCAGCAAGTCGCGCCTGTTCGAGAAACTGGTCCCCGTTGCCGAGCACGTCACCGTCTTCACTGACCAGCGCTACGCCAGGTTCACCGCCTGCGAGTACACCTTGATGGTCATGGACGTGCCGGAAAGTGCGCGCGACAAACTCCGTGCCCGCCTCAACCAGCGCCAGCGCGAGTTTCATCTCGGGCTTGATCCGCCAATCTGAAAACTCGGCGGCTATCCCGTGCGCGCCACTTCCACCGTTTCGCGTCCGGCGAAACGGTCAGTTCCATCGCGTCCTGCATCGACGAAAAGCCTTCACGGCGCGCATGATCCTGTCCGTTGCCGGCTCGCTGGCCTTCCCAACCACCCTTCCACTCCCCGAAAA
>CAIYGI010000276.1 GCA_903925685.1 uncultured bacterium
CAGTCGCCTGTAGTTGGCCACCCAGGCCCGTGCGTAAGGCAGTTTGTTCTTCGTCAACAGAATGGTCTGTGTCCGATTCTGGTAGCGGTGGGACAGATACTGATATGGACCGTGCAAAACCGGGCTCTTTTCGGCCCGACAGCGGCAGTTCGGGTTGCCATTGTAGTCATGGTACGATTGCTCATTGATGTACATAATGTACAAAACCGCGCCTTGCGCGTCAAGCCCTCGTTTCACAGTCAGAATCAGGCGGGTTGGGAGGCTGGGCGCAGCGAGGGCAGGTCGTGCAGCAGGATCACGGAGTTCAGCAGTTCGGAGGTGTTCATGGCCAGCAGGGTGTCGAGCGGCTTGGCCTGGGCGATCGTGAAGGGGCCGACGACGGTGCGCCGCAGGCCGGCCAGGTGGGCGCCGCAGCCGAGGTCCTGCCCGACGTCGTGGCAGACGGTGCGCACGTAGGTGCCCTTGGTGCAGCGCAGGACGAAGCTGGCGCTGGGCAGGGCGACCTGCAGCAGGCGGAATTCGTAAACGTGGACCAGGCGCGGCTCGCGCGGCACTTCCTCGCCGCAGCGGGCGAGTTTATAAAGCGGCACGCCGTGTTGCTTGATGGCGGAAACCATGGGGGGCGTCTGGTAGAAGTCGCCGGTGTACTTGCGCATGGCCGCCTCCAGTTGCGCGGGGGTGACGCCGGAGGGGTCGGCCTGGGCGACGATCTTGCCGTCGGCGTCCTGGGAGTCCGTCGTGATGCCAAGGCGCATCGTGCCTTCGTAGGTCTTGTCGGCGGTCATCAGGTAATCCGAGGCGCGGGTGCCGCGGCCGAGCAGCAGCACCAGCAGCCCGGTGGCCTGGGGATCGAGGGTGCCGCCGTGGCCGACTTTGCGAAAGTTGAAGTGGCGGCGAACCTGGTCCACGACATCGTGCGAGGTCAGGCCGGCGGGCTTGTCCACCATCAGGAAGCCGTCGAAGGGATCGTTGCGCGGAGTGAAGTTGGAAGGTGGCATTACGAATGCTCCATTTCGTTCAAAATCTCCAGCACGTGATCGCCCTCGCGCAGCGAGTCATCGAGGAAAAAATGCAGGCGCGGGGTGTACTTGAGCACCACATGCTCGGCGACCAGGCGCTGAATCTCGCTGTGGCAGTGGCGCAGGTGATAGAGGGTCTGGTTCTGGACTTCGGGAGTGCCGCGGATCGAGACCAGCACGCGCGCGTTGTGCAGGTCGGAACCGATCATGACGTGCGTAACGGTGATAGCCGAGAGGTCCACCAGCGACGAATCCAGCGCATGGAAAAGCTGCAGGCCGATTTCGCGGCGCAGCAGCTCGTTGACGCGCGTCAGACGGTCGGCTTTCATGGCGGAGCGCGGGACCGCTCAGAGGGTCTGGGCGATCTTTTCGACCTCGTAAAATTCGAACTTGTCGCCGGGCTTGAAGTCCGAGAAGTTGTCGAGGCGGACGCCGCACTCCTGCCCTTCGCGGACCTCGGAGACTTCGTTCTGGAAGTGGCGCAGCGAATTGATCGTGCCTTCGTAGAGCACGGCGTCTTCGCGTTTGACGCGGACATTGAGCCGCGGTGTCACCATGCCGCTGGTTACGGCGCAACCGGCCACGACGCCGCTCTTGGTGATTTCGAAGACCTGCTTGACGATCGCCTGGCCGAGCAGCTTCTCCTTCAGGATCGGCGGCAGCATGCCGGCCATGACTTCCCGCACCTGGTCGAGCAATTCGTAGATGATCCGGTGCAGGCGGATTTGCACGCCTTCCTTCTTGGCCAGGCGCGCGGCGGTTTCGTCCACGCCGACATGGAAGCCGAGCACGATGCCGTCGGAGGCGCTGCAGAGCAGGACATCGTTGGAGGTGATGGCGCCGACGCCGCTGAAGAGGATGTTGAGCTTGACCTTCTGGCTCTTGATCTCCTTGAGCGCGTGTTCGATGGCCTCGGCCGACCCATGCACGTCGGTCTTGAGCACCAGGTTGAGTTCGACCTGCTCGCTGTCCTTGATCTTCTGGAACAAAGTTTCCAGCGAGGCCCGCTGGGGCGGGGCGCGGAATTGAGCCAGTTTGTCCGTTTGCGCGCGTTCCGCGGCGCGTTCCCGCGCTTCGCGATCGTTCATGCAGACGGAAAATTCGGCGCCGGCTTCCGGTACGCCGTCCAAACCCAGCACCTTGACGGGTACGGAAGGGCCGGCCGACTTGATGCGCTTGCCATGGTCGTCGATCAGGGCGCGGACGCGGCCGCAGCAGGCGCCGACCAGGATGGTGTCCCCGATGCGCAGGGTGCCGTTTTTAACCAGCACGGTGGCGGTGGGGCCCATGCCGGGTTCCAGCTGGGCTTCGACGACATAGCCCTGGGCGCGCGCTCCGGGCTTGGCCTTGAGTTCCAGGACCTCGGCCTGCAGCAGGATCATTTCCAGCAGGTGGTCCACACCCTCGCCGGTGACCGCGCTGACGGGGCAGACGATGGTTGTGCCGCCCCAATCCTCGGGACTGAGTCCGATGCCGGCCAGCTGTTGCTTGACCTTCTCGACATTGGCGCCTGGGAGGTCGATCTTGTTGATGGCCACCATGATGGGCGCCTTGGCGGCCTCGGCGTGCTTGATGGCCTCGCGCGTCTGCGGCATGAGCCCGTCGTCGGCGGCGACGACGATGATGGGGATGTCCGTCAACTGCGCGCCGCGGGAGCGCATGGCCGTAAAAGCCTCATGCCCCGGGGTGTCGAGGAAGGTGATCATCTTGCCGTTGATGTAAGCCGTATAAGCGCCGATATGCTGCGTGATGCCGCCCGACTCGCCCTTGGTCACGGCGGTCTTGCGGATATAATCGAGCAGCGAAGTCTTGCCGTGGTCAACGTGTCCCAAGATGGTTGCGATCGGCGGGCGCGGCTTGAATTCCTCGGCGTCGGCATGGGGCTTGGCCGCCGCCTTGTCCGGCTTGGGGGCCAGGGGTTTGTGCTCGCGTTTTTTTTCCTTCTCGACGGCAAAGCCGTGTTTTTCGGCGACCCGCGCGGCGTCCTTGATTTCGATGCTCTCGTTGATCGAAGCCAGCACGTTGAGCCGCATCAATTCGGCGATGATTTGATTGGGACGCACGCCCAGCAGGACGGCCAATTCGCGGACGACGACCGGTCCTTTGAGCGTGATCACCTTGCCGGCCGACGTTGGCGCAACCTCTTCCGCCGCCGCGGTAGCGGTCTCGGCATCTTTATCTTGGGCTGCGCCGGCCTCCGGGACGGCCGCTGCAGGCGCCGGCGGGGTTGCCGGCGCGGGGTGCGGCTTGGCGGCGCGCGCCGGCGCGGCCTTGTGAACCGCGGGCCGACGGGCCGCGACCTTCTGGACTGGAGTTGCGGGTGCGGCAACCGGCTTGGGCGCGGGTGCAACCGCTGGTGTCGCCAAAGAAGGGACGGCGGCCGCAGGAGAGCGCAATTGCGCCACGATCTCCGGAGCGACCTCGCTGAATCGTGTCCCAACCGCGCCGCCCAGCGCGCGCAGGCGCTCCTGTAGCGACTCCGTTGTGACACCTAGTTCTTTAGCTAATTCGTAAACTCTCATGCCGCCTTATTCGGTCGCGCCCGGCTCGGGTTCAAGCACGGCCGGCTCGTTTTGCTGTTGGGCGGCCGCGGCCGCCTCGTAAAGATTCTTGGCCGTGGCGGCGTCGAAACCAAGCTCCTCGAGATCGTTGAGATCGGCGGCCAGCATGCCCTCGATGTTCAGGAAGCCCGCCTCGACCAGTTTCTGGGCGTTTTCGTGGCTGATGCCCGGAATCGCCGCCAGGCTGTCCACGGCGCGCGCGACTTTCTCCACGAAGGTGACATCGCCCTCGTCGCGTTGAATGTCCACTTTCCATCCGAGCAGCTTGGAGGTCAGACGCACGTTCTGACCGCGTCTGCCGATCGCCAGCGAGAGGTGTTCCGCGTCGGCGGTGATATGCACGACGCCGGGGATCTCGGGGTCAATCTCGATCTTGAGCAGCTTGGCGGGTGCGAGCGCGTTGGCGATGTAGGTCTTGATATCCTCGCTCCAGCGGACGATATCCACCTTCTCGCCATTAAGTTCGCGCACGATGTTCTTGACGCGGATGCCGCGCATGCCGACGCAGGCCCCCACGGGGTCCACCTTGGCGTCGCGCGAGGCGACGGCGATCTTGGTGCGAAAACCGGGCTCGCGGGCGATGGATTTGATCTCGACCGTCTTGTCGGCGATTTCGGCCACTTCGAGTTCGAACAGCCGGCGCACGAATTCGGGCGCCGCGCGGGAGAGGATCACGCTTGGACCCATGTCGTTGTTCTGGACCGCCATGACGTAGGCCCGTATGCGATCGCCCGCCTGGTAGATTTCGCTGGAAATGCGTTCCTTGGCCGGCATCAGCGCTTCCGCGCGGCCAAGGTCCACGATGATGTCGCTGCGTTCGAAGCGTAATATGCTGCCGTTGACGATGTCGCCCACGCGGCCGCGGTATTCTTCGAACACGTTCGAGCGTTCGGCCTGGCGCAGTTTTTGCAGGATCGCCTGCTTGGCGGTCTGGGCGGCAATGCGTCCGAAATTCTCGGGGGTGACTTCGATTTCGATCTGATCGCCCATGTGGGCGTCCGGGTGGATGCGGCGGGCGTTTTCGTAGGTGATCTGATCGTGTTTGGAGGTGACGCGTTCTACGACCGTGACCGTGGCGAAGGCCTTGATGGCGGCGGTTTTGCGGTCGATGGAGACCCGCAAATTGCGAGCGGGCCCCACGCTTTTGCGCGAAGCGGTCAGGAGCGCGTCTTCCAAAGTCAGGAAGAGCGTTTCGCGGTTGATTCCGCGCTCCTTCTCCATATATCCAAGAACTGTTGCAAGCTCGTTATTCATACTAGCACCTCGACGGCACGTCCCTCGGGACCAGCCGTACAGACAAGAGCGCGGGATTCCCCCGTTCTCCGCTGCTGCTGTTACGCAAGCAAGCGACTGACTATAGGGTACGTTAGGGATGCCGTCAAGCCTGCAAAAAACGGACTAGATGCGGCCGAACTTCTGCGCGAGTTCGCGCAGCGAGGTGTAGATCAGGGTTGGGCGGCCGTGGGGGCAGGTGTAGGGCATCTCGGTGGCGGCCAGATCGCGGACGATGCGCTCGATTTCTGTTACCGTCAAATGGTCGCGCGAGCGCACGGCGGCCTTGCAGGCGGCCTGGGCCACGGCGTCTTCCTGTCCGCGGGCGCCGCCGCCGCGGGCGCCGCTTTCCTCCAATTGCCGCGCGATATCGGGCAGCCAGGCGCGGGCGGTCGTTCCGGAGAGGAAGGCGGGAAGCGCGTCCACCACGAAACTATTGCCGCCGAATTCGGCGATGCCGAAGCCCATGCGGCGCAGCAGGACCAGGCTCTGGCGCACCCGCAGCGCGTCACGCGGCGGCATTTCGACCGTCTCCGGTGTCAACAGGCCCTGGCTTGCCACCGCACCGTCGCCGATGGCCTTGAGGTAGCGGTCGAAAAGCACCCGCTCGTGCGCGGCGTGGGGATCCATGATCGCGTAGCCATCCTCGGTTTCGAGGATCACGTAAAGTCCGCCGATCTGCCCCACGACGCGGCACCATGCCCAGGGGGCGCGGCTCGGGCCGGCGGGCGGAGCGCTGGCGGCGGAAAGCGTGGCGGAGCCATCGCCGATGGAGGCGCTTGCGTCCGGCGTCGCCGCGGCCTTGAGCGCCGGGGCGGCCATCGCGGGGTTGGCGTGCGTTACGGGCGGCATGGCCGGCAGCGCGGGATAATGGAAGATGCGGGCGCTGGGAAGGTCGTCAATGCGCAGTTCCGGCGTGGTCGGGCCGGGGACGGCGGTTGTAAGCGGTCCCGCGCCGGTTATTAGTTGGGCCGGGGCAGCCAGGGCCTCGCGCAAGGCGGTAATCAGGCCGTCCCGGATGGCCTGCGGTTCGCGAAAGCGCACCTCGCGTTTGGTGGGGTGGACGTTGACATCCACCCGTTCGGCGTCGAGTTCCAGGAAGAGGAACAAAACCGGGAAGCGCCCGGCGGGCAGCAGCGTGTGGTAGCCTTCGCGGATGGCATGGGCGATGATCGGGGCCGTGGCTGGGCGGTGGTTGATGAAAACGTACTGCTCGTTGCGGTCGGCGCGGGCGGCGGACGGCAGCCCGGCGTAGCCGCTGACGGCCAACGCCGCGCTGCGCCCGGCAACCGGGCGCAGCGCGGAGATAAGTTCGGGACCGAACAATTCGCGCAGGCGGTCTTCCAGGCTGGCGCCGGCGGGCAGAGCGTACATGGGGCGCGCGTCCACGGTCAGCCGGAAGCCAATCCCGGGGTGGGCCAGGGCGTGCACGAGAAAGGTCTGCTGGATGTGGGACATCTCCGTCGGCGCCGTGCGCATGAACTTGCGGCGCGCCGGGAGATTGAAAAACAGGTCGCGCACCTCGATTGCCGTGCCCGCCGGTCCGCCGGCATCGCGCACATCCTGCAGGTGGCCGCCGCTGACGATCAGTTCGGTGCCGGTCAGCGCCTCCGGCGGGCGGGTCAGGAGGTGAAAGCGGGAGCAGGCCGCGATGGACGCCATGGCTTCGCCGCGGAAACCGAGGGTGGCGATGCGCTCGACGTCTTCCGCCGTGCGGATTTTGCTGGTGGCATGGCGCTCGATGGAGAGCAGGGCATTGTCGCGGTCCATGCCGCTGCCGTTGTCGGCCACGCCGATCAGCTTGAGGCCGCCGGCCGCGATCGCGATGTCAATCTGCGTGGCGCCCGCGTCAATGGCGTTTTCGAGCAGTTCCTTGAGGACGGACGCGGGGCGTTCGATGATTTCCCCGGCGGCGATTTTATTGACGACGTCCGGAGTCAGCAGCCGGATGGTGGCGCCGGCGTTCATGGATGCGGGCGGATACCGGTCACTTTGCGGCCTGTTTCACGGCGAACGGGCTGGAGGGGAATTCCTTGATCAGGCGCGTGCGCATCTCCTGCGCGCGCGGATCCTGGAGGGCTTCCAGCGTCTCGGCCGCGCCCGCCAGCGCTTCGGCCTGCACCTCGGTCAGATTGTCGAAGAGCAGCACGATTTTCAGGTAGTCGGCGGCCGCCTCTTCCGTCTTGCCGGCGGCCTTTTCGACGCCAGCTCGCACCAGATACGCCTGGGCGGCGGTGGGGCGCGTCCCATGGCCGATGGCGGCGTCGAGCGCCTTGCGCAGATCTTCGTTGCGCTTGAGTCCGGCCAGGGCTTCCCAGTAAGCGCGCAGCGTGGCCAGAGGCACGGTATCGGGTTTGCTGCGTTTGAGCACGGTCTCGATGGCGTCCGCGGCCCGGCTGTAATCTTTCTGGGCGATGTAGGCGCGGCCCAAAAGCCCGGCGGCCTGCGCGTCCCAAACCAGCATCTCGTATTTATCCGCGATGGCCTTGAGGATCGGAATGGCGGCGGCATTCTGGCCGGCTTCGACCATTTTGGCGGCTTTGTCGAAATCGGCGGGCCGGTCGACTTCCAGATGATCCACATCCTTCAATGCCACCGGCAGGACGGACTGCGCAGTCGTGATGCGGTATTCCTTGGAGACGCCGCGCCATTCGATGGACTGGAATGCTAGCACGTTTCCGTTGACAAGGAAGACGCGGTTGGCCGCGCACGTCGTGCTTGCGGCAACCAGTAGGACGGTCGCAAACGCGGCCGGCGCAACGGACTGACGGACGCGACGGAACGAAAGAACGGCGGGAATTTTTTTCATGACGCGGGTACCTCCAAAACAGGCGTGATTTCCACCGCCGGCGCGACTTCGGGAGCGGACGGCGGCGTTGGGACAAACGGAACTTCCGCAGAGTCCGCGGCGGGGGCGGACGATTTCCGGTTTTCCGGCTTCGGGCCGCGGCCTTCGACGGCCGGGCGTCTGTTGCCGGATGGACGCCGCCGCGACTGGCCGGTCCGGTCCTTGCGGGAATGTTCGACAATCGGGTGGGCGGTCTGGAGATGGCGCACGAGATTGGCGGAAGGCACCGCCATGCGTCCGTCGCCGAATTCGATGACATGGCCCTTGTCCGCCAGCCAGTGCAACTGGGCGGCGAGTTCGGCGGGCGGCAACGCTTCCGGGAGCCCTTCAGCGCACAGGGCCGCCTGTAACTCGGGCCGGGTGCAGCCGGGATGGCTGGCGAGGTGTTCCAGGATTGCCCGCACGGCGGGGATGGCCTGCTCCGGATTGAGCGGGTCGGGCAGCACCGAGGTCAGGAAGGTGGCGCCATTGGCCGCTTTGAAGGTATGCAGGCCGAGGTGGCGGAAGGCCAGCCGCAGCGTGATGGCCAGCCGGAGCGGGAAGCGCTGCTCCTGCTGCAGGTGTTCGTGGATCAGACGGCGCAAGGGCGGATCGTCGATCGCGAGCGCGACCGCGCCGGGCAGTATGCAGCGATGGCTTTCGTGAATCATCGCCGGCAGGTGGCGCGCGCGGAAATAACCCTCGGCCTCGCTGGAGCTGGTGAAGGAGACGGCCTTTTCGCCCTCGCCGAAGTGGTAGACCGTCTGCTGGCGGACCTCCTGCCCCCATTTTTCCAGCAGCGCCGCATCGCGGACGTTTTCGATCTGCGCCCGGTAGGCCTCGAAGGTCATGTGCGAGAAACGCCGTTTATGCAGTTCCATCATGCGCTCGTTGAACCCGTGATAATTCGGCGGACCGATCAATTCACCGGAGAGCCGGCAGCGGGCGACGCAGACGAAGGCGCCCTTCGGCGCCTCGACCTCCACGATCTCGCGTTTGCAGAAGGTATCGAAGTGCTTGTCGAAGACATGCGCCGCGATGCTCTCCTTCCGGCTGAATACCGCGCGGCATTGTCCGCACTGGAAGAGCGGCGGTGCGGCGACGCCCGCGGACGGCGGCACCGAGGTCAGCCGAAGCTGGTAATAATCCGGCTTGGAAAGGAATTGATGCGCCACATCGAAGAGCGCGTACGAGCGGCGCAAGGCCGCCAGGCGCGTCGCGAGCGGCACCATGCCGCGGCGTTCCGGGAGAAAATCAACCTCGATGCCGGCGGGCAGCGGCGCCAGCGCCGGGGCCGAAGGAGCGCGGCTGGCGAACGAGGGCGGCGAACGTTCGCCTCGAAACGGAGGCCGTCCGGATTCTGGCATGGGACGTTCCGGCGTCCGCCCGAAGCGGCTCCCTTCGCGGGCGCGGTCAGGCCGGCTGATATTGCCCCGTTCGCGGGGTGCGCGGCGCGCATCATCGTCATGATGGCGCTCCGCCGTCCGCGCCTCTTCGCCGCCTGCATTGGTGAATTTCGGCGGCGGCTGCCGTGTCCAGGCGGGGGCAAAGTTCAGATCTATTACAAGGTCGTTGCCTGCGGGCGTTGCCGTTGACTCGCTCATGTCGGCACAGTATAAGGACAAATTTGGCGGCAGGACAATGAAAATCACAACGGATGTACGAACAAGCCCGAACGCAATTTGGGTTCGAACCAGGTGCTCTTGGGCGGCATGACGGCGCCGGCATCGGCGATCGCCATCATTTCCTGCACGCGCGTCGGGTAGAGCGCGAAGGCCGCCGCGGCGCGTCCGGCTCGTACGCGCTTCTCCAGTTCCTGTGTGCCGTGAATGCCGCCCACGAAGGCGATGCGCGGACTGGTGCGGGGATCGTCGATTCCGAAAAGCGGCGCCAGGACGCGATTCTGCAGCACGCTCACGTCGAGCGCGTCCACGGGAGAGGCCCGCGGATCGGGCTCCCACGCCAGCATCTGCCAGCGGCCATTTAGGAAAAGGCCCGCGCGATGCGGGGCGCGCGGCGCGGGCGCGTCGCCGGGCTGCAGTGTGAAACCACGAGCGCGCAACTCCTCCAGCAGGGCGGATGGCGCGCGGCCATTCAAGTCGAGCAGCAGGCGGTTGTATGGAAGAATCCGGGTCTGCGAGGCCGGGAAGGCCACGGCCAGAAACCAGGCGGCCTCGGCGGCGCCGCTTTCGCGCGCCAGGCGGGCGGAAGCCGCGGCGCGGTGATGCCCGTCGGCGATATACACCGCCGTCAGCTCCGCAAAGGCGGCGCGCCAGGCGTCCGTGTTGGCGATGCGCCAGAGCGTGTTGCGCACGCCGTCGGCCGCGGTGAAGTCCGCCAGCGGCGGCTGCGCCGCGACGGCGTCGGCGAGGACGGTCACGGACGGCGTATCGCGATGGACCAGAAAGACCGGCTCGTCGTGTGCCTGCAGACGCGTGAAATGGCGCAGTCGGTCATCCTCTTTGTCCGGGCGGGTTCTTTCGTGGGTCTTGATCGCGCCGTTCACGTAATCGGCCGTAGCCCAGGTGGCCACCAGGCCGGACTGGACATGCGCGCCGTCCCGCAGACGGTAGAGATAGAAGACCGGGTTGACCTCGTCGCGCAAGCGGCCTTCGGCATGGAAGCGTTGCAGGGCCGCGACGCCTTGGGCGTAGGCGGCGGGACTGTGCGGATCGGTGTCGTCGGACAGATCGATCTCCGGCCGTGTGACGTGCAGGAAGCTGTCCGGGTTCCCCGCCGCCAGCGCGCGCGCCTCGGCGGTGTCCACAACATCGTAAGGCACCGCCGCGATGCGATCGGCGCGGGCGGGATCGGCAAACCAGGCGCGAAACGGTCGAACGTTCATGGAACTCCTTACTGAGGCGGCGGATCGACACATCCATCGGCACGCATGATTCTCAAAAATCGCCGCTGCGAGTCAAGCGCGGAATACTGTCGCGTAGTTTTCAAAAGCGGAATTCTTGGAGCGAGCAAAAGCGGAATTTTTACTTGGGGCGGTTAGTAAAGAGCAGGACTGGCAGTGTGCCGGTTTTGGGAGGGGCAGCGAGTACCGAGTGATGGCCGGAGGGATGG
>CAIYGI010000277.1 GCA_903925685.1 uncultured bacterium
AATGAAAAAAAACGCAGAAGTCAGAATGATGAACGATGAAATAAAATCCGGTTTCTTGGGCCGTTTTGCGTTCAGCGTTCTTTTTTCATCGTTGCTGCTCGTGGCTGGTTGCATCAATCCGGTCTTCAACCTGAACACGCCGCTGGTCATCAACCGGGGCGTTTCCGTGGCCTCCACGGGGCCCGCGCGCGGCACGAACGCGGCGGTCAACGTAATGCTCACCGTCGAGGGCGGCGGGCTGGCCGGGGCATCCGCGGCCGTTGCCGGGCCGGGTGCGGCGGCGGTGGCAAGTCCCTCGCCGGTGGGTCTGCGGTAGCGAGGCGGGCATGGAAGGCAAGCTGTACATGGTGGGCGCGTGCCTGGCGGCCGTGGGCGCAAGCGGTGTGGCGCTGTTGCCGGACGCTGAGACGATCGAGGCGGCGGCCAGGTGGCCGGTGGTGGTCATCCTGGGCGCCGTCTGCTGCTTCTGCGTTTGGGTCATCTACCAGCAGGGGTGCATGTTCGGGCGGCGCTTGGACAAGCTCGCCGACTCGATCAGGGGGCTCACCGAGGAACTGAAGCAGCGGCCATGCGTTCGCCGCCGGGAAAACGACTGATGAGTGATGAGCCCATCCAACCGATTCCCGATCCGGACGGGCGTTTCGCCGGACTGGTCCACGGCGGGGTTGAGACGATCACCACGGCCGGCGGAAACGTGATGCTCGACGCGGCGGTGTCGTATCGCACCGCGGCGTGTGAGATTTCCACTGTGAAAGAAGGGTTCGTTTTCGACTGGGCATCAATCCCCCTGGCGTTCACCTGGTACATTCCGCCGGCTGGCGACGGCAAGAACTGCTACGGCATCGCGGCGCTGTTCCACGATTGGTTGTATTGCCACCGGAAGATCGGCGGCCGCCCGGTGACCAGGGCCGAATGCGACGGGTTATTCCTGGAGATCATGCTTTACGTCGGGGTGACCGGTTGGTTGGCGCGTACGATGTGGGCGGCCGTGCGCGCGGGCGGCTGGCTTCCTTGGTGGCGGCGGGCGGACAAGGACATCATTCCGTAGGATCACCTCATTTCGGCGTCACCCTCCCCTGGTACGCATGGTTCAAGTGGCGGGATCTGTTTGTCGGCGCGCCTGGATCTGGGCGGAAATAATCCTGACTGCGAGTCTGGGCGTGGGGTTTCAGCACCCCCTAAATCTTCTCGACCCGTCAACGTCGCACACACCAGTACCGTCTGCCGACAGGTTCATCACACCTTCGCGGCCAATTTCCGAAACCGCGACTTGTCTTCCTTCGTTGCCGATCCCTCCGCCAGTTTCGCGGCCAGTGCGGCCAGTTCTTCGGCCGTGGTCAACCGTTTCTTCGCCGCGTCCCCGGTCAACACGTCGGGCAGTGCTCCGGTCAACGCGGCGCGGAATTGCTCACGTCCCGGGTGGAAGTAATACTTCAGGACGATTTCAGTCGTGGCATGCCCCGTCGCGCGGCGGACAAGTTCAATGGGAACGCCTGCAGACAGGGCCAGCGTGACAAAAGTTGCCCGCAGAGCGTGCCAGTCCCGGACACTTGCGGCCCTCTGCCCGCGTGCCCTTGGGATTTGTGTGGTCTCCCGGACAGCTTTTTTAACGTTTGTCGTTTGCACGCGTAAGAAGTGCTTGCCTGCCATGTCTTGCACGGCGTGAAGGTCATTCGACACGGTTGCCTTGCAGTATCCCGTTGCGGTCACAATCTGCCGCAAGGACGCCCCGGCACAATACCGGCGGAAGACTTCAAGGATGCGGTCCCGGCGGTCGCCACCGGGGACGCCCCTGGCAATCGCGGCGGCCACATCTGTTTCAATGTCGGCAGCGGGTACGGGTACCGGCAGGGCGGGCGGTTGTGCATCGCCGGCAAAGGCTTGCGCCACGATCTTCTTAAAGCGCCATGTCAGTCCGTCGGGATTCTCTTTCAACATGCGGGCGGCCTCGGGGAAGACAAGGGCGCCTCCGTTTCCTTGGCGTTCTTCCAAGACGGTCCGAAGGGGTTTAAAGATGGGGATTTCGATTTGCGCCCCGGTCTTCGCTGTCTTGACGGCCAACATGCCCTCTGCAAGGTCAACGTCCGCCCATTTCAGGCCGCACACGTCACCCCGGCGCATGCCGGTACACGCGGCCGTCACAACAAGTGGGTGCATGAAGGCATCATTGCTGGCCGCGGCCAGTAGTGCCTTGAGTTCGTCACTCGTAAAGGGTTTACGGTGTATCGTCTCGCTTTCGCCGTTTGTCCGACGGCCCACGAAGCCGGCAAAGGGATTCACACCACCCACGGGCAGAAACCGCTCAAAGGACTTGTTCAGCAGTTTGACGGCATCGCGGACAGTCTTCTGGGCAAGTTTGACTTGAAGTTCCGTTACGTGGGTGGATGCGTCTTTCGCTGTGACTTCGTACAGATTTGTGGCACCTGGCTTGCGGGCCTGCATGAAGGCGGCAAAGCGGTTGAAGACAGTATCACAGCCCTTCAAATAGGGTTCGCTCACTTGCGATTGCCGGCCCAAGTTGCGCCATCGGTTCGGCAGGTCGGCGATCGCGACATATTCCATGGCCCGTCCGGTCTTCGATTCGATCAAGCGCTCCGTCAAGTGTTCCACACGGCCTTTACGGCCCGCCTCTTTAGCGTGGCCTTTGAGTGTCGCCTCGGCTTCCTTCCGGCTCGCTTCAAATGCCGCGTCGCCGGTTATGCCGTCGCCAGTCCCCAACAGGGACGCGGGCGGCGTGCCGCGCCATTCGCCCACGTTAAGAACCTTGCGTTTGCCGTCCTCGACATGTTCTCCGTACCAGAACGGACGGAGTGTGCCGTCTCTTTGTCGCCGAATTCCCACGCTCATATTGCCGCCCTCCTTTGTTTTAACTGCTGGCGGCAGTATGTTACTATATGAGCCATGAGGCAAGAAAAATACACACACAACCACACACGCGGGGCTTCCTGGCGGCTTTATATACGATCAACACCAACAAATAAGCGGTTTGAATGTGCGGCCCATAACCTGAAGGTCGTTGGTTCAAATCCAACCCCCGCTACCAATTCAAAGGCCGGAACACTCGTTCCGGCCCTTTGTTTTATGGGGTTTGATGCGTGCCCGCCGTTTATTCCCGCCGACCGTGAAAAGTGGCGGATTGTTCGAGTTCGGGTGGTTGAAATCCACACATCAACCCACACGCCACCCGCAGATTCCCGCCCAACCACAGGAGTTTATCCGATGCGGTTTCAGAGATAACCGGCCAGCCGCTCTTTGAGCATGGCCTTGGTCATGGCGCCGACCATCTGGCCTTTGACCACGCCGTTCGTAATCACGAGCAGTGTCGGAATCGAGCGCACGCCGTACTTTCCCGCGACATCCTGATTTTCATCAACATTGCACTTGCCGAACTTGACCTTGCCGGCCATCTCGGCGGCGAGATCCTCCACCACCGGACTCAACATGCGGCATGGTCCGCACCACTCGGCCCAAAAATCCACGACCACCGGGGTGGTGGACGAGGTTACCTCGGTCTCCCAGTTAGCGGTGGTGATTTGAACGACATTGCCAGTCATAGATTGCTCCTTTAGGCGATCTGCCCTGGGAAACGGAGGCCCCACTCAGGCATGGCTTGCGCGGCCAGAGCGTACACCAGGAAGCAAGCGACCACGATCGCGACGGCCGCCAGAATCGGCCACAAGGCTCCCACCGGTTGAACGGCTTCGTCCGCCATGCGCTGGGCGGCCTCCGCTTCGATGCGGGCGACGGCCATGCTGCGCGGAACCGCGAGCGGGATGTTCTTGCCCATCGGACGCTTGATACGGATCGTCTTGCGCTGGGTCGGCTGCGGCGCATCCGCCGGCGTACTTACGGACGCATCGCCGGCATCCGCCGCCGACACCTCAAGATTGCCGGCATCGGCTTCGGGACGTTTAAGGTGGACGGTCTTGGACACATCGACCGTCACCGGCACACCCTCCGGCATGGCCAAGGCGGCTTCGAGCGGAATGCGGGAAGTCTGCCTTTTGGCCGCTTCCGAAGCACCGGCGGCGGCGCCCGCGCGGCTGGCAACCGGCATGGCGGGAATACCGGCCGGCGAAACCGGCACGGCGGGACGCATCCCTGGCCTGGTCAGACGAATGGTCTTGGGCGCAAAACCTTGCGGCGCCGCGGCCGGCATGGTCGGAAGCGTAATGCGCGTGGTGGCCGATTTTAAAACGGTGGCGGTGGAGGCGGCTTGCGCGGCGGCCAGATCCACGCGCGCAGTCTTGCGCTTGTTGGGATCGGCGCCCGGCGCCGGAGGAATCCCGCCGGAGTTGTTCAACACCATCTTGGGTGGGGTCGATTCCCCCGGGTTGACCATTTCATCGCTCATATGAATCTCCCGCGCGGCCCTGGCCGCGATCACGCACTCAATTCGAAAACGATAACATGCCGCTCGCCGCCACGTCAATACGCGGAACGCCGCTTATCATACCGCCATGACTTCCTTCTCTTTGGCCGCAAACAGCGCGTCGATCCTGGCAATCGTGCCGTCGGTGTCCTTTTGCACCTGTTCCAGCGACTGATCGCGTTGGTCTTCGGTAATCTTGCCGTTCTTTTGCAGCGCCTTGATCCGGTCGTTGGCATCCCGCCGCACGCCACGCACGGCGATGCGGCCATCCTCGGAGAGACGCTTGGCCACCTTGGTCAATTCCTTGCGCCGTTCCTCGCTGAGTTCGGGAATCACGAGGCGGATCACACGGCCGTCGTTCATCGGCGTGACGCCCAGGTTCGCGGCCAGAATGGCTTTTTCGATCGCCGGCAGGGCCGTCGGGTCGTAGGAATTGATCACCAGCAGGCGCGCCTCGGGGGCCGCAATGCCGGCAATGTCGCGCAACCTGGTGGGGGTGTCGTAGTACAACACCTGCACGTTTTCGACCAGACTCGGCGAAGCCTTGCCAGTACGCAGCCCCGAAAAACCCTCCTGTAGGTGCTGAACGCACTTGGTCATCTTGTCGTCGGTTTCCAGCATTACATCATCGAGCGTTTCCATAATTCCCGCCTCCTTGCTTGAATCATGCGTCGGATACGACCGTGCCGATAATTTCACCCGCCAGGACTTTTTCGATGTTGCCTTCCTTGAAAAAATCGAAGACCAGGATCGGAATGCGGTTTTCCATGCAGAGCGAAAACGCCGCGGCGTCCATCACCTTGAGCCGCTTGCTGAGAGCCTCGCCGTAGCTGAGTTTCTGGTAACGCACGGCTTTGGGGTCCTTGAATGGATCGGACGAGTAGACGCCATCCACCTTGGTGGCCTTGAGCAACGCGTCGGCATTGATTTCGCTGGCGCGCAGAGCGGCGGCCGTGTCGGTGCTGAAGTAGGGATTGCCCGTGCCGCCGCCAAAGATCACGATGCGGCCCTTTTCCAGATGCCGCACCGCGCGCCGGCGGATGAACGGCTCGGCCACCTGGCGCATCTCGATCGAGGTCTGCACGCGGGTTTCGACCCCGGCTTTTTCCAGCGCATCCTGCAGGGCCAGGGCGTTGATGATCGTTGCCAGCATGCCCATGTAGTCGCCCGTGTTGCGGTCGATGCCGCGTTCCTCGCCCACGGCGCCGCGAAAAATATTGCCCCCGCCCACGACGATGGCGATCTCGGCGCCCAGGTTGCGCGCCGTCTTGAGCTGGCCGGCCAGCTTGGCCACCACGCAGGGATCGATGCTCAGTCCGCTGGCCTTGTTTTGAAGAACTTCGCCGCTGAGTTTGAGTAAAACCCTTTTGTACCGGCTTTTGGCAGTCGTTTCGGCAATCGGCATTGGCATGGTCTCCGGAGCGGCGGGCAAGTCGGAACGCCCGCACATTCTCGGGGATTCATGCTAATCGAACTCCGGCGACAAGTAAAGCTCCGGTTGTGTCGCGCGCCCGCTTATGGTTTCATGTCGGCATGGTGATCGCATGAGCAAGAAATCGAGGACCAAGACGCCGGCGGCACAGCCGTCGCGTCCCGCCCCGGCGCCGGCCGGTAATGCCCGCGCGGCAGCCTGGCTGCGGGGATTCACCGTCGGCGCCGCCGCGTGCGGGTTGCTGTTGACACTCTGGGCCGTTGTGCTTGCCGCCGGCCGCGCCGGGGAACTGCAGCGCTACGCCGGCTGGGGCGAATACGCCGGCGTGATCGCGGACAACAAGGTCGCCGCCCTCTGGCACGGCGCGCTGATGACCTTTGCCGCCGCCGCCGCGCTCTGGTTCTTTCTGCTCTCGCGCGTGCGCTCGGCGGCTGCCCGCCAGGTCGCGGCCTGGGCGCTCGTGCTGATCGTCGCCGGTGACGCCGTCTGGCTGTCGCGACACTATATAAAGACCATGCCGTTGTCGGCGCTCGAAGAGAATGCCGTCACGCGCCTGCTCAAAGCGGACATGCCCGAACATCGCGCGGCGCTGCTTTCGCAGGACGGGTTCTACAACTGGTGGCTGACCTACCTCTTTCCCTATCTCGACATCAAGACGGTCAACTTCACGCAGATGCCGCGCATGCCGGCCGACTACGCCAATTACCTGGCCGCCCTGCAACGCAACCCGACGCGCTACTGGCAACTGGCCGCCGTCGGCCACGTTCTGGCGCCCGCCGAACTTTGGAACCGCCTGCAGCACGACCGTCCCTGGCAAACGGCGCTGACGCCCGTCCTGCGCTACGACGTGACGCCGGAGGAATCCGGCGTGCGCGTGATTCCGGCGGCGCCCGGCGCGCCGGGGCGCCACCTCGTCCTGCGCCTGACGCTTCCCTCGCCGCGTTATGCCCTGGTTGCGGGTTGGCGGACCATGGACGACAAGTCCGTGTTGGAACGCTTGCCCAACCCGGCCTTCACGCCCTTCGAGACCGTGCTGGTTGCCCCGGAGTGCGCCGCCGGACTGCCGGCATCCGCAAGCGCCGGAATGACCGGATCCGTCGAACGCGTGTCATATCGTCCCGGCCGGGTGGTCCTGAACGTAAACGCGCCGCAAGCGGCGATGCTGCGCGCAGCGGACAAGTACGACAGCGATTGGAAGGCATGGGTGGACGACAGCCCCGCGCCCGTGCGGCGGGTGGACTACATCGCCCAGGGGGTTTTCATACCCGCCGGCCGCCACACCCTGCGCATGGAATACGCCCCCGTCCGCTGGCCGCTTTACATACAGGGACTGGGCTTCCTGATCGTGCTGGGCGCCGCGCTCGCTTTAATGGCCGGCGCGTTGCGCCGGCGCCGGGAGACGCTTCGCGATGCCGCCGCATGAACCGTGTCCCACGTGTCCCAAGCCGGCGCTTTCGGTGGTGATTCCGACCCTCGGACGCCCCACCCTAGTGCGCACCGTCGCCTCGCTGATCTCCGCCCGCGGCGATCTTGCAATGGAGATTCTGATCGTCGGGCGGCTGGCCGACAGCCGGGTGTCGGATGAAATCCGGCGGCTCGCCGATCTGGCGCCCGGCCTGGTCGCCCTGCTCCCGCTGGCTTTTCCCCGCGGCGATTCGAGCGAGAAGAAGAACGCCGGCGCCCGCGCCGCCGGGGCCGAGATCGTGGCCTTCGTGGACGACGACGTGGTGGTGGCGCCGGACTGGCCGCGCCGCATCATGGAACCTTTTGACGACCCGGCCGTCGGCCTGGTAAGTGGACCAAGCCTGGTCCCCGAAGATACGACGCTGATCGCGCGGCTATCCGGACAAACGCTGGCTTCGCGCGCGGCGGGCTATGTCGCCGAACGTTACGCCACCACCGGCGATGCGCCCGTGACGGTAAAATGGTCGCGACTGATCGGCTGCAACATGGCCTATCGCAAAAAGCTGCTGGAGGAAATCGGCGGTTTCGATCCGGCTTTCTGGCCCGGCGAGGAGATGATCGCGGCCTTCCACGCCACCCGCCCGCCGCGCCATGCCCTGGTCTTCCATCACGGCGCCTGGCTCTATCATTATCCGCGCGCATCGCTCTGGCGCTTCTGCAAGCAGGTCTATGGTTACGGCGCAACGCGCATCCGCCTCGTGCGGGCGGGCGTGGAATGCGAACCGGCCACGCTCGGACCGGCCGCACTGGTCCTGGGCGCCGCGGCACTGGCCGCCGCCGCCCCTTTCTATCGTCCCTGCGCCTGGTTGCTGGCCGCCGCCGCCGCGCTTTACATGCTCGGCGTACTGACCGCCGCCGCGCTAAAAGTCCGCGAAACCCGGCGCGCGCCGGACTTCGCCATCGTCTTCCTGATCCCGCTCATGCATGCCTGCTACGGGATCGCGGAATGGGTCGAGATTTTCCGCCCCAACCGCGACCTCAGCGAAATCCCGCCGGCCGCATCTTGATGGGCAAAAATGCGACACAATCCGATACCGCACAATCCGCCATGATCCGCGCGTAGAGAGAGGGCAGGGAGTGCGCAGGTGTAAATTTCCTAGATGAATCTGAAAAAAGATGCAATTTGGTCTTGACAGGCGATATATTGGTGGTATATCACTATATTCATTATGTCCGCTCGCATTC
>CAIYGI010000278.1 GCA_903925685.1 uncultured bacterium
CTTGCAACGCGTGTTCCTCGGCAACCCCTTTGTGCCGGCGGTCAACACCTCGTGAGCCTCGCCCACGCGCCGGGTTCGGACGCACCGCCATTCACTCTCAGGTGGCCGCCCGCTTTGGGGCGGCTACCTGAGCAGTTACGATAAAACACGAACCGGGGTGGCGTTTTTCGACAGCCGGTACGGCGGTGTGTACCGCGGCCGGCCCTTTTTGGTCAGCGGTCGTTCCGGCGCCGGCAAGACCGTGCTGGGCCTGCAGTTCGCTCTTCAGGGTATCCAGCAGGACGAGAGAACGTTAATGCTCTCCGTCTGGCGCGCCAAGGATCTCATGATCATGTCCGATTCGCTGGGCCTGCCGATGGGCAACGCCGTATCGAACGGCATGCTGGCATTGCTCGAATACAGCGATTTTGTGCCCGGCCGCGACCGGGAGGCGCAGTGGATGCTGCCGCCGGACGGATTTTTGCAGCTCCAGAACTTTATCGACCAGCACGCGATCCGGCGCGTGGTGCTGGACACCGTCCTGCCATGGATTGCCTTGCGCACCAATCCCGAGAAACTGTCGGAACATCTGTTTTCGTTCGTGAGGGCCTTCGAGCGCATGGGTGTGACTGCGCTTTTCACCATGCCGCGCCCGGTCTCACCGGCGGCCTTCCGGTTGAAGAATAAACTGGAAGAGTTGATGCCGGTCGCCATCACGCTGCAACGACCGGAGGAAGCGGCCAGCAATTGGTTGTGCATCGTGACCAAGTATCTCGGCGAAGCGTGCGTGGATGAAGGCATTCCCTATCAAATCGTGCGCGGCGTCGGTATGACGGAACGCAGCGGGCCGCATCCATCGCCGGCCGCGGCCGCTCCGCAACACGCCGTTTCCATGCCGCCCGCGCCGCCGGCGCCCGCGTCACCAGCCCCCGCGACAGCCACAGCGCGGCGCATCCTCTTTTCCTCGGTCATCAACGGTATGGAAACCAACACGCCAGCGGGCAACGAGCGCAGCGGACGCTGAAGCTTACCCTCAACGTCAAGGAAAAGCATGTACGTTTCTTACTGGAATCTGCGCGAGGAGCCTTTCCGCAACGTTGCGGACATGCGTTTTGCCTACCTTTCCGAACAGCACCGCGAGGGGCTGGCGCGGCTGCTGTTCATCGTGCGCGGCGCCCGGCTGGGCGGCGTGCTGGTGGGCCCTTACGGGGTCGGTAAATCCATGGTGCTGGAAATGCTGTCGCAGCAGCTGCAAAAGGAGCACAACATCGCCTTCATGCGCTGCGAGGCCATGCCGGGCGGCGCGCTGGTGCTTTCGCGCCAGGTATTGACGCACATCGGCGAACCCGCCAAACCCACCACGCTGGCCGACGCCGTGCTGGCGCTTCAGGAATATGTCCAGAGCCACCGGCGCACCTTCAAGCCGACCGTGATCACGATCGACGAGGCGCATTTGCTGCGCCAGCAGGATGCTTTCGACCTGATCCATCTGCTGACCAACCTGCGCGTGCAGGCCGATGGCAGCGTCGAACGCTCCGCCTTCACCATCATTCTCGCCGGCCATTCGCAGCTCGCAACCGAACTGCAGCAGCAACCCGCGCTGGGTCAGCGTCTGCAACTGGTCTGGCGCCTGGCGCCGCTCTCCGACACGCAGACCATGGAGTACATCCAGCACCGCATGCGCGTGGCCGGGGGCGATATCTGGACCTTCGAGGAGGCGGCGCTGCGGGAGGTTCACCGGATCAGCGCCGGTCTGCCGCGCGTCATCAACAACATTTGCGACATGGCGCTGATGCTCGGATTCGCCGCCCGTATTCCCAAGGTCACCCGCGAACTGATCGAGCATGCGGCTCACGACATGGGCAGCCTTCCAGAACCTGACAACACACCGAAGGCCGTGGAGGAAAAACCATGATGGACGACAATGCGCCCCTCACCATCACCGGGTTGATCGCCACCATTCTGAGCGTGATCTTCGCGGTCGCGGCCATGCTCAACTCGCGCCACCGCCGCCTGGCCGCCCGCAACGCCGCGCGGGCGAAGAAGGACGAGTCCGACGAGGTCGATGACCGCCCCTATAAAATCGCCGATCCCTTCACCGCGGCCCCCTTCACGCCAGCCGCGCCCGCTGCCGCCCCCCCCCCCGCTCCGGCAGCCGCGCCGCCCGCCGCTCCCAGCACTCCCGCCTCCGCCGCGCGGCCAGCCATTACGGCCTTCCGTCAGCTCGACGCGCACGGCATCGAAGTCGCCCCCTCCGCCACCCCATCGGACGACACCTACGTGTGGGAATAAGGCCGCCCTTGGCGGCGCCGGTCAAAAAGCGTACTTGATCCCGCCCAGAATCGACAATTGATTGTAGTTGGGCACCCGGTCGTAACTAACCTCGCCGTTGAATTCCCAATGCTCGCCCAGCTTGAAACGCGTCGATGCGCTCAGGCCGAGCACCGGTTCCCAGTCCGTGGACGGAGGTCCCTGGGCCAGCAGGTCGTCGTATTCCTTCTGTAATTGCTGGAAGGTCGGATTGGTCCAATTGTTGCGCCTCGCATCGTTGATTGCCTTCTGCAAATCGGCCAGCGTCTTTCGATAAGCGTCATCGTCGCCAGGCCGCACACCCTCTTTGCCAATCCCGAAGCGCGCCTGTAGATTGTAATAAACACGCCGGTAATTGCCGCGAAATTGGGCTTCCGCGAAGAAGCGATTCAGTTTGTAAGGCGTCCAGTAGTCGAAGCTTTTCTCGGACGCCGAGGAATATTGATAGTTCAAACCGGCATACAGGCCTGGCTGCGGCCAGACCAGCCACTTGCTGCCCAGTCTAAAATGATCGCAACGATTGTCGTCGGAATAGGCGTAATGTTGCAAGCCGCCGTTCAAGTCCCACCAATCGAACAAGTTCCAGTTTGCCGACAGCGCCCCCATGTCGTAACTGGTGTCTTTCAGCACGCTGCGCGCCGATGGCGGCGCGTCATGCTCGAACTGGGCGGCCAGGTCCAAAGGCAGCAGCGGTTTGGTTTCCAACTCCGCGGCATAGCGCAACAGCGAGGTGCTGGCGTCGCCGGTGAAGGAACGCCGGGCGACTTGCCCGGCCAGGCGCATGGGAAAAGGAAACAAGATGGACGGCGCCACGCCCAAAACCTGTTCGTTCAGCTTGACTGCGCTGGACGGGATGGCCTGGGCGGCGGCGACCTGCTTAAGCTGGCCGATGCCGCCAAAGGCCTCGGCCACGATGTTGGGCGTCAGATTCAGCCCGGCGGCGCCCAGCAGGTGGTAATTCACGTTTTCGTAGACATCATGAAAATAATCCGCGCGCGCGGCCAGGTAGGGCTTGCTCAAATCGAGCTGGTAGGGTCCCTTGCGGATTTTGTCGATGTTGTCGGGCGGACGACTGCGTCCCGCCAGTTGCTCATGCACGTTCTTTTCCAGCTTTTCGTGCAAAACCGGCAGATAGCCCGCTTGCTTCAATTCTTCCGTCAGTTCCCCGGCCTTTTGCCGCTTGCCGGCTTGCGCGGCATATTGCGTCTGCATCCGCCGCGCCAGAAATACCGGATGGTATTCCATGATATGACGCAGCAGTTCATCGGCGGAGATGGAGCGATCCGGTTCGTACCGCTGATACAACAGCGGGTTGTCGCCATGCACCGCATAGCCGAACTCGGTCTGGATGAACCCGACGGCATAATTCGTGACGGCGGCGGCGAGGTTGACGGCGATGGCATCCGGCACGTCACTGCGCGTTTCCTGTCCGAGATCGCCCATCGGATAGGCCATGAAATTGACCGGCTGGCCGAATCGTCGTTCCATGATCTCCCGGCTGCTCCGGTACTCGTATCCGATGCGCGTCCGGTATTCCGCGTCGGTCTCGATGCGATGTTCCTTGCCGATCCAGACGCGATTGGCCAGCGGATAAGCCGTGGCGCCTGCGCCATCAACCTGCACGATGTCGCTGGCGTTCATCAAATGGCTGCCATAAACCCAGGCGCCCGTGGTCAGATATTGATTCAACAGCTCCCAGGAACAGAGGAAGTTGTCGCGCTCGATATCGCCGACGGGAACATGCATGGATGCGGCCACGCCCTGTTCGAGCAGCACGGGCGTGCCGTAAAAGAAGGTGTCGCGGCGGGCGTCGTCGAAAGTGATGACGGCCACGAGCTCCGGCGCGTTTGTCGCGCTGCGCTGCCGGTCCGCGAGATATGCCGGCAGTTCGCGGGCCGTGATCAAGCGGAAGCCCGCCTTTTTCAAAACCTGGAGATGCGCGCGCAGGATGCGCGCGGGCATGATCTCCGAGAGTTCCGAATTGACGATGCCGTGATAGATGATGACCGCCGCCGCGCCCTGCGCCCCCGCCGCATCGAGCAGCCTGGCCTCGCGGTTGGCGCTCTGGAGATCGCCTTGCGATTCCGCCAGTTGCGCCCGCCAGTAGTGCAGATAGGGATTTTGCGGATTGAAACTCTCGATCGCCCGGAGCTGCTCCCGCGCCTTGCCGTAATCGTGTTGCGCGATATAGACTTGAAACAACCCCCCGTGGGCGCGCCGGTTGCGCGGATTATAATCGCGCAACACCTTGAGATATTGCTGCTCGGCCTGATCGAGTTTCAGGTTGCTGACCCATAGATCGCCCAGCAGCATCATGGCGTCGGGATTGTCGGGCGTCTCCTTGAGGAAATCCTGCGTGACCCCGATGGCCTCGTCCAGCGAGAATCGCAGCGGTTCCGCCTTGTTCAAACGGATGTAGAGCGCCGCCAGCCGCATACGGGTATGCTGCCGCGTCCAGGCATCCTTGCTGCTTTCGATGATGCGTTTCAAATACGGGATGGCGGTTTCGCTTTGTGCGCTGTATTCGGAAATGCACGCCAGCATTTGCAGCGCCGTCGGGTTGTCGCGATCAGACGCCAGGACATTTTGCGCGCATCGAATCGCGCCGGTTGCGGAACCGGTGTTCATCAAGATGTCCGCCTCGGTCAGCAACATGCTCGCGCTGCTGTTGCGGGCCGCCGCCGGCAGTTCCCGCCACAGTTTCAGCGCTTCGTCGTAGCGGCCCTGGTCAACCATGACCAGCGCCAGCTGCAGCCGTGCATCGTGACGATCGTTGTCGTCCGCGAGAATTTTCCCGAATATCTCCCCGGCTTCCGTGCCGCGATGCAGCGCGCGCAATACCAGGCCCAGCGCGAAACGGGTCTGGATGTCGTCGGGTTTGAGCGACAAACTCGCGCGGAACTCCTTTTCGGCATCTTCGTACCGCGTCTGGGCCAGCGCCAGGGAGCCCAGAAGCATGTGCGCACGCGCCACTTTGGGGTCGACTTTCAGCAACTGCTCCCACAGCCGGCGCGCTTCATTGGTGCGCCCGCTTTTCCAGTAGCTGCACCCCAGCACTTCCCACGCGCCAAGCAGACCGGGATTGCGCTCGATCACCTTTTCCAGAGACGCAATCGCGACATCGTAATGTCCCTTGAGAAACTCATCCGTCGCCGCATAATACTGTTGATCGGCCTTGAAACGGGCGAAAACCCCGTTGGTCGGCAAACCGGCTGGAGCCACCAGCCCGATTGCATCCGGCTGGGTCGTCAAAGGCGTGGCGGCACGCGGCGGCGTTCCCGCCGGGTCCAAGCCCTGGCTCGATTCCAAGAGCAGCGCCCATATCAAGAACGCCAGCCCGAAAATTGCGGCGCGCGCGCGCGCTTTATCTGCTCGATTCATGGTTTTACCGCCTTCTCCAGCAGTGGTTTGATCTCCGTCCAGATTGCCTGCGCCAGAATCGCTCCGCCTTGCAAACTCAAATGTTTCCCGTCGGTCGAGCGCGCCAGGATGGGCATGCCGTCGGGGCCGGGAAGATATGCGGAAAACTGACCGGGTTGCTTGCTCAGCAAGCTGGCGGAATCGAAAAAGCGCGCAAAGGAGCGGGCCGCCACCCGCGTTTTTATGATTCCATTAAGATCATGCGCAAACTGGTTCAACTCTGCATCGCGCATATCCGGAAGACCCACCCAAAACACCTGCCGTACGCCTCCGCCTGCCAGAATTTCCAGCGCGCCATCCAGGCGCCGGGCATATTCCGCATCCCAGGCCGGTGTGCCGCGCGACAGCAACTGCCCGTTTCCCTTCATATCCTGAATGTCAGAGGCGCCCATCATGACCACAACCAGTTCCGGCCTGGAGTTTGTGACGATATCGCGGAGTTTCGCGTGCCAGTCGAATAAATCCGGCCTTGTCAGCCCGGATCCCAGCGAGATGAAACTGTCCGCCGGCACATTCGCCGATTCCAGCGTCTTACGCAGCGCAAAGGAGGTTTCGCGGACTATGGAATCGCCGACAATCCAGACGCGCGCCGCCGCCGCTTCCACGGCCAGACAACTCAACGACAAAACCAGCAGCCATCCGCCCCGTTTCATTTAGCTCCTTGAACAAGCGATCCGCAAATCCAGAACCTTCCGTAATACACGCCGGAATACCGGCCTACATGCGCACAACTTTTAGGATAATGTGCATTTTCAGGGTTTCACGCAAGCGAAATGTCGCCGATTCCATGATCCGCGCGTAGAGAGAGGGCAGGGAGTGCGCAGGTGTAAATTTCCTAGATGAATCTGAAAAAAGATGCAATTTGGTCTTGACAGGCGATATATTGGTGGTATATCACTATATTCATTATGTCCGCTCGCATTC
>CAIYGI010000279.1 GCA_903925685.1 uncultured bacterium
GAATGCGAGCGGACATAATGAATATAGTGATATACCACCAATATATCGCCTGTCAAGACCAAATTACATCTTTTTTCAGATTCATCTAGGAAATTTACACCTGCGCACTCCCTGCCCGCTCTCTACGCGCGGATCATGGTCCGTCGTTGCAGCGGGCGTATCCCAAAAGAACGGCCTCGTAACCCGCCTCGGGCGTAACGGCGTCGACCGCGGCCTGAATTTTTCGCAGCATGTCCTCGCGCGGCAGGTCGTGCAAGCCCTTGAGTAAAAAATCCACATCCACGCGGTGGGGACCTGCCGCCGCCAGCGCGCAGGCTTCGCGGTAGAGAATCTCGCAACCGATGAACTTGAATTTCCGTGAAGCGCCCTCCGTCCTCGATTTCCAGAAAGTTAACATGCCGGCCAATTCCTTTCCGAATCCCGCGTATCCCCTGGCGTACCCTTGCGTGAATCATAACAAAGTCCGATCGGCCAGGCGACCCGTGCCCGGTCGGTCAGCGAACCTCGATGTTCTCGCTTACGGCAAGCGGAACGTAGGTCTCATCCCTGAAGAGGCGGAAGTTGTACATCCCGGGCTCATCCGGCGCCACGATACTGTTGAGCAGGTACGCGCTGCTGACGGTGGTCGACAGCGGCTGCGGCATGGATCCCGCGACGCTCGAACACATCTTCGAACCGTTCTTCACAACCAAGGGCGTTGGCGAAGGCACGGGACTGGGTTTGGCCACCGTCTACGGCATCGTCAAGCAAAACGACGGCTTTATCAACGTCGACAGCGCGCCAGGCAAGGGAACGACATTCAATATTTACCTGCCGCGATTCGCCGCCCAGAAAACGGAGCAAATGCCCGCCGCAGCCCCGGCCAAAACCCCGATTGGCAATGAAACCGTGCTGCTGGTATCATTGCGCAAAGGGGAATCCTTGACGACGGCATGAATTTCCTGTCCAAACCGTTTTCGCGCGAACTGCTGGCCCGCAAGGTGCGCGCGGTGCTGGGTGCGCCTTCATGACGAAAACCGCCGCGCTATTCGTCGCTTTCTTGTCCGCGAATCTCTTTCCCGCTTCGCTATTCGCGCAAACGCCGGCCGGCGGGAATGTCGGCGTGCAGCAGGGCTTGGTGGTCCAGCAGGCGCTCAATGCGGCGCAGCGCGGGCCGCCGATCCGGGCGGGCCTACATGGGGCGTTCCTGGCGGGCGCAACCTACATCGCACCCTCGGGTTTTGAGGGCGCCGGCGATGTCTCAGAGGCCCGCTGGTCGGTCGGCGCGGTTGTCGAATACGTGGCGACGAACGGGGCCATGTTCGGATTCGCCTTCGACCGCGAGCACAGCCGCTACGATTTTCCAGACACACCGCCGGCGAATGCGGCGGGAATCGATGACGTTTTCGCAAACCGTTTTGGCCTGAACATGCGGCGCAATTTGAGCGATAAGTGGTCGCTCTTCGGCAACCTTGACACCACTTTCAACGTGGCGGAAGGCGCGGGTTGGGGCGCCGGTCAAACTTCCGGCGGGCTGCTCAGTTTTTCAAGGAATGTTAGCGACCATTTTTCTTTTTCGATCGGGTTGATCGCCCGCTCGCGTCTCGAAGAACATGCGCTGGTGCTGCCGATCCCCGGATTTTATTGGAAAATCACCGAACGGCTCACCTTTCGAACCGCACAGGGGGCCACCTTGTCGTGGAAGAATGACGCACGCGGGAAGTGGGTCACGGACTTTTCCGCGGGCTACGAGAGCCGCGCGTTCCGCCTCAACGAAGACGGAGAGCTGCCGGGCGGCGTGGTCAGAGACCGGCGTGTCCCGGTCATCGCCAGCCTGCGCTACGGGCCCAACCCCGGCCTGAGCGCGCGGATTTTCGCGGGCGTGGCGCTTGCGCAGCAATTCGAGTTTCTTGATTCTGAAGGCAATGCCGCCGGCACGGCCGACGCCGATCCCTCGCTGATCGCGGGCGTTTCCGGTTCGATCCGGTTCTGATTATTCCCGCAATTCCGGCTAGCGTCCGAAGAACGCCCTGGCCGCCTGTTCCCAGCGTGTATTGTCCAACCGCTCCATTGCGCCGATGCACGGCGCTTCGGTGGTCGCGCCTTCCGGGGCATTCGTCTTCGCGAAGGCCACGAAACGCTCGATGTCGTCCTGGAACATGGCCACGGCCGACTTGCCGATTTTGAGCGTGGGAATTTCGACGTCGAGCTTCGCGCCATCGATCGTGCAGATCCAGTTGTTGTGGTATGAAGTAAGATTAAGAATATTCCGCTCCCCGATCAAGACCTGGTTGACCTTCAGAACCTGTCCGCTTAAAGGCGCGTGAAACTGGACCCTGCGTCCGTTCTGGCGAACCGCGAACAGGGGCTGGCCGGCCCGCACGGTCATGCCCACGTTCGGAAACTCGATGCCGTCCACGCGCCCGATCAGCTTCTTCGCGAAATCGTCAAGGCCCACCTTCGTCGAGCCGTCCTGCGACACGCTTGCCCAACAGTGTCCAGATGAGATCAACACGCCGCCTGGTATCGAAAACTCCCCGGCGTGGACCGCGCCCGCCTCGGTCGCGTGCGTGATGTGTATCCGCGGTTTCAACTGTTTCTCGATCCGGTCGCGCCGCTTGATCAAGGCCTTTTTTACAAAGGCGCGCAATTCCTCTTCCGTGAAGGGCTTCTGCACATAGTCCATGGCGCCGAACTTCATGCCTTCCACCGCCGTCTCGACCGTCGCATAGCCCGTGATGACGATGACGTCGATGTCCGGACGCATGTGCTTGACCGCCTTGACCACCTCTACGCCGTCCATCTCGGGCATGCGCAGGTCGGTAAAAACGAAGTCGTAGTGGTGCGTCTGGATCAGCCCGAGCATCTCCTGCCCGGTCTGCACCGTGTCCACGGAATAGCCGTCCAGCACCAGTATCTTCCGGAAACTGTCCAGAACGACGGGCTCGTCATCCACGCAGAGGATGCGCGCCGCCGGATCGCTGACCTCCGCCCGCTTCAGCGTCATGGCCTCGCGCGTGAAGTCGAGCTTCAGGCTGACGGACAGCGCCTCCTCCCGTTCGCGGCGCTGTTTCCGCTCGTGGGTTTTCCGGAGGCCGGCCCTGAGCGCCACATCCACCACAACGCAAACGACGACGAAGACAAAGACTAGTCCGAATCCCATGGCGCTGCTCCTTATCCCGTCGCGTTTGACCTGCCCGGCGCGTTGGGCGACGCAAAACGCCGTTTACCACTCGCATTACGATCAGTATCGCACGATGCCACCTGAGTTTCAAGGCAGCGAAGATCGTATTCCAGTTCGGACGGCAGAACCCGGTAAAGCCATCCGCCGTCGTACGGGTCCCGACCGACCACGGCGGGGTCCGCCATGCAGCAATTGTAATTATGGCGTCGAGGACGGAGTTTGGAGGGTGGGAAGACGGCGGGATGAGCTGGCGTGAGGGTCAATAACGGTGAAGGCGCGAGACGGGATGCGTGGTTACGGATGGGATTCCGGTGCTGGAGGAGCCTA
>CAIYGI010000280.1 GCA_903925685.1 uncultured bacterium
CACGGAAAATTCCCTGGTCAACAGGCAAGGTCTGCCCCACACGCGGTTATTAATATCAGACCCTTGAAAATAAAGGGGCAAACGCCGATCCCCCCTCCAAAATAAAGCGGTTTACTCGCGAACGGGGAAAGACGGGCTAACGTCCGGCCTATCCGGACGTTGACCCGCCACGCGTCAACGGTACGGATCAGGTCTGGTTAGACCAATTCTTACTCATAGATCATTTGCTTTGCTTGAAAATCGATAGCGATCATTTTTACTCCCTTCGGTGCCAGGATGTTCATGGGGACCATGCTCATCGGCTGGGAGCCGACGCTGATGGGAAAATCCACAAAAGACATTCGCAATAGACCGCATTCCGTCAATACGATGCCTGCGACGGTCAACACAATCGCTGCCCCACAGACAAAAAGGCCTCTCTTCCGTCTTATTGCCATTTTACTTTGTTTACGGGGCCTATATCGAAATGGCACCCCCAAGGGGAATCGAACCCCTCTTTATAGGATGAGAACCTATTGTCCTAACCGATAGACGATGGGGGCAAAACGAAAGGCGGAACAATAATGGACGAGCCGACCGCCTGTCAACTTCAATAGCGCGCCTGCACCGGACTCAAGGATCTTCAATCCCCGTCATGGCGCGAAACTCGGCCAGCTCGCGCAGCGACCGCAAATCCTCGTCGCGGGCCATGAATGCCAGATCGTCATAGCCCAGACTGATCGCGCGCCTCAGCGAATCCAGCGCCGCATCCGTGTTTCCAGTCAGGGCCAGGCTGCATCCCAGGTTGTACAAGACCATCGGTTCATCCGGGCACAACGCCGACAGTCGCTTGTCCACATCCAGCCCTTCAGCGTAAAATCCCGCCCGCGTATAGAGATTACCCAGGGCTTTCAGCACCGCATCGTCGTCAGGCAGCCGCACGGCCACCGCCTCGATAAAGCGGAGCATAACCAGTTCCTCGCGCGTCACATCGCGTGTCAGTGTGCTCACGGCGTTATGTTACAACATTTTCCGGCAGGCGCAATGTAAATACTTCTTGCGCCGATGCCGTCGAATGGCGTAACAACTGCAAGTCATCATGATGCCGCATAAACACTGTCTAGGAATGCTCGCCGGATTGCTCGTCGCAGCGCTTCCGGCGTATGCCGCGGCTTCAGACTGGTCCGACCTGGACGAACTGCAATCCACCCTCACCCGCGCTCAGTTCGACGCCAGACTGACACGTGTCTATGCGCCCGATGGCCGTCTCGATGACCGGCTGCGCGAGCACGCCGGCGCGATGGCCATTTTCGCCAGCGCCGCGGCGGCCGCCACGGGGGCCCCGCTCGATGAGGTTTTTTTCGCCGCGCCGAACGACGCTTCACCCCACCCTGCGCGAAGTTTTCTGGATCCCGACGACCTGCGCGCGCTTGGCAATCCCAGCAACGCCCCGCTGCGCGGCCTGCGCATCATGCTCGACCCCGGCCATATCGGCGGCGAATGGGCGCGCGTCGAGGAACGCTGGTTCTGGCTCAATCGCATTGGCTGGCCGGTCCAGGAAGCCGCTCTCACGCGCTACGTGGCGCGCCTGCTGCGCGCGCGACTGGAAGCCGCCGGGGCGGAGGTGCGCATCACCTGCCCGGACTTCACGCCCGCCACCGCGAAACGTCCGGATGACTACCGCGCCCGCGATTCCGAACTCGCCGCCGATCCGGCCTACGCGCACTTGCCCGACCTCTTCCGCGAAGGAGCGCTTTTGGATGCCCGCCGCAAACGGCGCGAGTTCCTGTTTGTCCGCGGGGCCGAAATCCAGGCCCGCGCCGACATCGTCAACGCCTGGCGCCCCGACCTGACGCTCTGCCTGCACTTCAACGCCGCCGGCGGCGCCTACACCCAGTCAACGCCCGACAACCGCCTGCTATTCCTGATCCACGGCAACTATCTGCCGGGGGAGTTGAACGACGAGGCTCAGCTTCACGCGCTGTTCAGGAAGTTGCTGGAAGGCAGCCACGATACCGAACGCCGCGTCGCCGAGGCGCTCTCCCAGACCTTTTTCGAAGCCACCGGCCTGCCGCCCTGCGGCGGTTCGGACATTTCGCGGCCGCTGGGAACCAACCTCTATGTTCAAGTGCGCAATCTCGCCGCCAACCGCCTTTTCCGCGGCCCGGTTGTCTTTCTGGAACCCTACTATCAAAACAACGCCGGCGTCTACGCCCGCATCCAGTTGGGCGATTACGACGGCCTCCGCGATGTCGAAAATCGCCCGCAACCCAGCATCTTCCGCGAGTATGCCGACGCTGCCGCGGCCGGAATCTTGCGCGCTTACGCCCCATCCAACGCC
The DNA here is from genome assembly GCA_903925685.1 of uncultured bacterium. Classification (GTDB taxonomy): domain Bacteria; phylum Verrucomicrobiota; class Kiritimatiellia; order CAIKKV01; family CAIYGI01; genus CAIYGI01. Next base: position 2,321 of record CAIYGI010000280.1, read on the forward strand.
CCATCCCCGGCCACGGTGCCCCCGCCCGCGCGCGATGTCCCGCACGTCAAGGCGCTGGACGAGCCCTGAATTGGATCGTATGCATCCGGTCCTGACCAGATCACGTCATGATCGTCATCCGGTCAATGCGCCTGATCCTGGCCGCCAGGCGACCGGCATTTTCCCGCGCCAGTTCGTGTTCCCAAATCCGTACCACAAGCCAACCGGCGCGCCGCAACGTATACGTGACCATACGCGGTGGCGACGTTCAGTCGCCCTTCGGTTTCATCCGGCAGATGAACCAGCATCCGGTCGTAGAGGCCGGACCAGGTCGCGTCCGACAATAAAGTTTCCCGTTAGACAGTTCGCCGGTAAAGTCCGTCTTCACAGGGCTATCCCAAAGAGCCTTTTTGTGCTCTAAATATCTCATGCAATACAAAATCGAACTCAAATACTTCTACGGCTGGGACGACGCTGGTTGGACTGAGGAAATGGCTGGAGAAATGAAGCCATTGCGATTTAAAACCATCCGTCAGGCACAGGCGGCACTTGAGAAATGTTTTGCCGGTGTGAAGGCTGCTGTGGTTGCTCACAATATGGACACCGAAGAGGTCCGTGATGATTACAGAATCGTCGTATCGAATGATGGCGACTGATTGGCAATCACAGTTGTATCTGGTAACTTGACCACATGGCGAAAGCACCGGCTGTGAAATGGACGCGCGAACATTTTCTTATCGCGCTGAATCTCTATTGCAAGCTTCCGTTCGGGAAGTTGCACAAGGGTAATCCCATTATTGTGGAAACGGCGGCAAAAATGGGGCGCACACCCAGCAGTCTTGCGATGAAACTCGTCAACTTCGCGGCGCTTGATCCCGTGCAACAAGCTCGCGGAATTCGTGGGTTGCAGGGCGCGACGAAGCAAGACAAGGCCATGTGGGCCGAGTTCCACTCGAACATCTCCATGCTCGGCACGGAGAGCGAGCAGATAATGCACGATTTATTCACTCACGACGAAACGAAGGAAGTGGACTTCCTCGCGCGCGACAAGGTCCGCCTCGTCGCACCGAGCGGACCGACGGAAAGCCAAGCGACAGTTACAGTCCGTCGCGGCCAGCAATTCTTCCGGCAAGCGGTGCTTACTGCCTACAATGTTCGTTGTTGCATTAGCGGCATCAATGTTCCGCGCTTACTGGTGGCAAGCCACATCAAGCCGTGGGGGAAATTCCCGGTTGACCGGCTTAACCCGCGAAACGGACTTTGCCTTTCGACGCTACACGATGCCGCGTTTGATGCTGGTCTCATCACGCTGGACGATAAGCTGGGAGTAGTTTTGAGCAAGCGATTGAGGAGTTTCTTTCCACAGCCAGCGTTGGAGCAGAATTTCGTTCCGTTCGCAGGCCAGTCAATTCGTTTGCCGGAGAAGTTAGCCGAACCTGAAGCGGATTTTCTTCGCTTCCACCGCGAAAATATTTTTCAAAGTTGACACTCAGTTCCACAGGCGATAGGAATTGCCGTGACTTTTAGATTTTCGCGCGGCGAACGATGGATTGCTTGGTTGCCAGTTTCTTGCCGTTGTTGTTTTTGGCCATTATTATTCCTTTTTCGCAATCAGGTTCACCACAAGTCGGCAACCCGTGCATTTTTTGCACAGGTTGCTGCCGGGTCCAACTCGCTGGTGTCATAGATGTTGCGTCTGTGCCGAAGGATCACGGATCGGTCGCTGTCAAACAGGCGGGCCATTTTGTGGGCATCCAGACTCACCGTACCATCCGGAGCGCGATAGAGAACGATCGCCCCGCCATATCCGGCAGTCTCTTCGCATACCGTTTTGTCTTCTTTCATCCGAACGGCATGGACGCCGGACGTCATGGCAGCGCCAATTCCCGGCAGAAGGCCGCAAAGGGAAGCACACGGGTGTCGGATTCGGCGTTCCCGAAATCCTTCCCGCCGAGATGCACCTGGTAGAAGCGGGGAATATCCGTTCGCTCCCTGAAATACCGGCAGGCGTGGGAAGCGGCACGTTCTCCACTCTTGCATTCGACGGCGAACTCGGCGCGCCCATCGCGCAGAACGACAAAATCCACCTCGCGCTTGTCCGTGTCGCGGATATAGCGCAACTCCATGGCATATCCCTGCGTGTCCTCGATAAAGTGGCAGTACTTTAAAAGATGGCCGGCCACCATGTTCTCGAATCGTGCCCCGGGATTTTCAACGCGCGACCAGTCCCAGAAGTACAATTTTCGCTCTTTTCTGACGGCCCTGATCCGCTTCGCGCCAAAAGGGGGGATGCGGTATGACACATACAGTCTGTCGAAAATGTCGAGCCAGCGCTCCACGGTCTCGTGCGCCACCTGTAGAAGTTTGCTGAGGCTGTTCACGGAGAGGGGTGAGCCGACACAAGCCGGCAGGTGGTGCAGTAGCAGTTCCAGCATGGACACCTCGCGCACATGCTCCAGATCGCGCAGATCCTCGTGCAGAACCCGATCGGAATGCTCGCGCAACCACCGGCGGTGAAAACGGTCGTTCGCTTTCAGGAAGGGCTCGGGGAAGCCCCCGAACCTGAGCAACTGCTCCATAACGCTCCGGTCAGCGGGCGCGCCGCATTCCGTGACCGAGAACGGATGAAGCCGGTAATAATGGTAGCGCCCTTGCAAAGAATCTCCGCCCTTGCGGTAGTAATCCAGTTTTGCCGAGCCGGTCACAATGAAGCAAATCGAAGACTTGTGCTTGTCGAATAACCCCTTCATTAGGTTGCGCCAGCGTGCGTACTTATGGATTTCGTCGAAGACGAGTCGCGCCTGCCCCGAAGGAAGCCGCCCCGCGATAATGTCGTCGCGATCCGCCGGCACATCCCAGTTGAGGTAGGCCGACGAGGACTCATTTTGATTCCCGTCAAGCAGCGACAAAGCGAATGTTGTTTTCCCCACCTGGCGAGGACCGCCGACGAACACCATTTTAGTTGCAAGATCCGCTTCGACGCTGTCCTTGATATAGCGTGGTTGCATTTCGATCCCCCTTTCCAGTCGTTAGTAAATAAGCATCATGTCTAATATACTCATGAGCAAATTAGAGTCAACATGAAAAGCGACACCCCATTCCACGGGGGCGCATCTGCGAATCGTTGCGGATGCGCCTTGTCTTCTGGAGGGACGGGCTCCGTCCCGTCGTTCCTCCCGCTCTGGCTGCTTCACGGACGACACGGAGGTCGTCCCTCCAAATTCGCGCTGCGCCTTCTGCTTTGCTTCCCACCTGCAGATAACGATTCGCAGATGCGCCCATTCCGCGGCAGTTGAAACGCGAAGGAAGATGTATTCAGATTTTCGCGCGGCGGAGGACGGCGGCGTTGTCGCGCTGGACGGTGCGGGGATACTTTACGGCAGGCATTCCGAACAGCATGGCGTAAAAGAGGTGCTTCGGCGGGATGCCGATCAGCGCCTTCAAATCCGGCAGCACAATGAAGACCATTTGCGCGATTCCCCACCAGACCGTGCCCAGGCCGGCGCTTTGCGCCAGCAATTCGAAGTAAGCCAGGCTGATGGCAATGTCCTGATTCGGACAGGGCGCGTCGGGCGGAGCGGAGACGAACAGCGCATGCGGCGCGGTGCGGAAGATAATATCATTCTGGTGCTCACGATATGCCTTGCCGGCCTCATGAAGATAACTATAGCGCTCGGGAATACGGGTGGCAGTATCGAGCCCCGCCAGAACCTTTTCCCGCAGCCGCTGCATGGCGTCCTTGTCGTCAATCAACGTAAAAGTCAGTTCGCGGCGGTTGACCCCGGTTGGCGCGTTGGCCACCGCGGCGAGCAGCCGTTTCAAAAGGGCAGGATCAACGTTCTCGTCCCGGTACTGCCGCACACTGCGCCGTCCGCGCAACAACAGTTCCATCCGATCGAGCGTCGGGAAACTGTTCGAGGCAAGGGGCAGGCTATCGGCCGGCTTGCGGCCCAGAATCTCAATCGCCGCCGCGGGACAGATGGCCAGGCAATGCTGGCACTGCAGGCAGGCCGCTTCCTGATCGGGCTCGATGCGAGGCAGTGATCCCGCTGCCATCGCTATGATGCGGGCCGGACAATCGCGCACGCACAAGCCGCAATGCGTGCAAAGCTTTTGATCAACGGTAAAATCGAGCATGGCATTTCTCCTCCTCAACCGGCTCCTTGCCCGCCGGTGCCGGGCAGGTTGTTAGACTGCGTTTTGGGATTGTTACTTATCGCATTCCCCACCCCGCGTCGAGCCCAAATGCAATTTGACGCCCATCGTCCTGTTCTGGACTATTGCTGGAACGTTAGTATGCTGTGCCTATATGTTCTGGTTCACCAATACCCTGCGCGCCGGGGTCACGGCCGTGCGCACACTGACGGTGCTGCCGTGTCCGGGCCGCGATGCGGCGCGTTTCGCCGACGCACTGCCCTGGTTTCCCCTGGTTGGCGCACTGCTGGGCGCGCTGCTGGCCTGCCTGTTGGCGGCTTTGACTCCGCTGCGCTGGCCGCTGGGCGCGGCAGCCCTGGCCGTGCTGGCGAATGTGCTGCTGACCCGCGCGATTCATGTGGACGGTCTGGCGGACATGATTGACGCCCTGGGCGGCGGCCGGACAAGGGAGCGGCGGCTGGAAATCATGAAGGATTCATGCAACGGCGCCTTTGGAGTCACGGCCGTGGTGCTGGATCTTCTCCTGAAAACGGTGGCCTTGGCGCGTCTGGCTGAGACGGCGAACGTCCGCGCTATAATCATTGTATTCGTACTTGCCCGCACCGCGCAGGCCGTAATAGCGGCCAGTCTGCCCTATGCCCGCGCTAGCGGCGGCACCGCGGCGCCGTTTGTCGCCGGCGCCACGCGCCGGCACGCGCTGGCCGCCATACTGATCGCTGCCGCGTTAATCGCATCCCTGTCCCATGGCAATCCTCTGGCATTGGCCGGCACGGCCATCGCCGCGGCGCTGGTCGCGGGACTGTCCATTTTTTACCGCCGCAATTTTGGCGGCGTTACCGGAGACCTGATCGGCGCGACCAACGAAATCGTGGAGACAACCCTGTTGCTGCTGGCCGCAGCCACTGTTCACTGTTCACTGTTCACTATTACCCACTGACGCCTTCACCGGTTTCCAACGGCGGTGGCCCCACATGTACTGCTCCGGGGCTTCGCCAATGGCGCGTTCCAGTTCTGAATTGAGTCTCGTCAGGACAGCACGCACATCCTCCTGCTTGCGGCCGGTGCGGGCGATGACGATCGGCTCCGAGGCGCGTAATTTGAATTGCAGCGGTCCAGTGCGGCGACACCACCCGAAGACCAGCGGCACACGCGTTACGAGGTGCAGTAACGCAACCGCCGTATGAGTCTGGGCCGGTTGGCCGAAAAACGGCACGGACATGCCGCGCTCGCCGGCAAATTGGTCGATCATCAGGGCCAGCACGCTGCCCTCGCGCAAATATTGCGCAAAACGTCCAATATCGGGACTGTGCTTGGGCACGAGTCGGAAACCGCCGGGCGGCAGCAAACTCTGCACCATGGCATCCACGTATGGATTGCTCATGGGACGCATCAAACCCACAACCGACTTCCGGCGCGCGGCCGCCAGGCCCGCGACTTCCCAATTGCCGATGTGGCCGGTTGCCAGAAGCATCCCCTGCTCGCGATCGTTCAGCAAGGCCTGCGTCGCCGCGGGGATCGCCAGCGTGACATGTTTTTCCACGAAACCCGGCGTGTAGCGCGCCCAGATGGTCTCCACGACAAGTTGCGTCATGTGGCTGAAGGCCGCGCGCGCCAGATGGCGCGCCGTAGCCGCATCCCCGGCCACCCCGGTGCGCCGCAGATTTTCAATCGACACCCGCCTGCGCATGCCGGAAAACGCGTAGCCAAGATTCCCCACCCCGCGCGCCAGCGCCAGGCTGGTGGTCGTCGGCAACGTATTCAGTAAACCCAGCGCGGCCTTCAACCCGGCATATTCCACCAGATAACGGGCCTTTATCCACGGCGACTGTGCGGGCTTGTTTGAAGTCGACATGGTTGTAATTAGCTACGGTTGCATGCTCCGCTATCGGCAAGTCGCCTCTTCAAAAAACGAAGACCCGAAACCTCGCGGCTCCGGGTCCTCGTTCACCGCGCTTAGGCCCGGTTACGGCTGGTTCAGCGCCGTCGGCACATCATGACCATCCACCGGCGCGAGCAGGCGCGTCCGCGCTTCAGCGCTCGAAGGACGGATGTAGACCTCGACGCGACGGTTGAGGGGATTGCCAAGCACCGGATCATTGGCGACCTTCGGACGGCTGAACCCGTAGCCGACGGCCGTCATGCGGTCGCGTTGCAGACTGAACTTCTGCACCAGATAATCGAGCACCGCCTGCGCGCGCCGCTCGGAGAGTTTCTGGTTGTATTCCTTGAGCGACTTCTTCATGCGGTCCGCATGCCCTTCAAAGCGCACCGTGGCGAGCGGATCGCGCTCCAGCACCTTGCCCATGATTCCCAGCTTGCCGAAGAACTCGGTCTTGATCACGGCCTTGTCGTAGTCGAAGTTCAGCATCAGCGTGTAGAGAATCAGATCGTCCGCGCCGTTGAGCGGATTGGTGTGGTCTTCCAGCACCTCATGCCCGTCGGTCACGCCGCCCTTATCGGTGTCGCGATCGAGCGGATTGGTGCGATAGGTGAACACCTCGGCGCCGTCCGTCAGTCCGTCAAGATCGGTGTCGGGATTGAGCGGATTGGTCTTGTATACGCGGACTTCGTCATAATCGGAGAGCCCATCGCCGTCGGTGTCGGGATTGTACGGATCGGTGCCGATGATCGCTTCCTCGGCGTCGGTCAGGCCGTCGCCGTCGCTATCCTTGGCGCCGCCGCTCACGCTGAACTTGGCCGGCGTATGCGCGCCCCAGGTCCAAACCACGCCGGCTTCGAACTCGGAGTTGGCTTTGAAGGTGTTTTGGTTGCCGACCGGGTAGCCGCGGTAATCCAACCGGAGCGCCCACTCGTCGTTCAAGTGGTACATCACGCCGCCGCCCACGCGCAACTCGACCAAGGCCGCTGCATTATAGAACGTATCTTTATACCAGTTGTACCCGACGCCCACGGCCAGGTAAGGGTCCAGCCGTTCCCAGCGGGTAAAGTGGTACAGCGCATCCACCGCCGCGCCAGCGCCCCAAGTGCCGGTAACCCCGCCGTTTTCACCGCCGGTCTGCTCCCACAGTTTATTGATCTTCACGCCGTTCTCTTCGCGGTACTGTCCACGCAGGCCTGGGAGTACGCGTAACATGGCTTCGACCGAGAGCCAGTCGGTAAAGTCATAGCCCACATGCATGGCGGGGAAATAGCCGTCCCGCACAGGTTGGCCGCCGTCATAGTCCAGGTAGCCGATGCCCAGACCGAAATAGAGCGGATGTTCGTCGCCGGTTTCCACCGTTTGCCCATGCGGTGCAAACGTCGCGATCTTGACGCCTGCTTCAGGGGCGGGGGCTGCGCCAGTTTCCTGCGCATGCGCCGTAACCAACCCGGAACTCAAAATGGCGGCCGCGGCGGCAGCCATCATCCAACGCACATTCGTACTCTTCATGACAGTTCTCCTATTCACCAGTACACAAATATTGAAATTCCAGCGCACGTACCAAGCAGCAATCTATCACATCGTTTCATTATGACAATCAAAAAGTGAGCGACTCAAATGGCGTGATCTTCTTTACAGCCGATGGCTTTTTGTTCCGGATTCTGTATTCTGTGACTTCCATGATATTCCCTCTTAAGTTTCACGAGGCCGAGCGGAAGCATCTGGCGCCGCTGCTCGATCCATGCGGGGCCCGGCGCCTGCCGGACCTGCCGTCGTCTGCCGGGGCCTTTCTCGCCTGGGGGCTGCGCGATCTGGCGGACTGTTCCATACTCTGGATCACCGACGGTCCGCGCACACTGGAGTCGCTGCTGCGCGATCTCCAAACGCTGGCGCCGCACGATGCGACGCCGGCGCTGGCCTTTCCAAGCTGGGAGGTCGTTCCCGCCCAAAACCGCCTGCCTGGCGCGGTCACCGTCGGCGCCCGCCTCGCTACGCTCGCGGCGCTGCTCGCGCCGTCCGGCGGAGCGCGCCTCGTTGTCACCTGCATCCAGGCGCTGATGGAGGGCACCATACCGCCCGCCGCCCTGCGCTCAGGCACGCGCACGATCGCTCCCCGCCAGGCGCTCGACCCGCCTGCGCTCATGGAGTACCTGGTGGCGAACGGGTACCGTGGCGTTCCTGAGGTGCAGGCGCCCGGCGAGGCGGCCGTGCGTGGCGGCATCGTGGATCTCTGGCCACTGACCGAGGCCTGGCCATGCCGATGCGATTTCTACGGAGCCGAGATCGAGTCATTGCGCACCTTCGATCCTCTCGACCAGCGTTCGCGCGGAACCTGTGAATCGTTCCAGATCACTCCGGCGGCAGAATGGACGGGCGGACAAACTGGCGGCGGTGAAAAGGCCACCCTGCTCGACTATGCGCTGCCAGATGTGAAAATCGTGGTCTGGTCCGATCCGGCGGCAGTGCTCGCGCATGCCGCGATCTACGCCACCACCTTGAGCGAGTCGCATGCCGTGCACACCGTCAACCCCGACGCCGTCGTTGCGCGACTGGCCGCCGTTCCTCACCGCCTCGCGCTGGGCTCCGCGCTGCCCGGCGACGAGCACGCGCTGGAAACCGATCTTGAGTTCAAACCCATGTCCGCCACAACAGCGCCTGAAAGCGCGCGACAAACGCTGCCGCCGGATCTATTGGAAGCCGCCCGCACCCATCTGCTTGACGATCTTGCCCGCCGCCAACAGGCGGGCGAAACCGTCATAGTCTGGTTCGATACCGCCGGCGGCCTTGAACGATTCCATGAACTTTACCCGGAAGGCACTCCCGCCGCGACGCTCCCGACCGCCATGGGCGCTCTTTCCGAGGGCTTTGTCTGCCCTGCCCTGCAATTGAACGTTGCGGCCGAAGCCGATCTCTATGGACGCCGCCTGCGCCGGCGGCGCTCGCCGCTGCAGCCGCGCGGCGCGGCCGGCGCTGTTGCCGGCGCGCGGGTGCAGGACTGGACCGATATGGAGCCAGGCCAGTATGTGGTGCATATCGAGCATGGCATCGGACGCTACCTGGGCTTGCAGTCGATTGACCTCAATGGAGCCGCTCAGGAGGTGCTGGTGGTCGAGTACGCCGACCAGGCCCGCCTCTACGTGCCGGTGGCCCATGCCCATCTGCTGACCCGCTATGTCGGCGTCGGCCGCCACACCGTTCCGCTGCATACCCTGGGCGGCAAGCGCTGGGAACACGAGAAAAGCGCCGCGACACGCGCCGTGGAAGACCTGGCCGCCGGATTGCTCCAGACCCAGGCCGCGCGCGCAGCGCGCGCCGGCTTTACCTTTCCCAGCGACCACGCCTGGCAGCATGAACTGGAGGCGGCATTCCCCTACGAAACCACCCCGGATCAGGAGCAGGCGCTGCATGATGTCAAGGCCGACATGCAGGCTGCGCGGCCAATGGAACGGTTGCTCTGCGGCGACGCCGGCTACGGCAAGACGGAAGTCGCGGTGCGCGCCGCGTTCAAGGCGGTCATGGCCGGCAAACAGGTGGCCGTGCTGGTCCCGACCACCGTGCTCGCCCAACAGCACTTCCAAACCTTCCGCGACCGGCTCGGCGCGTTCCCCGTGGTCGTCGAAGTGCTCTGCCGCTTCAATACACCCGGCGAGCACCGCCGTACGCTGGACCGGCTGCGCGAGGGCACGGTTGACATCGTGATCGGCACCCACGCGCTACTGCAACCGGATGTGACCTTTCGCGATCTTGGGCTAGTGATCGTGGACGAGGAACAGCGCTTCGGCGTCGCGCACAAAGAGCGTTTCAAACAGCGCCATCCAATGGTGGACGTGCTGACGCTAACGGCCACGCCGATTCCGCGCACGCTCTACATGAGCCTGACTGGCGCACGCGACTTGAGCACCATCCAGACCCCGCCCCAGGAACGGCTGACGGTGGAGACGATCGTCGCGCCCAGCGACGACCGCACCATTCGCGCGGCCATTTTGCGCGAGATCAACCGCGAAGGGCAGGTGTTTTTTCTGCACAACCGCGTCGCCACGATCCTGCATGTCAAGTCCCGTCTGCGCGGGCTTGTGCCCGAGGCCAGCATCGAGGTGGCCCACGGACAGATGTCGTCCGGGCAGCTTTCCGAAATCGTGCAGGACTTCGCGCAGGGCCGCTTCGACGTGCTGCTCTGCACCACGATCATCGAAAGCGGCATCGACATACCCAATGCCAACACGATTCTAATCGATCGCGCCGACCGCTTCGGACTGGCCGATCTCTACCAGTTGCGCGGCCGCGTCGGACGCTCGCGCCACCAGGCCTATGCCTACATGCTGCTGCCCGCGCACGCCCATGTGGACCCCACCGCGCGCAAACGCATGCAGGCCATCCGCGACTATTCCGGGGCCGGGGCCGGTTTCCGCCTGGCCATGCGCGATCTGGAAATCCGCGGCGCCGGCAACCTGCTCGGCGCCGCGCAGAGCGGGCACATCGCGGCCGTCGGATTCGGACTATACTGCCAGCTCCTGCGCCGCGCCGTGGCGCTGGCCAAAGGCGAGACCCCGCCGCCCGTGATCGATGTGGAGGTGCGGCTGGACGATCTGAGCCTGTCGTCCACGCCATCCTCCGACAACGCGGCGGCTTTCGTGCCGGCGAGTTATGTAGAGGACGAACGGCTGCGCGTCAGCGTCTACCGGCGTATCGCCGAGGCGGCCTTCGTACACGAGGTGCAGGGCGCCCTGAAAGAATTGCGCGACCGTTTCGGCGCGCCACCGGTCGAGGTCACGCGCCTGCTGGCGCTGGCCGAAATTCGCATTCGCGCCGCCGGCCACGGCATCACCTCCGTGATCGTGGAAGACACCAAATTGATGCTCCGCCGCGGCAAGGACTACGTGACGACCTCCGAAGGCCGCTTCCCGCGTCTGCGCGCCGGAACTCCCGACGAGCGCCTGGCGGAAATCCTGCGTCACCTGCGCCGCAACCGGCTTTAAGTTCACACTTCCTGATCTCGGAGGAAAATGAGTTGGCACTTTTCTGGTATTTATCAGGCGAGTTCGTAGATCAAACGCGCGCCGGTTTCAGGGTGGTAAAAAGCGGCGTGGGTTAAATCTGCGAGGAGTGCGCTGATC
>CAIYGI010000281.1 GCA_903925685.1 uncultured bacterium
CACGGAAAATTCCCTGGTCAACAGGCAAGGTCTGCCCCACACGCGGTTATTAATATCAGACCCTTGAAAATAAAGGGGCAAACGCCGATCCCCCCTCCAAAATAAAGCGGTTTACTCGCGAACGGGGAAAGACGGGCTAACCCCGCGCTTCGGGCACGGGGCCGCGCCCGCTGGCGAGCTGTTTCAGGATGTTCTTCATCACACTGGAAACGTTACTCGTGCCTTAGCGCTTCGATCGGGTCCAGCCGCGCCGCCCGCACCGCCGGATACAAGCCGAAGATCACGCCGATCAGTACGCTGATGCCGAACGACATCAGCAGGCTGTAGCCCCGCACGATGGTCGGCATGCCGGACAGGTGCGTGATCCAAAGCGGGATCAGCAACCCCAGACCGATGCCCAGCACTCCGCCCGTGCCGGAAAGCACCACGGTTTCCACCAGAAACTGCACCACGATCTGCCTGCGCTTGGCCCCGATCGCCCTGCGGATGCCGATTTCACGCGTGCGCTCGGTTACCGATGCCAGCATGATGTTCATGATGCCGATGCCTCCGACCAGCAGGCTGATGCCGGCGATCGAGCCCAGCACGACATCGAACGTGCGCTGCGTCGCCTCCGCCTCCCGCAGCAGCGCCAGCGGCACCTGCAATCGGTAATCCTCGCGCTTGTGGAAGCAGGACAGCATGGCCCGGATTGCGTTCGCCACCGCCGGCACGCGCTCCTGCCGGTCCACTTCCACAATGATCTGGTGCAGTTCCACCAATTCGATCTCCTGCGAACCGGATGAGCGCCGCACGGTCACCTCCCCGAACAGATTGCGTCCGGACGTGATCGGGATGTAGGCGTCCACGCTTTCGTCCGGAGCCTTGACGGCCCCCTCGCCGACCTGGTTTTGCACGATGCCGATCACGCGGAAGGAGTTGGCGCCGATACGGATGTCCTGTCCGATCGCGTGCCTTGTCGCCAGCAGGCGCCGTGCGCCGAACTCGGTGAGCACGCAGACGGCCAGCGTGCCGCGCAGGTCCTGGCTGTTGAACACGCGCCCGGCGATCAACTGGCGCTTGACGAGTTCGAACCACTCCGGGGTTGTTTCCACCAGCCGCAGTTCCAGCCGCTGCTCGCCCAGCTGGCCGTTGGCCTGCAGGAAACGCGCCGGCACGATCCGCCGCACGCCGGGAATGGTCTCGCGGATGCGGACTTCGTCGTCGTAAAGCAGCCCGTAAATGCTCATCCAGGTCGCGCGGCTGGTTGATCCTTTGTCCTGCATGGGCTTGACCGAGTGAATCAGGATGTTCTGGCTGCCCATGCGCCGGATCTGTTCGCGTTGCTGCCGGCTGGCGCCCTCGCCCACCGCCAGCATGGCCACCACGCTGCCGACTCCGAACACCACGCCGAGGATGGTCAGCAGCGAACGCAGGGTATGGCGGCGCACGTCGGCGAGCGCCATGCGCACATGCGCCACCATCATCGCCTGCCGGTTCATGTGCCGACCCCGCTCTGGGTCTGAATGCGTCCGTCGCACAGTTGCAGGTGATGCTGCGCCCGCCTGGCGATGTCCGGCTCGTGGGTCACCATGACGATCGTCCGGCCCTGCGCATGCAACTCCTCAAGCAGGTCCATGATCTGGTCGCCCGTCGCCGTGTCAAGGTTGCCGGTGGGCTCGTCGGCCAGGATCACGGCGGGATCGTTGGCCAGCGCGCGGGCGATGGCCACGCGTTGCCGCTGTCCGCCCGAAAGTTCGGTCGGCCTGTGCCGCAGCCGCGATGTCAGCCCGACGGTGCCGGCCAGGGCGCGCGCCCGCTCCGCCCGCGCAGCGGCCTCGATGCCGCGGTAGAACAAGGGCAACTCGATGTTTTCCTGCACCGTCAGCTGGGGGATCAAATGAAAACTCTGAAAGATGAAGCCCAGGTTCTGCAAACGGTGCTCGCTCAGGGTGTCGTCAGCCAGGGTGGCCACATTGACGCCGTTGAGCCAGTACTCGCCGCTGCTCGGCCGGTCGAGGCAGCCCAACAGATTCAGCAGCGTACTCTTGCCCGAGCCGCTTTGCCCCGTGATCGCCCAGTAGGAGCCTCGTTCCAGTGCCAGCGAAATTCCGTCCAGTGCCCGCACATCGGTCGCGCCCATGCGGTACACGCGGTGGATGTCCACCAGCCGGATCACCTGATCCATCACGGTTTTCCCCCGGCGGCGGAGGGCGGCGCGTTGGATGAACCGCCCTCGCGCGACACGGATGCCGTCTCCAACGGCGGGGCCAGCAGCACCGTCTCGCCCGGCTGCACGCCCTTCAGCACGCGAACCATGCGGTTGTTGTCGAGCCCCAGATCCACCGCACGCTGCTGCGTGCCCAGCGCCGTGGCGACGAACAGGGTGGGCACGTCCCGCACCTGCACGACGCACTGCACGGGCACGAACACCGCGTCTTCGTACTCCGCCACCAGCACCTCGACCTGGCAGCTCATGCCGGGACGCAGGGTATCGATTTCATCGTCAATCTCGAACTCGCACTCGTAGAGTTTGAGATCGGGGTTCATCCAGGCATTCGCCGAATCCGGCATCACGCCGATTTTCGATAGACGGCCGTGGAACAGACTGTTCGGCAACGCATCCACACGAATCCGCGCGGGCAAGCCCTTGCGCAGTTTTGTCAGCGAGGCCTCCTGAAACTTGACCGTGGCCACCATGTCGCCGGAGGCGGGAATATAGATCAGTTCCTGGTGCTCCCAGATGTCCTGGCCGGCCTGTAGCGGGTCCCCGCCGCCGCGGCGCGACGCGCGCACCGTGCTGGCATAGACCGCCATGCCGTTGGTCGGCGCATAGATGCGGCAATGCGCGATCTGGAACTCCACTTTTTCCATGCGCGTTTTCTGGCGCTCGAATTCCGACTGCTTGGCCCGCTCTTCCGACTCGGCCTGAATCAGGTTGGCGGCGGCCTTGCGCCGTTCGCGCTTGAGCGTCATCTCGGCCTGATACACGTCGCTGACGAGTTGCTCCTTTTTTTGCGGGTACTCGAAGCGGTTCAGCACGTCGAGTTTGCTCTGGGTGCTGGCCACGGTGAGTTGGCGCCGCGTGAGTTCCAACTCGTCCGCCTCCATCTCCGAGCGCGTGATGAATCCGTCGCGCTCCAGTTTCCGGGACCAGTCCAGTTTGTCGGCGGCGCGTTTCTGCTCCTCGCGGGCCATCGTCAGATCGGCCTCGGCCTGCTGCCGGGCGGCGGGGTACTCGCCTTGATCGTATTTGGTCCGGTCCAGATTGGCGAACTTGAACTTCATCTCAGCCGCCTGCACGGCGGAGTCCGCTTCGTTGCTGACGATGGCCAGCTTTTCGTGCGACTGCAGCAGCGCGGCTTCGGCGTTCTCGACGACGATCTGCTGTTCGCTGCGCTGCGTGGTGAAGCGGCTGGCGTCGAGTTCGATCAACAGGTCGTTGGTCGTCACCATCTTGCCCTCCTCGCAGACCCAGATGACCGTGCTGCGGCCCTCGACCTGGTTGCGCACGATCTCCTTTTCGCGGCTCTGGATGGCGCCGGATTCCGTCATGCTGATCGTAATCGGCCCACGGGTGACCGTGTAGAGGGGGACATCGTTCGCGCCGTTCGAACGCGCGCGGCGCACCCCCAGGCTGATGCCCACCAGCATCGTCAAAACCACCCCGATGACGACCGGCCAGCGCCAGCGCGAGGCCCAAAATTTTCTAAGGCTGTCCTTCATCCGTGCCTTCCTTCCACAAACCGTTCTCGCTGACTTCCAGCACACCCATTTCGCGGCGCAACTGCAGGCCGCTCAGACGATAACCAACGACCGCCACGATGTAATCGTTCTGGGCCGATAGCAGCGCATCCTGCGCGTCCAGCAAGTCGCGCATTTCCAGCCGTCCCGCCTGCAGAAACAGCTGCGCGCTCGTGACACGGCACTGCGCCAGCTCCAGCGCCCGGGCCTGGATGGCGCAGGAGTCGCGCGCCGCCCACAGGTTGCGGTGCGCGGCCCGCACGGCCGTCTTGACGCCGTCTTCATCCGTCTGAAGCGTGCGCCGGGCCTGCTCCAGGACAATCTGGCTTTTGCGGTAGGCGTTGCGCTCGGCGGTGCGATCCCAGGGCAGATCTGCCTCGAAACCAGCGCCGTACACCCCGCTGCCTGCGTCCAGCGAGGCATTGTCCTGGCCGACCGTGCTCAATGTCCGGCCGCTGCCGATGTGCGCCTTGCCGGTCAGTTTAAGATCCGCGCGCAGCTGGTCGGCCGCGACCCGCAGGTTGCGCTCGGCGTCCACAACCCTGCCCCGCGCGGTCATCAGGTCGTAGCGCCGCGCCAGCGCGATGCGTACGGAGTCGCCGACTTCGCCGCCGATCTCGCGCGCCGCCGGCCCGGCATTGGTCGCGCCGCCGCTGACTTCGGCGGCAAACCTGTTGAGCCTGGCAAGTTCGTTGGTGTCCACCACGATTCGCGCGTCGGCGGGCAGGCCCAGCGTGGTTTTCAGATCGTCGAGTCCGCGATCGACCGTCAGGCGGGCGGCAATCAGACCCTGCTCGGCGCGCAACTCATCCTGCCGGGCCTGGTCGACCTGGATGCCGCTCATGCGTCCGGCCTCGGACATGCGCGCGGCGCGCAGGCGGTTGCTGGCCAGACGCTGCCGGGCATCGAAGGCGTTGGCCGCCTGTTGCTGCTGCTCGATCACATTGAAATACGCGCCCGCCACGTTCACCGCATACTTCTGTTTGTAAACCTCGAACGCGAAAACCGCGTAGCCGACGTTTTGACGGGCCTGGGTCATCGGGGCCGTGACGATGTCGCGGCCCGCGCCGCGTAGCAGCGGAATCGAGATCGAAGGGTCGAAGAAAACCCCCAGCGAGGATCCGCCGCCGCCGGTCAGCAGTTTCACCAGGTCCAGCCCCAGTTTGCCTCCCAGCGTGGCGCCATTCTGGAGTTTTCTGGCGATCCCGGCCGTGGCGTTTCCTGAATAGCCGCGTACCGGTTCGTCGCCGCTGCGGTCGTCCGTGTAGCCGCCCGAGAGGATGCCGGCATAACTGTTGCGGAAGGCGTATTCCTCTAGATCGAGATCCAGCGCGGCCGAGAACAGCGCTTCCTTCAGCGCCTGGTACTGATAGTCGTTGTATGCGCCGGCCTGCAGCGCCTGCTCCAGGTTCAGACAAAGCGGCGCGCGGATGGGCGTAATATTGGTCGACGTCACTGTGCCGGGCAAATCCTGTCCCACCATCAAACGGTCGCGCAGGCGGTTGTCCGGGCGGTCGATCGTGAAGGTTTCGGTCCGGCCGGCCTGCTCACGGCGCGCTTGCTCGGCAATCCGCGTGCCGGCCTTGTCCGCCTGCCGCCGCGCCCTTTCGGGCGTCATGCATCCAGCCAGCGCCGCCGCCAGCGCCAGCGCCGTCAGTGTCAGCGCCCGCGGCCCAAAAGGAAAACGATGTGGCATTTATCTACTCTCACGAACGACCTGGCGTACCATCGGCGAAAGCAGTAAAGAGTATGTTTATCCTGCCATTGGTGTCAAGATCAAAACTCCTGCGCTTTTCGGCCCGCACCGGCCCACACGGGCCGAAAGCATGGGCTCATACAAACGAGCCTTTTGCAAAATGGTTTGGAGCACAGGCTTAAATGCTCCAACAAAAATAAGAATACACGTTTCGTGGACGTCCGCAAGCTAAAAAACGGTAAAATGTAGTTTTTTTTGGCAGACCCGTCCTGATGCGGGTTGCCC
>CAIYGI010000282.1 GCA_903925685.1 uncultured bacterium
ATCCTCGGCACCGCTCGCCGCCAAAGCCAACCCATCATCCCTTTCCTCTTCGCCCTCTTCACTGCCGATATCGCCACCGCCCAAGCCGCCCTCTACGCCGACTCATCTTAAACCTCTGAAAAAAGGGCTAAACTGTTACCAAATAATTACGTTGTAGTTTCACGCGCTGCCGAGGTTTATCGTGCGCCTTTTCTCGGTAGCGAGCAAAGAGGATCGATGACGCGGTGGGTCATTATATGGAAGATCCGATGATCGCTCCTGCCTGGTCACAGGTGTTCGGTGTTCGGTGTTCAGGGCGGACAAATACAGCATAACCCAGAAAATACGATGCTTCCCCGAACACTGAACACCCCACTCACGCTCCGTCCCTTCCGGCCACCGAGTCGGCGGAGCGACTGACCTCCCTGCTCCCCTCTCCGCTCTCCGCTTTCCGCTCTCCGCTTTCTTAACCGGCCGCCGCGCGCTTGCCCACGGGTTCCAGCACCCAGCGCCTGTTAAACCAGAACCACTGGTCCGGGTGCGCCCGGATGGCGGCATCCACCACGTCCATGACCGCCTGCGTCATGCGCTGGATATCGGCGACAGCCTCCAGCGTTGGGTCAGACCAGACGGGCGGATATAACGTGATCCGGTGCCGGGTCCAGCCCTCGCGCAGGATGATGCAGGGGAATATCGGGACCTTTGCCAGCCGTGCGAAATGGGCCATGCCGGCGCCGAGATTGGCCGTGCCGCCCAGGAAGCGAACCCCCACCGCCTCGGTCCGCATGCGGACATCCGGCAACACTGCCATAACCTCGCCGGACTGCAGCCGGCGCAGCACGCTGCGCATGGAGGCCGCGCCGCGCATCAGCACCTCGAAGCCCATCGCGCGCCTGCTGTTTTGCAGCCAGGCGTCGAAGTAGCGGTTGCGCTGCTGTCCGGCCACCGCGAAGAGCGGCATGTTGTACAATGCGCAGGCCGTGCCGGCCATTTCCCAGGCGCCCATGTGCGGTGTGGCAAGAATGGCGCCGCGTCCGCTGGACAGTTGCGCTGCGAGACGCGCAGGGGCATCTCCCACATCCACAAGGCGTTCGAAAGTGGCCAGCGTCAGCCGCGTGTTGCGGCAGGTGTCCACGACGGCGAAACAGAAATTGCGCAGCGCCCGCGCGGCGATGCGCCGCGCCTCGCGCTCGCTCAGCGACGGTCCGAATACGCCGCGCATGCGCTTTACCGTTTCGCGGCGCTGCAACCGCAGCAGATGCGTGACCAGCACGGCGGCCAGCCAGGCCAGTCCCAGCGCGACCCGGTAGGGCATGATCTGCACCAGCCATACCGCGCCGCGGATGACGGCGTGCTGCAGCCAGTGGTTCAGCTTGCGCAGCGCAGGAGTGCCGGGTGGATAAACCGCGTGCGTCACGCCGCCCTGAAGCTTGGCGCGGTTATGCACAGGCGGCGGCGGGACGCCGGACGGCGAGGATGGCATCGAAACTGGGTTCATGACCAACGTAGTCTCCTCAAGGCATGCCGTACGGCATGCACGGCCCGCAACGCCGGACTGGGCAGCATGCGTATGGCTTTTTGCGGGCAGATTTCATGACAACAACAACACTCGATGCAAAGACGGCTGTCAAACGCCGGACTTTGTCCAGTGCGCACCGTGAGCGCGCCGGCGGGACATGCGCGCACGCATAAACCGCAATATACGCAAGCCGGTCCGAGGCGCGGCCGGTTCCAGATCAAGGGCTGGACCAACCTTACCACCCAGCGCGGAATCTTATTCAATTCCAGCGTGGCGGGAAGGATAAAGTCCGCCGGGCGAAGCGCGTCCAGCGCGGGACCCTTCAACTCGATCGCTTCGATGCGGTTTGTGCCAAGTCCCAGCGCGACGGCCGCGGTGAGATGCGCCACCCCGGCCGGATCGATGCCCAGAAGCCGGCACACGATCGTGTCCAACGCAACGGGGTCGGACGAGGCCGCCAGAAAACCCAGCGCCGCCGGCGTACCGGCGGAAGGCCCGTCGCCCTGCATGCCCACCACGCCGTCGGCGATGGTCAACGCGGGCCGCACGACGCCGAGTATGTCCGCCAGGAGTCCGCCGAAATCCGCCGGAATGTGATGTAGTTTATGCAGGGTCGTCTTTTGAAAGCCCGGCACGGTGCCGTAGAGGTTTTTGACGCCGCAGGTGAGCCGGGTTAAGACGTGCGTCTTGACCTTGGGCAGGTTGATGACGACATCGGCGTCCAGCACGGCGCGGGCAATTGAAAATGTGCGGCCGTGCCTGGTGAAAGTTGCCGACCCGCCGCTTTCGAAGCCGACCCGCTCCGCGCCCTCCGCCGCGCAAACGGCGGCCAGTCCACTGTGTTCCCAGACACGATCGAGATCGGTCACATCGGCGGGACTGTCGCCCACCAGCGGCACGCCGCCCGCGGCGCGCACGGCCCGCAGCACGGCGCGCACGATCTCAGGATGCGTGGTAACGGCCTGTTCGGGCGTGGCATCCATCAGCAGATTGGGCTTGAGCAGCACCCGCTGGCCGGGACGCACGAAGGCGCCGAGCCCGCCCAGCGGGGCGAGTAACGCGGACAAGACGGCGTCGACCTGGGTGTAGCCGGAACAGGATTGCAGCGAAACCAGCGCAGTCATGCCGATACCCTAGCCGTTTCGAGGCCCGGTGGGCAAGATGAGTTCGCAGTATCGGCAAGACTCATATGTTTCATCTGGCGGCTTTTGCGCCAGAGGCCCACTCCTCTGAAACACCGACGTTCGTGTTGATGTTGGTCGTCGAAGAGGCACAAAGACGCAAAGAAGGCTTTCTTGAGTTAAAACCAACAACCGCTTTTCTTTGCGTCTTAGCGCCTTTGCGTCAAATCTCCCGCTTTTTCCGTAATCCATGGTTAACTCGATTACATCGAAATTCATGATACGTTCGCCCTGCGTTCGGCGCTTGCCCCGCGGGTGGCGGGCTGGTAGGCTTGCGTGCATGAAACCTGCCCTGGCGCGACCGGATTGGGACCATTACTTCATGAATATCGCCCGCGTGGCGGCTACGCGCGGCAATTGCCTGCGCCGCCAGGTGGCGGCCGTGATCGTGCTCGACCAGCGGATCATTTCGACCGGCTACAACGGCACCCCGCGCGGGGTGCGCAATTGCTGCGAGGGCGGCTGTCCGCGCTGCGCGAGCGACACGCCCTCTGGCGGGGACCTGCATGAGTGCATCTGTTCGCATGCCGAGGAAAACGCCATCACCCAGGCCGCATACCACGGCACCTCCGTGCATGGCGGCACGCTTTACAGCCTGCTCAGCCCATGCCTGATTTGCGCCAAGATGATCATCAACGCCGGACTGCATGAAGTCGTGTATGACGACGAGTATGAGTTTGGCGCGCAGACCAAGGCGCTCTTCCAGGAAGCAGGCGTCCGTTACCGCCGCCTGGCAAATCCCAACGACTGACAGGCGCGGAGGCTGCGGGTTTAAAAGTGTTCGGTGTTCAGATCGGTGTTCGGCACATCCCCAGACAGTCGTTGTCTTCGCTTCACGCTGTATTGAACCGCGTCGCCGGCCTCGACCAGAATTGTCCGGCTTTCACGATCAGTTTGCGTCCGCCGAGCATCGCATGCAACTCTCCCTTGAGAACCAGCGTGTATTCGTTGAAATCCGGCTTTTGCATGGGCTCGGACCAGCCTTGGGGACTGATCATTTTGGCAATGCTGACTTCGGCCGTGCCGGTGTTGACGCGGCCGATGAACTCCTGGATTTCCTTGGCCGGCGTTCCCGCCGCCTTGATCACCGTGGGCTTTTCAATGAATCTCATGGTGTCTTCTCGTCCTTCCGTGCAGGCATTGTCGCTTCTACTCCAGCCCCAGGTAGCGCAAGATGTGCTTGGCCAAGTGCTCGTCAATCTCGCTGTGCCGGGGAATTGGCTGCTTCTTGCCCGTCCGCTGATTCACATATATGTCGTGATTCCCGCCGGACCGAAAAAGCTCACAACCGGCGCATTGAAGTTTGCGCAACAGTTCACGCCGTTTCATGCCATGGCCACTTCGCGGATTTGATATTGTTCGGGCACTTCATCAAGAGCCATTAGCATAAACGCCTCACGGATGTTCTGCTCCAGTTCCTCCAGCGTCCGCCCTTGCGTCATGATTTCCGGGTGCTCGATCAACTTGCCCAGCCAGAACTTCTTGTTCTTCCAATACACCATGGTCATCCGGCTGAATGCCGCCGGACCAACCATTCCCGTATCCGTCGAAGAATGCATGGAGGCATTACCTAGCACCTTCAACAGGAAAGCTTTTTGAGATATGCGCTTGGCATGCCGCTCGGTCTCTATCCACTCGTAGAGCGCTTCCGGCACGTCACGGATGCTGATCTGTTTCTTCGGCATTTAACACCTCTGGGTAAAACTGACAGCAACGGTAGCAACTATTCCCAACGACTGTCAACAGCAGTTGCGGACACAGAGTATGGGTCAGCGTCATAGCGACGTTGGTTCGTGGCGCAAGCGTCCCGCTTGCGCATCGCAAGTCAGAGGCTGTGCACCACAGGGTCACACGCTCACCCATTGCGACAAGGGCAGAGCACACGCATCAGCACGACTCGAGGCTGCAAGAACCATGGTTCACTAATGCAAACAAATGCCGCTTTTTTCTCAAAACGGCCCCGCCGTGCAATCGCCGCATTCCGTAACACCCCGGAAAACAGCAACTACGAATTTGCGGGATTTTCACCAAGCGACCAAATCTTTCGGATGTCTTGCCGAGCATCTCATTCTGACTCCTGAATTCTGCCTGCCTGAGCAGCAAGCGTAATTCCGACACCCACGCCTACACAACCAAGCCTCTTTTAATAACAACGGACAATATTGCAATATCAACCGGATTGACGCCGGATATGTTCGCAGCTTGCGCCAAGGTGGCGGGGCGGATATGTTTCAACTTCTCACGCGCCTCAAACCTTAGAGACTTGATGACGTCGTAGTCGATCCACCCGGGAATAATCTGAGCTTCCATCGCCCGCATACGAGATACCAATGCTTGTTCCCGAGCGATATAACCTGCATACTTAACCGCGATCTCAACTTCCTGAACCACCCGTTCGTCAAGACCAGGCAACGCACCAGGCAAATCCCGATAGTCCACATCAGGGCGTCGCAGCCGCTGCTCCAACGTGCTGCCATCGGCATAGGTTGTCGATAACCTGTTGATAGCCCGGTCAATATCGTCGGCCATACGGGCAAAGGTAGTGATCGTTTTCGCTGGTAATACGCCTATTTCACGCGCTTTTGGCAGCAATCTGAAGATCGCGTTACCCTGGCGCAGCATCAGGCGATTTTCCGCACGGGATGTAAACATCCTGTATGGTTCAGTCGTTCCCTTGGTAACCAGGTCATCAATCATGACCCCGATATAGGCTTCCGAACGACTCAATATCAGGGCCGGTAGGCCAAGCACCTTGCGGGCTGCATTCACACCCGCCACGAAACCTTGGCCGGCCGCTTCTTCATAACCGGTCGTTCCGTTCACCTGTCCGGCAAAAAACAATCCAGAGACAGATTTAAGCTCCAGAGCAGCAGAAAGCTGCGTTGGATCTATGAAATCGTATTCGATCGCGTAGGCCCATTTCGTGAATTCCGCACGCTCCAAGCCAGGGATCGAGTGGATTAGCTCCAACTGCACCGCCTCCGGCAGACTGTTCGATGTGCCATTCGGGTAAATTTCGGTCGAGTCTCGCCCTTCAGGCTCAAGAAAAACATGATGCGACTCTTTACCGGCAAATTTTACGATCTTATCCTCGATCGAAGGACAATAACGAACACCGGCTCCTGTAATCATACCACCGTACAAGGAACTTTCTTCAAGATGCGCCCGTATGATCGCGTGTGTTTGCGACGTTGTATGGGATAAATAGCAAGGTATTTGGCCAGATCCTGGGAACCACGGCTTCAGAACATTTGAATGTTCCACGTGGAACAATGGCTCAAGCGATTGATCTGGGTGTTCCACGTGGAACATTCGCCACTCCTCGCTGGCCGTCCACGAAAAGAACGGCGGCGGATAAACGCCTGGTTGACGTTCTATTGCGCTGTAGTTGACGGTGTCCTGCCGCAATCTTGGCGGCGTTCCGGTTTTCAGGCGTCCGATGGTCACGCCTAATTTCAACAATGACGCACTAAAGGCCTCGGCCGCTGGCTCACCATTACGTCCACCGGGAAAGCTTTTCTTTCCTATATGGATAACGCCACGCAGGAATGTGCCGGCCGTTACAACGGCGGCTTTGCATGAAATTCTTTGTCGGCCAGCCGTGACCACGGCGCAAATCGCTCCGGATTTAGTTTCAATCGCGGCCGCGATATCCTCGATGACGGTCAGATTGGGTTGTGCCTGGAAGACAGCCTGCATGCGTCTGGAATATGCTTCTTTGTCGCACTGAACGCGATTGGCCTGCACTGCGGGCCCTTTTTTGGTGTTTAAAACGCGGAATTGGATGCCGGTGTAATCGGTATTACGGGCCATTTCTCCGCCCATGGCGTCAATTTCAAATACAATATGGGATTTTGCGATGCCGCCGATGGATGGATTGCACGACATGCGGGCGAGCGCAGCGCGATCCATGGTCAGCAGCGCGGTGCGTACTCCCATGCGCGCCGAAACCAAGGCCGCCTCGCAGCCGGCATGTCCGCCGCCGATAATCAGCACGTCGTAGTCAAGATCCATTTACTTTCCTATACAAAAGCGCGAAAACACGGCATCCAAGAGCTCGGTGTGGTAGGTGCGGCCGGTAATTTCGCCCAGGCTCTCGATGGCGGCACGCAGGTGATCGGCCGCAAAGGCGGCTCGATCGGGGGTGGCAGTCATGACATTTTTGGTGGACTTTAGTTCAGTTACGGCCGCTTGGAGCAATCTGGCATGTCGTTCGGAAACGGCGGCGTGCGACAATCGCCCGGGATCGGCCTGGAGGTGCGTCAAGACGATCTCACGCAACGAATCCAAGCCGAAGCCCGTTTTGGCTGAACATGCAAGAACGGTCGGGACGGAGCCCGACCCTCCAAAAGATACAGAAAACGGCCTGTTTTCGATATTGGAGGGACGGCCTCCGTGCCGTCCGTGGGAGTTTTGCAAGAGGCTCTGGCTTTTGTCCCCTGCCGCCTCGTGCGGCAGGAACGGACGAATGGTGGAAAAATGCTCGCTGTTTTCACCGATCATGTTTACCCGCGCCGCTAGGTCGCGGGGACCATCATCATAACGAGAATTGCCGTCATGACTGTGGCTCGCGTCAAGCAAGTCGTGCTTATTCTTTATGACAATTAACTTCTCCGGCGTGATCGACTCCATCACGGAGCGATCCTCCACTGTAATTCCAACCGCGGCGTCCACCACATATAAAACCAGGTCGGCGTCTTGCAGGCAGGCGCGGGCGCGCCGGATGCCTTCATTTTCCACCTCATGCGCGGTTTCGCGCAGGCCGGCGGTGTCCACCAGACGAATGGGCAAGCCCTGCAGCACCAGCGCTTCTTCGACCAAATCCCGCGTCGTACCAGGTTGTTGGTGTACTATCGTTCTGTCGCGGCCCAAAAATCGATTAAAAAGGGTGGATTTTCCTGCATTTGGTGGGCCGGCGATGACCACCAGCGCTCCTTCGCGAAGAATTCGGCCTTCGTGCCAACCGGCAAGCAGCGTTTCCGCGTCGGCGATGACCGCCTGTAGGCGCTGCGGAATGGCTGTCAGCACAGCCTCTGGCAGTTCGTTTTCGCTGAAATCCAGCGTTGCTTCCAGGTCGGCGGCCACATTCATGGCGCCATCGTAAAGATTGGCCAGCGAGCGGCTCAAGATTCCGTCAAGTTGTTCGCGCGCGGCGCTGGCCGCGGCGTCGGAACGGGCATTGATCAGATCCAGGACGGCTTCGGCTTGGACAAGATCGAGGCGGCCGTTAAGAAAAGCACGTTTTGTAAACTCACCGGGCTGGGCGGAGCGGGCGCCGGCGTCAAGCGCCGCCCGCAGCACTTGGCGGGTAGCGACGGCGCCGCCGTGTCCTTGAAATTCTACCGCATTCTCCCCGGTGTAACTATGCGGCGCGCGAAAAAGCAGCATCAAAACATCGTCCACGGCGACCCCGTCCGCGTCCACAACATATCCGTGAAGAAAGGTGTTGGCGGGACGGACGGAAGGAAGAAGGTGGAGGGTGGAGGGTGGAGGGCGGAAGGGAGAGGGTGGAGGGCGGGCAGCGGAAAGCGGAAAGCGGAAAGGGGGGGCGGGAGGAAGTTGGGGGGAGGAAGGCGGAAAGCGGAAAGCGCTGGGGGCGGAAGCGCGGAAGATTTGGTCGGCGATGGTGAGCGCGGCGGGGCCGGAGAGGCGCACAATGCCGATCGCGGCCGCGCCGGGAGCAGTCGCAATGGCGGCAATCGTATCGCTGTCGATTGGCTGGGACATCGCCCCGGAGTCTACCCATTTCGCCGGGGTATGGGAAGGCGCGGTGAAACGGTGTCAAGACAATGGCAGTCAAGACAATGGCAGTTGACATCGTAGAGGCGTTGGGTGAGCATACCGATGCTGCTGGTGAGACCACTTTTCGCTATGCCGCCGAAACATGGATGCAGTCAAACAACATGATACGCGTAACCCTGAACGGAAAAGTGTTGCCGCTTTTTTACAAAAGGGGGTATCCACTTGACGCAAACGACCACAAGGTGTAGTGTCCGTGGGCATGGACGACCGCATAGGACCCAAGGCCGGAATCGACTATCCGCGCACGTACCAGGAGTTTGTGGAATGGTTTGGGGATGACGCGG
>CAIYGI010000283.1 GCA_903925685.1 uncultured bacterium
GATCAGCGCACTCCTCGCAGATTTAACCCACGCCGCTTTTTACCACCCTGAAACCGGCGCGCGTTTGATCTACGAACTCGCCTGATAAATACCAGAAAAGTGCCAACTCATTTTCCTCCGAGATCAGGAAGTGTGAACTTGCGAAACTTTTGCGGACCATCGAGAAGATTGAATCATACGAATTCGGATGATGGGGACACTGTTCACTGTTTACTGTTCACTCCCCGCTCCCTCCACCTTCCACCCTCCACCTTCTCTCACCCCATCTGCGCCCGAATGACCGGCTCGCCGGTTTCCCAGTGGCGCAGCTTTTGCAGATCGAAGGTGAGGCGCGTGCGTTCGGTGTCGCTGCCTGAATCGGGCAGCGACGCCAGTGCGCTGCGCCGGGCGGTAAGCTGGGCGCGCCACAAGCGCAGGATCACGTCGTGTACGACCTTGTCGTCGGCATACTCCGTTGTGGGCTTGCCCGGCGCGCTGACGATCAGCGCCGCGAAGGTGGTGAGCCGGCGCGACTCGTCGTCGCGCTCGGCAACCATGTCCATGAAATTTCCGTCCGGCTGCGTATGGGCGGCGAGCACGGCGGTGACGAATTCCCGGCACAGCGCATGGCGTATGAGAGCCAGCGGCAGGTACTGTTCGACGAGCGGCGCCAAGGCGGGATTGGCCGCCAGATGTTCAGCCAGCACGCGTTCGTCCGGCGAAGGCGGCACGTCGGGTTCTGGCGCGGACGGTACGGCAGGCGCTGCGGGGTCAACAGGAGGCGGCGGGGTGGGGGCGTCCGTCCGCGGCGTGGCGCGGCGCAAGCGCGGGAGCAGTTCCACTCGCAGCGCTTCGGGCGCAATGTAGAGACGCTGCGCCGCCTGGCGCAGAAGCTCTTCGCGCTGCACACTGTTTGGGGCCAGGGCGATAAAATCCAGCACGGCGGCGACGGTCCGCAGGTGCGTGGCCTCGTCGCCGATCGAGCCGCCGGCCTGCGCGGCTTTGATTTGAAAATCGAGTGCCGGCGTGGCGCCGCCGATTAGTTCGCGGAAACCGTCTGGCCCGTGGTTGAGGATGTAGGAATCCGGATCGTCGCCCGGCGGCAGCGCGGCGATGCGGATGGTGAGCCCGGCCTGGAGCAGCACTCCGGCGGTGCGGAGCGCGGCGTGGCGGCCGGCTTCGTCGCCGTCGAACACGAGCAGCGCGCTGTCGGCATAGCGTTTGAGCTTGCGGGCGTGTTCTTCGGTGAAGGCGGTGCCCTGGGCGGCCACGGCCCAATCCACACCGGCCAGGTGGCAGCGGATGACGTCGATCTGTCCTTCGCAGACCAGCGCCTCGCGGCGGTCGAGGATCGCCTGGCGCGCGCGGTCGAGGGCGAAAAGCACCTGGCTCTTGCGAAAAAGCGAGGTTTCGGGGCTGTTGACGTATTTGGCGGACTGCTTGTCGGCGGTCAGGATCCGTCCGCTGAAGGCGATCACGCGGCCCTGTTCGTTGCTTATGGCGAACATGATTCGGTGCCGGAAGCGGTCGTACCGTTTGTTGGTCTCAGGCGCTCGCGCAACCAGTCCGGCCTGTTCCAATTCCTCGGGAGAGTAGCCGTGCTTTTGGCCCCAGGGTATCAGCGTGTCGTAACTATTGGGCGCGTAGCCGATGCGAAAAGCCAGACGGGCGGCCTGGTCCAGTTTGCGGCGGTCGAGGTAATCGCGGGCCTCCTGCGCGGCGGGGTCCTTTTCCAGACATTCCTGGTAGTAGGTGGCGACATCCTCATGGAGCGCGTAGAGGCGGTCCTTGATGCGGCGCGCGTCCTGGCTGGCGCCCGCGCTTGCGCCAGCTCCACCACCGCCGTAACGATCGTCTTCGATCGGCACCCCGGCGCGCTCGGCGAGCAGACGGACAGCGCCCATGAAGTCCACATTCTCCTGGAGCATGACGTACTTGAAAACGTCGCCTCCGGCCCCGCAGCCGAAGCAGTGAAAAATCTGGCGCTGGGGATTGACGTGGAAAGATGGGGTCTTTTCCTTGTGAAAGGGGCAGAGCGCCTTGAAGGTGGCGCCGTTCTTGCGCAGCGTAAGGTAAGTGCCGATCACGTCCGCGATGTCGCTGCGGGCGCGGATCTCTTCAATGGCGGTTTTGGCGAGCATGCAGTGTCACAATTCTCGTTTCTTTTCGTGGGTCACCCGGCGCTGCTGGATCGTTTCACGGGTGCCTTGCGCTTCCCTGACAATAGTTTCCGCGACGCGAGCCTGATGCTCCTGAACGAACACGCCCAGATACGATGGCGGACCGAACCAGGCGTTTACCTTGGGGTAAGGCGCCATTTGACAGAGAAACACGACGACGAACACCAGTGCGGTGGCGCGCAGTCCGCCGACCACGGCCCCGCCGATCAATTCGATGGGGGCAATAAAACTGACTTTCACGGTATGCGTAAGAATGGAATACACCAACGCCACGACCATCAGGACGACCACGAAGGTAATAAACAAAGCGGCGATATAACCCTGGCTTTGACTCCATTGCGTACGCGCCACAATCCAGTCGGCGACCGGGTCCACGAGAATAAACACGGCCGCAATGGCGCCGAGAATCGCCAGGGAACCGGACAATTCCGCGGAAAAGCCCCGTTTTAATCCGATCAAGGTGCAGATGATGACGATCAGCACGCCACAGGCATCCAGCGGATTAATTTGCGCGAGCCATGTTGACATGTTCATTTTTTACCCTCTATGGATGTTCCGTCAGCCAGCGGTGTATATCGCCGGCCGACGGGCTTTCCGGACTCAGTTCCAGATAACGTAAAAAATGGCGGCGGGCAAGCAGGCGTTCTTCCGGGCGGGGGGCATAGATAAGCGCCAGCGCAAAATGGGCGTCGGCGTAGTTGGGGTCGGCGCGCAGCGTTTCGGCGAAGGCCTGCAGCGTGTCATTGGTCTGGCCAAGGTCGCGCATGGTGATCCCCCGCATATAATGCGCGGCGGCCAGATCGGGCTTGGCCTTGACGGCCGCGGCGAAAGCCTCCTGGGCGTGGACGGCGTCGCCCGTTTCGCGATAGGCAAGGCCGAGATTATAGTGCGCCGTGGCCATTTCGGGACGGCACTGCACGGCGCGCAGGTAATACGGAATAGCGTCCGCCGGGCGGCCGGACTGCTGGGCGCGAATGCCGGAGTTGTAAGCCGTGTTGGCGATGCGCACCAGTTTGGCGCGGGCTTCGGCGGCGCGCCGGTCGCTGGGGCAGCGGGTCAGAAACTCGCGCCAGGCCAGGACCGCGGCGTCGCTGTCGGGATCCTCTTTCTCGGCGGCCGAAGCGGTTTTCCAGAGCGCGGCGGCCGAGTTTACGCCGTCGTCGTTTGTGTCCTTTTCGGCCGAAGGGCGCAAGCGTCCCGGTGCGGCGAAAAGCCAGCGCCGCGCATCCACGGCGTGCGGGTCGCCGGGCGCGGCGGTCAGGAAGCGCTCGAACCAGAGGCGCGCCGCGCTCTCGTCGTGGAAGGCGTCGCGTTGGACGACGGCCATGGCGAAAAGCGCGGGAGCGTAGCTGGGCGACAAAGTGACGGCGCGATCGAGATGCACGCGGCTGGCGGCGGGCGCGCCGGCATGCCATTCGGCGAGCGCCAGGGCGGTGAGCAGGCGCGGGGAACGCGGGTCGCGCCGCTCGGCCGTGGCAAGGACCGCCCGTGCCTCGCCCCAGCGGCCGCGGCGGGCATGCGCATCGGCGATGAACTCCAGCGGTCGCGGATCGTTCGGAGCCAGACTGGCCGCCTGGGCGAAGGCCGTCAGCGCGTCGTTGGTGCGTCCCAAGTTGAGACGCGCGATGCCCAGATTGGCCCAGGCGTCCGCCTGGTTTGGCGTTCGCGCCACGATCCGTTCCAATTGCCGCCCGGCGGACGCGGCGCGACCGGCCCGCAGGTCGTTGACGGCGCGATCCACTTTTTCCGCGGTGGAGCGTCCGCAACCGGCCAGCAAAGCCATAAAGACCGCCGCGATTACCACCCGGCAACCTGGCAACGCCTTTCTCATGGAAACTGCATCAATCATCGTGGCCTATTCTAACAGGGGAAGAGGCAGGACTCAACCTGGATTGGACACAACCTGGATTGGATGTTGACATGGCTTCGATTTAGTTCATAATGAAGTTCATTGATGGTGGTCAATTCCGCGCGTTGCGGTGGCCTCGGAAAAACAAAACAAGGAGCGGGCATGAACAAAATGTTGCGTCGTTTGAAGGCTCGTGGCTTTACTTTGATTGAGTTGCTGGTTGTGATCGCCATCATTGGCATTCTGGCCGGATTGCTGCTGCCTGCGATCGGGTCGGTGCGCGAACGCGGACGCCGCGTGGTCTGCGCGAACAACCTGAAACAGATTGGGCTCTCGTTGAGAATGTACTCCGCCGATCACAACGAGGCGTTCCCGCCGGGTGGTGCTTGGGGCGCAGGGAATGGAAATAATCTCAGCGGTATTAGCGTGTACGTAGGGGACCAAAACTGGAAGTCGTTTATGTGCCCGAGCGCGACGAACGATCTTCCGAAGCACGCCGTCTCGCTGTTTGCGGTTTTGACGGATCTTTCCTATAGTTATGTTTCCGGGCTTACCGAGTCCATCAGCAACGCCAGCCAGCAGGTTATCGCCTGCGACAACAATGGCGGTGTATTGCCTACGTGGTCGGCCAATGGCTTCGGTGGCAACCACAAGAACGCTGGCGGAAATATCTTGTGCGTTGATGGCCATACCGAGTGGATCAACGGCACAGTTTTGTCGAATACCGTTTACAACGGGTCTACCGGAGTCTTTAATTAAGGTTTCCACGAAACGTTGTGTTGCGCAACGCGACCAACCGGCCTTCGCCCTTTTTGGGCGGGGGCCTTTTCGTTATCGGGGTCGGGATCCATCGGGAGCGGTTGCGTCGGGGAAGTCGCCGTTCTCCGTAGGTCCGAATTCCGATTCGGACCAAATTACACCCAGCGGCGCGGATGGAAGAGGTGCTGTTGCGGTGCTTGATTCCGCATCGTTTATATCCCATACTGCTGCGAATGAAATCAACCGTCCAAAACGATCCTGTCCTGCGCTTCTTCAAGGCTTCGGTCAAGCGTGCCTTGGGAACTCATCTGAGACAGGTCCTTCTCTTTGGGTCACGGGCTCGGGGCGACGCCACATCCGAGTCTGACTACGATCTACTGGTGGTCGTGGACAAGGTGGACAGGAATGTTGTCCGCGGCATTGACGCGGTCGCGGGAAAAGCATTACTAGACCACGGGGCGGTCTTGTCGGCCTTTCCGATCGCCGAGGAGGATCGCGCAAGACGGAAATACAGTCCGCTGTTGATCAATGTGGCCCGCGAAGGCGTTGCGGTATGAGCGTGGATCCGGCATTACAGGACCAATTGCAGGGCATGATGAACAAGGCGCGTCGGGCGTTAAAGGCGGCTCAGCGACACCTTGACGACTCCGATTTCGACTTTGCCGCTTCGCGCGCCTACTACGCTGCCTTCTACGCGATGGAATCCGCCCTCCTGACGAAAGGCGTGACATGTTCCACTCATAGCGGTGCCATCGCGGTGTTCAGCGAACGCTTCATCAAAACCGGGATACTCCCGGTTGAGTTTGGCGCAAAAACTGCCCGCTTGTTTCGAGAAAGACAGATTGGGGACTATGAATTCGATGTGAGCGTGACAGGAACCGACGCCGAGCAAGACGTGCAGGAGGCCGTCACGCTGGTGGATGCTGTCGGTCATTATTTGCGTGCTTCAGGGTATCTACCTGCTGCATGAAGCGGATACCGATCGGTGGTCGGGGTCCACAGTGAGCGGTTGCGTCGGGGCAGTCGCCGTTCTCCGCAGGTCTGAATTCCGATGCGGACCAAAATTTACCCAGCGGCGCGGATGGAAAATATCACTGCCCACTACTCACTGTTCGCTGCTGAGAGGAAATCGAGAAGCGAGTTGACGGTGATGCCGTTCACGCTGTCCCCATGTGTGCGGTCCAGGGTGACGATCGTTTTGGGGTGGTTGTCGTTGATAGCCAGTAGCGGTGCGGTCTCGCGCGCGACAACATCTTATGATTGATGCACGATTCAAAAACCGTAAAGTTTCAAACACGATTGAAGTTAACAGAATGCAGGGATGAGGTCAATTGGGCATTGACGCAATAATTCCGATTTCAGGCTTTCGCCACCTCCACCTGCGTAGCCGCAGTTGCCGCTCCCTACCGCCGCGCGCGGTAGCGGGCGATCAGGGCGTTGGTGGAACTGTCGTGTTGCAGGGCGGGGGAGGACGGGGCTTGCAGCTCCTGGAGCACGCGGCCGGCGAGAACCTTGCCTAGTTGCACGCCCCACTGGTCGAAGGAGTAGATGTCCCAGATGATGCCTTGCGTGAAGATCTTGTGTTCGTAGAGTGCGATCAAGGCGCCCAATGTGTAAGGCGTCAGTTCGTCGGCCAGCAGCGTGTTGGTTGGACGGTTGCCTTCGAAGACAAGGAATGGCAAGAGCGCCTGGTCCGTTCCCTCGGCGGCGACGGCCTGCGCGGTCTTGCCGAAGGCCAGCGCCTCGGTCTGGGCGAAGAAGTTGGCCATTAAGATGTCATGGTGGCTGTCGAGCGGATTGTGCGAGCGGCAAAAGCCGATGAAGTCGCAGGGAATCAGTTTCGTGCCCTGGTGCAGGAGCTGATAGAAGGCGTGCTGGCCGTTGGTGCCCGGCTCGCCCCAGAGTACCGGCCCGGTTTGCCAGCGCACCGGCCGCCCTGCGCGGTCGACGCTCTTGCCGTTGCTCTCCATGTCGCCTTGCTGGAAGTAGGCCGCAAAACGGCTGAGGTATTGATCGTACGGCAGAATGGCCTGGCTTTGAGCGTCGAAGAAGTTGTTATACCAGACTCCGATCAGTCCCAGCGTTACTGGCAGGTTGAGTTCGAACGGCGCCGTGGCGAAGTGTTGGTCCATGGCGTGGCAGCCTTCCAGCATTTGGACGAAGGACTCCGGACCGATGGCGATCATCAGCGGCAGGCCGATGGCGGAGCAGAGCGAATAGCGGCCGCCGACCCAGTCCCAGAAACCGAACATGTTGGCCGGGTCGATGCCGAAACCGACGACCTCCGCGGTGTTGGTTGAAACCGCAACGAAGTGCCTTGCAACAGAAGCCGGGTCTTTCAATGCATCAAGCATCCAGGCGCGCGCGCTCCGTGCGTTGGTCATGGTTTCCTGGGTGGTGAAAGTCTTGGAAGCCACGATGAAAAGCGTCTCGGCGGGATCGAGGTCGCGTGTCTGCTCGACGAACTGGGTGGCGTCCACGTTCGACACAAAGCGCACTGTCAGACGGCGGTCGCTATAGGCTTTCAGTGCTTCGCAGGCCATCATGGGGCCCAGGTCCGAACCGCCGATGCCGATATTGACGATGTTCCTGATCGGGCGTCCGGTAAACCCCTTCCAGGTCCCATCGCGCACTTGCCGCGAAAAAGAGGCCATTTGTTCGAGCACGGCATTAATCTCGGGCATGACATCCCGACCGTCAACGATGATCGGACGGTTGGAACGGTTGCGCAAGGCCGTGTGCAACACGGCGCGGTTTTCCGTGACATTGATTTTCCGGCCATTGAGCATGTCCTGGATGGACGTGCGCAGATCGCAGGCTTCCGCCAGGTCGCGCAATCGGCTCAGCGACTCCCCGGTGACGTTGTTCTTGGAATAGTCCAGGTACAGTCCGCAGGTTTCCTGCGTCATGCGCTGACCGCGGGCGGGGTCGGAGCGGAAGATATCGCGCAAATGCACATGCCGCATTTCGCGGGCATGGGCTTCGACCGCGCGCCAGGCGTGAAGTTCACAACGGGGGATCGATGGCGTTGGCATGGTGTTGGACTCCTGATTATTTTACGGCTTGTTCTACCCTCCGCCTGGGGGCTTGTCAATCACGCCATCTTAGCCGCATTATGTCCCTCCACCGCCCGGGTGGCGAAATGGCAGACGCAGGGGACTTAAAATCCCCTATCCGAAAGGGTGTGCGGGTCCGACTCCCGCCCCGGGCAAGCCTCTTTTCATAGCCTCAAATAAGCACTCTGCCCTTTATTAATGCGGGTTTCATGAACACGGCCTTTTCTCGTTTTGCGCTTGCGTCCGTTTTTCTTCGCTTGGCCGACTGTGTGCTTTTCGAGGTCACAAAGCACACAGAAAGCGCACAATCGATGGGCAGGGGACTTTGCGTCCCTTAAAGGGTGGGTATGCGATAGCAGTCATTCACCCCTTCCGGCCCAGCCCCACCCACTGACCCGTCCTTTCAAGTTCCCAGAACAGAGCCGTGGTGTTAATTTTCCACAGCAGCGAGAAGCCGATCCACAAGATTTTGGGGTTGTTTCATTGCGACAAGCAATGCAGTTGGGAACGACCCGATATGGAAAGCGCGAGAACAATGAACGGCAAACTACCCGGCTCGGACCAACACGTCCGCCTACCCAGTTGGGACGATGCGGCGACGTGAGGCCCCGTTCCCGTCCGCCCGAACCTGGACGCCATTCGGGCCAGCCCTTAAAAAGGAAATCGTGGAGTATTCCTCCAAATGAACCGCAAGCAAGACAAAGGCACCTCCGGCCACCTATCCGCCGCCAGCGACTACAACTCCGGCGTGTCGCCCTCAAAGCCGACGCCGATGTCGCTGACCTCTGACCGCTGACCTCCGCCCTCTTTTTGTAGTGGACGCAGTCATTTTTCGCGTTGCACAATACTGACAAAAGTTGTAAGTATTGTGTCAGCGTTATGAATATTCCACAAGACAGACTCTACGCCGTGGCATTCGGTCAACAGGGCTTTTTCACCACGAAACAGGCCCTGTCCGTCGGTTATGCAGCGCGGACTCACTGCTACCACGTCGGAACCGGCGCATGGATCAGGGAGCACTGCGGCATCTATCGTCTGGCTCGTTTCCCAGTCTCGCCGGAAGGTCAGTACGTTCTCTGGTCACTCTGGTCCCGCAACCGCCAGGAACAACCGCAGGGCGTCTTCTCCCATCAGACAGCGCTGAGCATCCATGAACTCTCCGACCTCAATCCAGCCAAACTGCACCTGACTGTTCCGCTCAAATTCCGGCGCAACTCCACTCTGCCCTCAATCCTCCGTCTTCACTGGGCCGATCTTCCAGATGACGACATCGAACAACGGCAGGGGTTCCGCCTGGTACACCCCCTGCGCGCCATTGCGGACCTGCTTCGGGACGGTTCCGAATCCAACGACCACCTGCGCCAGGCGCTGCGGCAAGCCATGTCACGGGGACTGATCACACGCGCCGGTCTCAAACGCCATCCCGACCGCTCGGCAATCGAATCGCTCCTGAGAGGCACCCGGTCATGAGCCGCCCCGCCCAATACTCCTCGGACACGGCGTTTCGCCAGGCATTGGAGTCCCGCCTGATGATCCTTTCCCGTACTGAAAAGGTGGACATTCAGCGCTTGCGCCGACAGATCGCTTTCGACCGTTTCCTTTGCCGCTTGTTCAATTCGCCCGCCGCACCCTGGGCGCTCAAGGGCGGGTACGCCATGGAACTCCGTCTTACGACCGCCCGAACCACCCGCGATATTGACCTCACGTTCCGGCGATCAATCGCAGGAAACGAGAAGGCGCGGAACCGTCGGATTCTGGAGATGATTCAGGACGCCGCGGCACTCGACCTCGGCGACTGTTTCGTTTTCCTGGTCGGCGAATCCATCATGGACCTGGATGGCGCGCCCTATGGCGGGGAACGTTTTCCCGTCGAGACCCGCATGGACGGCCGCCTATTCACCCGGTTCCACCTTGATATCGGCGTTGGCGATGCCGTGTTGGATCCCATGGAAACCGTCCATGGACGCGACTGGTTGCAGTTCGCCGGGATTTCTGACGCGGCCTTCCCTGTCATTCCACGCGAACAACAGTTCGCCGAAAAGTACCACGCTTACACCCGGCCACGCGACAAGCGGGAGAACTCTCGCGTGCGCGATCTGGCGGACATGCTCCTGCTAATTCATGACGACCGCCTCGACCATGCACGCACACTGGACGCTCTTCAACGCACCTTCGGTCACCGCGAAACCCATTCCATTCCGGCCGACGTTCCGCCACCACCAGCCAGTTGGGTCAGGCCATTCGCAGCACTCGCGAAAACGTGCGACTTGCGGGAAGACTGCAATCAGGCGCATGCGGCGCTCATTGCCTTCCTGGCATCCTGCCGGACGATCACGCCGGCGCCGCCAATGACGTCACCTGCCAAGCGCCGTACATAGGTCCAGCCAACCGCCAACCCGCCCTACTGCCCCACCGCCCGACGCCCCCCCGCACACCACCGCAGGCAGCAAACGCACCTGCTTATTGTCCTCTGTCGTTATTCGTCCAAGGACGGCTGGGATCGTATTGCCATTGAGTCGGAATGCGGCAGGATGCTCCCTGTGATCAGTAGGAAGCCGTTTTCCAAAAGCAATGGATATGTGATCTTGGCGGCCCCTGGTTCGAAGGAGAAACTGGCGGACTCAAAGATCCTGGCTGAAGCGCTTGCCGCCGGGAAAGGCGTGCTGATTGTCGATCTGTGGGGGACCGGGGAAACGAACAAAACCGACAACGAGGATCTTATGTATCACGATCTTACCAGAGCCGTCCTATGGCTCGGCAAGACCATGATGGGCGAGTGGTGCAGGGATTTCGCCCTGCTTGCCTCGCATCTCAGGATGTCGTGCCCGGGATCGCAGATGGAGGTCGGTGGTCTCGGGGCGGCAGGTCTGGCTGCCCTGCTGTTTTCGGCGATGGACGGGAACGCAGTTCCTGTCATCCTGGAGCGGAGCACTGTTTCCCTTGTTTTCCATAGGGAAGCTCCGTCCGATTATTCGACCATGGTCTATTACATTCCCGGATTCCTCGGTTTTGGGGACCTATCGCTCGCCGCGGCGTTAACGGGAGGCGTGGTCCGCTTCATCGCCCCGGTGTCCAGCGACGGCGCGGAGCTCGACCGGGAGGCAATGGATGAGTTCTCGCGCGAGTTCGATCGGGTCAGGCATTGTTGCGGATCGAGGGGATCCTCGTTGTTCGCGCCTACGCCATCCACTAGACTGCCAACAAGAGAGAACACAGGAGAATCAACATGAATGCACGGATTTTAGTTTTATTGGCATTGACGTTTTCGGGTTGTGCCGTTGATGGCTTTGCTGAAACCACAGGGGTGGACAACGGGAAACCTTGCGCCGAGCTCGTGCTGGCGGAGCATGGGAAGACGGGCTACCAGATCGTGATCCCTGACAAAGGCAAGGAGGCGCTCGTTGACAAATGGCTTTTCGCGGCCGCGAAGCTGATGCAGGCGTCCTTTGAAACGAATGGCTTCCGGATCGAAGTTGTGCAGGAGGGCGCGAAGGCGACGGACAAGCCCGGCATCTACCTCGGCGCGACCGAATTTGCGAAGAAGAACGGGATCAAGGTCGAACAGCACGACGACTGGACGTATTACACCAAGGCCGTCGGCAAAGAGCTGGTCATCGCCGGTAACGACAAGAAAGATCCCAAATCGTCGCTCGCGCTGCTCGGAACGGTCAAGGGCGTCTGCGACTTCCTGCGTGAGTATGCCGGCGTGCGCTTCCTTTTTGCGACCGGGGACAGGTTCAACAAGGATGGCTCCCTCAAGATCGATACGCGAAGCACAACTTTCACCCCAATGAAAAAGATCGCGGTGCCGGAAAAAATCGACATCAAGAAGACGCCGATGATGCGCGCCAACTCCGACCGCGTGCAGGTGTCTTTGTTTAGTATCGCGCTGAACTATTTCCCGCCGCTGGGCAATGGGGGGCAAGTCGGTTGGCCGTCGGCGACCGAATACGCCAAGAGCCATCCGGAATATTTCGCGCTGACCAAGGACGGGAAACGCGCCTGCGACCTACGACCTCATGACGCATATGCGATGGCGGTTTGCGCGGCCGGTAAAGGCGTGCAGGATTTCATGTATATGCAAGCGGAAAAACTGATTGCAGGCGGAGCAAAAACGATCGGGATAGGCACTATTGACGGCTAGCCCAAGTTTCGCGGGTACTCAACGGTTTCGGGCAAAATCGGTTCGATTTCAGTCGCAAGTCCCTGATATATCGTGTGGGTTTCGGTTTGTAGTGCCCATAAATGCCTGAGTTCCATTGAC
>CAIYGI010000284.1 GCA_903925685.1 uncultured bacterium
GGGATCGGTTCTGCAAACCACCAATGCCTGTTCGTAGTCGATCATGCGCACAACTCCCGTCGGAAGTTCTCGACGAGCGGATAGAGATACACGTCCTTGACCGCCGCGCGGATGCAGTGTTCGCGGTCGTTGCGGGTACGCGTTACAAACCGTTGAAGACGTTAGACGAGACTATCCGATCTCTGATCTCCGACCTCCAGTGCAGTCAACGATCCCCAGGCTGCGTCGCGTTCGCGTTCGGCATCGAACTCGGCCAGGCGCGCGTTACGCCGTTTGGGCGGCATCACGGCGATCAAC
Organism: uncultured bacterium; assembly: GCA_903925685.1. Classification (GTDB taxonomy): domain Bacteria; phylum Verrucomicrobiota; class Kiritimatiellia; order CAIKKV01; family CAIYGI01; genus CAIYGI01. Next base: position 298 of record CAIYGI010000284.1, read on the forward strand.
AGCATAAACAACCTGACTAAACGTGCAAAAATGTAAACGGGATAGTACAGCCACACTCGTGGTGTGTTCGGAATGCCGCAAGTTTGGGCGAGCGTATGAGGAGGTGGGAAAAGAATACTGCGAAGCATGACCCAACGCTCGGAGAGGTTGTTGGCCCGGACAAAGTGGACAAATTGGGTGGAACGGCCGTCGGTGGCACTTATTTCGAAATTGCTCACGGTGGCTAGGGCGCGGTGACAGTCCTCGCGCAGCAGTTGCGGGTCAACAGGTGTTGTTTCAAAATCGGTCCGATCTCCGGGAAAGGTGGAGTTCAGAAGCTGTTCGGCCAGATATAGCAGGCGGGGGAGTTTGCCGGCGAAACCGATCTCGATCGCTCCCTGGCGCACTCTGGTCCAGGAGTCGGGTCGCCAGGTGGTGCGGGTCAGGAGCACCAGATCCAGTAGGGAACGCAGACTCCGCCACAGCAGGTGATGGTAGGCGGCATGCATTGCCAGGTATAGGAAAGCATCGGTGGGCGCTAACGCCAGCGCCGGGCGGTCTTCCAGTTGGAAGGGCGTAGCACGTTTCCAAAAATCATCCAGCACCTGTAGGGGCATGTTGCGCCACAGTCCATAGTGAATTTCTACGTGTTTTTTTTCGGCATGGTGGTAGGAGATGTGAATGATATTGTTTGCCGCGTTTTCGTCGGCCATGTAACCGAGGGTGGTCATGATGCTTTGCATGGCAGGCAGGTCGGATGGATGGACGAGGAGGTCAATGTCCACCATGACGCGCTCGGCGGGGTCGGGATAGACGCAGTTGGCGAGGTAGGCGCCTTTGAGGACGATGACGGGCAGGCCGGCGGCGTTGGTGTGGTCGAGGATCTCGGCGAGTTCGTGGAAGGCGCGGATGTTGGCGATGGCGTTGTGGAGGTAGTGTTGCTTGAGCCGGGGGAGGAGGGTCGTGAGTGGTGAGTGGTGAGTGGTGAGTAGTGAGTGGTGAGTGGGGGGAGGGGCGCTGGTGGCAAGTGGAAGGTGGGAGGTGGAGGGTGGAGGGTCGGAGGTCTGAAGTCGGAGGTCGGAGGTCGGCGAAGAGGGAGGAACGGAAGTCAGAGGTCGGAGGTCGGAGGTCGGAAAAGAGGGGAATTGAGAATGCTGAATGTTGAATGTTGAATTCTGAATGTTGAATTCTGAATTCTGAATTCTGAATTCTGAATTCTGATTTCTGAATTGGGCGTAGAACCAGGGGGCGAGGCCGTGGGCGATGACGAAGGGCCAGAATTCGGTCCAGTGGGCGGGCGTTAAGGGCGCGACTCGGGCCTGGAAGTCGGAGGGGTCGGCGGCGCCGAGGGTGCGGGCCCAGTCGTACCAGAGGGAAAGGCGAGTGTTGGGTGGGAAGGGGGACATGAAGGAAGCGGTGAGTCGGTGAATCAGTGAGTCGGTGAAGCGGTGAGTCGGTGAAGACGTTTATCCGGAGATCAGAAGTCTGCTTTTTTGACAGCGTCACGCACCGTGCGTTTGATCTGCTCCCAATCTCGATCGATGAGCATGCGAGGCATGGGTTCGTTCTCGGCATCGTCGAAAAAAGAGAGGCTTTTGATCACCAGAAAAGGCATGCCATTGGGGCAGCGTCTCGTATAGGCGTCCATCATCTCGTTAAGACTGAAACGTTCCAGAAGGAATGCCATATCGACAAAGTCTTTCATCGTGCCGCGGTTGGTAATAGCGGCCAGTTTCATTGCGGCGATATCGAGAATGGACGCCAGGCGCAGGCCGTCTTCCACAAGCGGCGGTTCCAGCCATGCGTGCTTCAACGAAACGACGTCAAGTTTGACTCCCGCGATGTCGTAAACATGAATGTGCGGGGAGGCTTGTTCAAGTCGCGTGTGGCCATACACGGAAAAAGAGTCTGACCAGTCGCCACACTCGCGACCTTCGTCATTGAAGAAGTCGAGGTCAACCGACGTCCTGTGCCCGAGACGCAATGCCAGCGCCGTGCCGCCGACTAACCGGAAGTCAATGAGCAGCGGATCGGTCATCAACCGTTTCAGTAAGCCCAGTGCAGCCGGGTGTAAGACATCGTAGTGAAGCATCGGAATGAGTCCTTTGGTTTTCCGGAAATCAGGCACAGGAAGGCATGCGCTTTGGGATCGAGCGTACGCGCCTGTTGAGCAGCCTCAACGACACCCTCCAGACCGTACAGTTCACGAATGGCGCGCCAGTCTTCAATTCGGCCATATTCAAGCACGCGCTGGACAATCCATCGCCGATGCTTGTCAAAGTCGATTGCCGCAGTTTCAACGTCCCAAAAGAGACTCGCGGTGAAACTAGAGGCATCAGGGTTGGATTTCGCGGGGTTGGATTTCGCTTGACAAGGCATCGGGATCAGGTCTCGCTTTGTGTTTACGCTGACAACCAGATCCCGCTGGAAGCGCTCCATCAGCAGAAACTTCATGCCTTAAAACCGTTAAATCGTTGAGCCCTTCATTAAGTTTGAAGATCCTCGCGCTGAGGGAGTGTTTGGTTCGTTCCAAGTTTAACTACGAAACACGCTAAAGGCGCGAAAATTGGGTTCGTTTGGTTATTTTCACACTCCGTGCCGGTCGATTATGCGGTGAGTTTGACAAAACTGTCCCGCTTAACCGATCTGCAAGCAAAAATCGCTCAATCCCAGAATGCCGTCCGGTAATGTTTCCCGATGGCGCTGTCCTTGGTCAAAACCGGTCGGCTTGTTATGCCAGGATTATGGCGCAATTGGACGTGCGATGTCAAATACAGACGCAAACGCATGATTGTTCGTAAGCAACTAGCCCCTGTCTGAACCTGCATGAGGGTCAGTGCCGGCGCAAGATGTGTCTCCGCGTTTTTCACTTCGGCCAAGAACCAAGGTTGGTTATCCTGTGTAACCAGGAAATCCACCTCCCGTTTCGCCTTGTCCCGGATATAGTAA
>CAIYGI010000285.1 GCA_903925685.1 uncultured bacterium
ATCAGCGCACTCCTCGCAGATTTAACCCACGCCGCTTTTTACCACCCTGAAACCGGCGCGCGTTTGATCTACGAACTCGCCTGATAAATACCAGAAAAGTGCCAACTCATTTTCCTCCGAGATCAGGAAGTGTGAACTTAGGAGGTTCGCTCATGATCAAGGTCGCATCGGCCCTTGATCTATGTAGTGTGATCTATGATCAATATTCCTACGCGAAGGTCGTTGGTGGTCCAGACGGCCGATATCTTACGCCAGGAAATTGCGCGCGGCCTGTGGCGTGACGTTCTGCCGGGTCAGCGGCCTCTCTGCGATCTGCTGCGGGTGAGCCGCACCACGCTGGAGCCAGCGCTGGCCGTGCTCCAGCGCCAGGGCATCATCCGAATCTCGCACGGGCGGCGTACCCGGATCGTTTCGAAGCGGAAACTCGCACAGCGATCGAGTGCCTCGATGCGGGTCGTCGCATTGATCCACGGGCCGATCTATGCCTTATCGCAATCCACCTTATACACTCTCACGCAGTTGCAGCACCGTTTGCAGACCGCGGGGTTCGTGCTCGATATTCGATTCGACGCGCGCCTGTGCAGCACCGCGAGGGATACGCCGAAACGGCTCGCCGGGCTGGTGTGCGAGACACCGGCAGCCTGTTGGATCCTGTTTTCGATGAACCATGCGGTGCAGCGCTGGTTCATGGATCGGCGCTTGCCCACGATCCTCTTCGGTACCGCGCATGCGGACGTTCGCCTTCCGTCACTGGATACTCATAACGAAGCCGTCTTCCGGCATGCCGCAGGGCGGTTCCTGGCCGCAGGGCATCGCCGCGTGGCGCTGTTGATGCCCCGCTTCGACCTGGCCGGCGATCTGGAGGGCGAGCGAGGGTTCCTGGCGGTATTCGAGGCGGGCGCGTATTCCGGCGCCGAGGGACTCGTCGTTCATTACGACGGCACGACGGAGGGCGTCCGTGCCGCCTTGGGCCCGTTGTTGGTCGCGACCCCGCCCGTGACGGGCCTGCTCGTCGCCGATCCAAGAATCGTTCTGAGCGTGATGGGGCATCTGCAGGCGTCTGGCAAGTCGATTCCTCGGGACGTGTCGATCCTGACGACGGAGTACGACGAGTTCCTGGATTATCAGGTTCCTTCCGTTGCGTCCTACCGGCATGCTTTAACGACGTTTGCCGCGCGCCTGTCGCGCCAGGTCCTGACGCTGGCCGAGACCGGATATCTGCCGGCGCGCGCGACCCGCCTCATGGCGGAATTCCAACCCGGGGCCAGCTTCGGTCCCGTCGTGGCAGGCTAACGCGAATCTCCGATCTCGTGGAATAACGAATCCATCCGACCCGCGCGGATGCAGTCCGTCCGTGTACTACCGGGCAAACTGTGCATCAAAAAAAACCAGTATCAATCGGTTGATACGCGGGCAGGTTGCGGCTATCGTAGTGCCTTCATCAGGCGAGTGGGTCGGGTTCGTTCCGGGCTGGGTGGCCCGGTAATGAGCCGGCCGAAATTCTGAACCAAGGAGCGCGGCGATGCTGACCAAGCAACAGTTCGTGGGACCGTGGGCAGGGCTGCCCGTGGCGTGGAAGGATGATCTGTCGTTCGACGAAAAGACCTATCGGGCGGATGTGGCGCGGTGCTGCGCGGCCAAGGCGCCGGGCGTCTACACCGGCGGAACGACGGGGGAGTTTTATGCGCAGGAATATGACGAGTTCATGGCGATCACGGACGCAACGATCCAGGAATGCAAGCGCGGCGCGACGCCGGTCATGATCGGCTGCACCGCGCTGCATACGCTGGGTGTGATCAAGCGCGCGCGCTATGCGGCGGAGAAGGGGGCGGACGCGATCCAGGTGGCGCTGCCGTTCTGGCTGGAAGTGCCGGATTCGGCCGTCGTCCAGTTCTTCACGGATATCGCGGCGTCGGTGCCAGGCATGCCCATCACGATCTACGAGACCTTGCGCGCGAAAAAGGTCCTTTCGCTCGATCAGCACCGGCAGATCCACGAAGCGGTGCCGGCCATTATCGGCGTGAAGAGCGTCGAGCACACGCTGGGCAATGGGCCGGAGGGCTGCCGGGCGTTGAGCCAGTGGTACCACGTGTTTGTAGGCGAGAACCAGTGGGGTAAGCTCGGCCCCTACGGCGCGATCGGGTGTTGCAGTTCGTTCATCTACCAGAACCCCCGCATTCTACTCGCGGTGTTCGATCTCCTGGTGCAGAAGAAATGGGACGAACTGAACGTGTGGATGGCCAAGTACGATGCGATGTGTATTGACGGGTTGAAGCCGATGTCCGAGGCCGGGTGCGAGGATAGCGCCGTCGATCGCGTTCTGGGATTGAGCGTCGGTTTCCTGAAAACGAGCCGCCGCTGTCGACCGCCCTATCCGTCTTGCACGGAAAAGCACCTGTTGGATTATCGCGCGTGGCTGAAACGGCATTACCCCGAGTTTTTGGAGTTATAGCCCATGACACCCACGAGCACCTAACAGGGGCGGACAACAAACGGCAAGGAAAGGAAATCATTCATGACTCATCAAGGACCGGATTGTGAAACGAAGAACGGCGCCGTGACTATTCCAGATATAGTCGGGGACATTGTTTTCCCAACCGAATGGACGATCTTCGCCCCGGTGGAGCGGAGCGCGCCGGTGCTCAGCGGCGAGCGTTTAAAAACGATCCCCGAGACGATCGTCGTGGCCGGTAAGACGTTGAAGGCTCGGACGGGGGTCTCCACATGGAATCAATTCGACTTCCAGCCCTTTTTCGGGGAACGGCACGATCCGGCGGCCTTCGAGAAGACCGCGTATGTGTTTGTGCCGCTGAAGGCGAAGGCGGCGATGGAGGTCACTCTGGGGCTGGGCGGAGACTATTGGCTTCAAGCCTGGGTCAACGGGGAGCCGATCCTGGGCGCCAAGGAGGTGGAAGACCAGCAATGCCCGCCTTCCATCGGCGACATCAAGGTTAAGGTTTCGCTGAAGGCCGGGACGAATGTCATGGCCGTGCGCTTTATCGCTGGCAAAGCCAGTTCCGTGCTCGCGCTGGGCGGCCCGCGGGAATTGCGCGCCGGTGATTTTCGCTCGATTCTGTCGGACCTGTTCCTGAACGATGCGCGG
>CAIYGI010000286.1 GCA_903925685.1 uncultured bacterium
CGGGCAACCCGCATCAGGACGGGTCTGCCAAAAAAAACTACATTTTACCGTTTTTTAGCTTGCGGACGTCCACGAAACGTGTATTCTTATTTTTGTTGGAGCATTTAAGCCTGTGCTCCAAACCATTTTGCAAAAGGCTCTTAATGTAAGAGATTATTCACCGCAAAAGAACGCACAGAACGCAAAGAATATCCTTATTGTCTGGCGGGGGGGCGTTGAGTTTGAATGTCATCCATCGGTCACCTCGAATTCTTTGCGTTCCTTGCGTTCTTTCGCGGTGAATTACTCCTGTTCTACAGCAAAACCTGCGATGCGTCGGAAAGCGGTGCGCCTTTCACCATGCTTCCGGGAAAGCGGCGTTGGTGAACATCTCCTCCACCTTCAGCTTGTGGCGCCGTTCGACCTCGGCCAGGCCGAGGAGCAGGTCGCGCTCCGGCCCGCCGGGATACATGCCGGCCCATTTCTCGTAAAACTCGACGGCCAGCTTTTCTTTTTTTGCGGCGAGCAGGAAAGCGTCGGACGGCGACAGATCGGCGGTGAATTCGGGCGTTCCAAAACTCTCGACGAGCGACCCGCCGGAGGTGCTGCCCTCGGGCAAGGCGCGCGCGCCGCTCCTGAATTCCTCAATCAGGCGCTTGTGCTCAATCTCGTCGCGCATCAGCCCCTCGATCGCCTCGCGCGTCACGCGATCGGTCATGCGCCCCGCCGCCTGCCGATAGAAGGCGGCGGAGGATTCCTCATTCACGATGGCCCGCGCGATAATGTCATCCCAGCCCGCGCTATCGCTCGTAAGAATGTTTTTCATTGGTTCCTCCTTCACGCTCCGCACCCCTCCGTCCCTTGCGACGGCGGCAATTCACCTGGTCCCCAATCTCCTCCCAGTTGGTCACTCATGTACGTCAATCTTGTAGAAGTACGGGCCGACGCCCTGCATCGCGTCGGTGTAACTGTTCTCCGTCGGCGTGGCCAACATGTTGCTTGCACCCGGCATGATTACAAAGGCGTTTGTTCCCATCAGCAAATTTGTGGCCCGGCTCAGGTTGTAGAACCGATTTGCTATGCTGGGCCAGCGGACAACCATGCCCTGTCCCGCTACGCCGTCCGCGCTTGTGAACCGGAAGATCGAATTGATGTTCGTGGGATCGGTTCCGGCTACATATTCCTGCCAGTTGTTCAATCCGTCGCCATCGGGATCGGCATCGGGCGCGCACAGGGAATTTGTCGTGGAGCCGAAGTATTGCATCTGCCACGTCTGATAAGCAGTCCAGGCCGTGACTAACACAACCTGCGTGTTGGTGCCGCTTCCCGTCGGCCCGCTGACAACCAATCTCACCGCGTTGGTTCCTGGCGTGGCATAGGTGTGCGTGACACTTGTCCCGACCATATTGGTCGTTGTGCCATCACCGAAATCCCAGTACCAGTTGGTAATCGTCCCCGAAGACGTGTCTGTGAAGTCCACGATCAACGCCCCTGGACCATTCGTCGGCGTGGCAACGAAATTGGCGACGGGCGGCTGGAAACTGTAGAACCGGATGTTATCAATCTGCAACGTGGCGTTCGTCGAAGTCCCGCCCATCAAACCGAAGAACAATTCCACTTGTTGCCCCTGCCACGCCGACACGTCCAGAAAACGACTTGAAGAAACCGTATTCGTCGGCACATTTTTGGCAGACAGCGATAGGAGATTCGTATCGTTGATCCCGCAAACGATCATGTCCTCAACTGTATCGCCCGACACCATGAAATCGAAAGCCATCATTAGAGTGTTCGTTGGAATTTGAACCGGCAACCACACCATCGCCGCTGTGTTGGTAGGATTACCACCATCTAGCGTTTGCAGTCGAGAACTTGAAGTGTGCAGTCCATACACACCAAAGCCGGTTGTAAGTTGTAGTTGCAACACGCCGGAATTGAAAAGATTCGCGATACCTTGCGCCCCCTGTTGCGCCAGATTGACCGTTATATCAAAGCCATTCGCGATGGCCTGTCCTGCAACCTGTGGAGCGTTGACAACATCTACCGCGACGTTCCCAATCGCTGTAATGATGCCTGTGCCGACCTGAATGGTTGCCTCGGCAACAATTCCGCCCACTTGTAGCAATGTGAAGTCTAGTTCCAGTGCAAGTGGATGAGACGATGACGATTGGCGAAATAGCGTGCCCGCCTGAAAAGTCGATGGGGGGAATACCGTTGCTGGGAGTCCAATGGACAAGTCAAATTCATAGCTTTGCGAGAAACCCATTGGGTTGAGAACGTCCAATGGATCCTCGATGGACATGCCATACCAATCGATTGCGTATGCGTGGGCCGCCGCAGGACCAAACCACCCCCCCGGATTATTTTGCAGTCTAACATTGACCGCCTTCGAAAACGTCGTAAAAGAAACGAATGACGACATGTAATTATCAGCCCATGTGAACTGAATCGGCAGTGGCGATTGCCATGGGGGAATTTCTGATGGATTTAAAGCGTCCATGACCGTTGAGTCAAAGCCTCTTTGCAACAGAGCGTCACCTGCCGCCTGGGCTATAGATGCCTGATCGAGCAAGGTCACATGGATTTGTGCATTGCGCCACGGTGTGGGCGAGGTTTCTTGACTCGCATTACCAGTCCGGTCGCCGCGCAGATAGTTAATCGCAGAGGCGTTGACCAGTGTGCCAAGGCTATGGCCGATAAAATGGTAACTGCTCAGGTAGGCATCACTCAATGCCGCCTGCATGACGGATGGTTTACGCCCTTCCCGCGAGGGCTGCAAGGCTAAAAATAAAATTATTTTTTGCTGGACTCGGACGGCGGGATGCCGTAATCTGTAATC
>CAIYGI010000287.1 GCA_903925685.1 uncultured bacterium
CGCGAAACCGCCAACTTCAAACGGTTCCGGAAACTCGTGGATCGATGGGTAGACCTCGCCTTAAAACTCTCTCAACTTAAGACTCGACAAGGCAAGCATTCAGCGTAACCATACCCCCAGAAGACGGTACTCTCAAGTTATTCAGTCGCACCGCATAACCGACCGGCACGGAGTGTGAAAATTACCAAACGAACCCAATTCCGTCTCCAATGCCTGCAATCGTGAAATCCATTGCCCCTTCCGACTTTTCGGTAAACCTTTTTTGGGATATTGATCCGGCAACTCTCGATTTTGAACAGCACAGGAAATATGTGGTTGCCCGTGTCCTTGAATACGGCACCCTTGAAGATTGGCGGCTTCTGTTGCAACGCTTCACCTTGGAATCGATCATCGCGGTCGCCCAGACACTCCGCACACTGGACCCCAAGGCGCTGTCCTTCCTTTCCACCATCGGCAACGTACCCCGGAGATCCTTCCGATGCTACACCTTGAGTCAGTCGATTCCGACCTGCTGGAACTCTTAAGGCAGTTCCAGCAGCACCCTGTCTTTGATGAGACCCGACTTGTCGGCGGCACGGCTTTGGCCCTGCAACTTGGACATCGCAAATCCGTTGATCTTGATTTTTTTGGACATCTGCCGGTTGAGCCTCTTGAACTTGAGCAGACCATGCAGGCGTATGGAACGGTCACCCTCACCAGTCGCAGTCGGATGATACAAGTTTATACCGTCCGAGGCATCAAAGTGGACTTCGTGGATTATCCGTACCCTTGGCTGGATGATCCTGTGGAATGTGACGAATTGCGACTGGCCTCTTATCGGGATATAGCGGCCATGAAACTCTCCGCGATCACCAACCGGGGCACAAAGAAGGACTTTGTTGATTTGGCGTTTTTATTGGATCAATACTCGCTGGATGAAATGCTGGCGTTTTACCAACGCAAATATGCAGATGCTTCACTATTTACGTTGATAAAAAGCCTGACCTACTTCGAAGATGCGGATGAAGACCCCATGCCCAAAATGTTGAAAACCTGCAACTGGGACGATGCAAAACACCGAATTGTTACTTCTGTGTCTGCAGCAAGTGGGTGCACTTGACCTCCGACATCAGGCAATGCCCGTGGACGAATAGAACGACTTTGGTTTACAACATCTTATTCGTGAAGATTCGTGTGCATTCGTGGGCAACTCTTCCCTATTCGTAATTCAACGTTGACATTCTCAATACCATTTGGTAATAATGATGCCATGAAGAACACAATACCCATCGATAGTGCCGGACGGTTAGTCCTGCCACAGCTAGTGCGGCGGCAGTTTCATCTGGTGGCTGGGGACAGGCTGGACTTGGAAATAGTTCCTGACGGCATCTTTCTGCGAGCCCATTCCAGGCAGGCCGATCTAGTCGAAGAAAATGGCTTGCTGGTGCATGAAGGGGAAGCAGTTGGGGATCTGGCGCAAACCGTCGAGATGGCTCGCAGTCGTCGGGATGCGGACGTGTTGGGCTTGCGACGATGATGGTGTTTTGCGACACGTCGGTGTTGGTGGCGGCCTGTATCCGCAAGCATCCTCATTATGAGCGGGCGCGGCCGATTCTGGAGGCCATAGCCAGCGGAAAAGAAGTGGGTGTTATTTCAGCACACAGCATACCGGAAACGTTTTCCGCGTTGACCTCGGTGCCACTGGTTCCACGGATCATGCCTTCCGAAGCGCAAGCGATCATCGCCACCAATATTCAGCGCCATTTCCAGTTGGTGACAGTCACCCCTGAGATGTATGAACGGGCGGTGACAATCTGTGTCGGGCGGGGATTTGGAGGCGGCAAAGTATACGACGCATTGCTGCTTGAATGTGCGCGCCATTCCAAGGCCGACCGGATATACACCTTCAATCTTCATGATTTTCGCCGTCTGGCGCCCGACCTTGTCGATCGCATTGTTGCGCCGTGACGAAGAAGGTTTCGTCTGCAAGCCGATAATGACTGTTTAAATTCAGCGCACGCAAACCGGTTTGCGGGATGTTTTTCAGGCGCTCCGCATAACCAACCGGCACGGAGTGTGAAGAAAAGCAGAAAGCGGAAAGCAGAAAGCGGAAATTAGTTACACACATGCCACTATCGAAGCACTACCTTGATACCAATGTTGCGCTGGCAAATTTCTTGGTTAAAACGCTTGCGGACGCTTTGTATGCGAAATGCCCGTCCATTCAGTTCGCCTATCTGCTTGGCAGCGGGCAAGACGGATACATCAAGCCGCACAGTGACCTCGATCTTGCCATCCACAACGGCATGCAGCCCGCAACTTGGGAACTGCGCAACGCTGTCTCGGAAATCTGCCACGAAATTGCGCCAGGCATTCGTTGCGACCTGGGTTTTCTGGACCATGCTGACTCCGTCTATCGCTTTGAAGCGCTGAAAAGCCGTTGTCTTTTTGTTCGCGACAAGGAACGCTGGCTCGACTTCTACTCTAATACGTGCCGGGAATATGAAACGACAATGGTGCATTATCGTCGCCAGTTGAAATACCGTCAGGAGCGTGCCGCATGATCGGTAACGGAATCATCCAGCGAAAACTTGCCCTCTTGGACGATCAGGTGCTCAAAATTCAACAGCATTTCCAGGGAATGTCGCTTGAACGGTTTTCCGCGGATTGGGCGCAGCGCAGCATAGCCGAGCGCTCAATCCAAGTCGCTGTGGAACTTGTCATCGATATCGCGGAGCGAATCCTGGCGCTTCGGAACGCCGGTCCGGCCGCCACTGCGTCTGAAGCTATAGAAAAACTCGCGGGTATCGGCGTATTGCCTTCCCCGCAACCCTACGGCAAAATGGTTCGCCTCCGCAATCTGGTTGTCCATGAATACGAAAGCGTCGATCCGATCGTTCTTTTCGACGTTATCACAAACCATCTCCAAGACTTTCGTTCGTTTCGCGATGCCATCGACCATGCATGAAATGTCCCTATTCGACGTCCACTGTTCAATGTCCCTAACGACTTCAACGCCTTCAACGCCTTTAACGATTTGAACGACTTGAACGTTGACTGTTCACTGTTCACTGCTCGATGTTGGCAACTCTTCCAAATGTTGAATGTCGCGCCCTGACCCGAATGGCACTTAGTTAAGGCGTAATTCGGCAAAGTGGAAGCGGCGTCTCGCCGCTTTATCCCAACGGAACAGAGGCGGGACGCCTCTGCCACTTTGCTTAACTAAGCGCCATTCCGCCCTGACCCCAATTGACCACGATAGTTCCCCGTTCATCATTCACAATTCAACATTCAGAATTCTCAATTACCGACCTTTGATCTCTGACCTCCGGCTCACAGCAGATGCATCAAATGCCCCCCTCAATCTCCACTAATTCCTTGCCCTCGCCGAAGCCCCCCAGGGCGGCAGCCATGCCGTTCTATCCACCTGAACCAGCAGAGTACCTGCACAGCACCTGGGCGTTTCGCTTTTCGGCGCTGGTGTTTGTCGTCTTGATGACAAAGTATGTGAATGTTCTTGTGCATGGATATCTTGGCACGGTCGTGCTGTCCGGATTCGCCGTCCTGATTGCCATGATGGAGAATTCCGCCACCGCGGTATTTAACAACGTGCTGCGAAACGTACGCCGAAACCAACTCCTGATCCTGCTGGCTTTCTGGTATGCGATTGGTGTTTTTTGCAAAATGTTCTTAATGGGCGAAAGTGAGTCAGACTGGCGTTTCGTGACGGCACCGATGCTGTTGTTACTGGGATTGCTCTTCGGGCTCGCTTTCCTTCAAGAAGAACGTTGCAACCGCAATTTTCAGGTTTGGACAATTATGGCAGTAGGTGTGTGGGCCGTTTTCGCGGGTAACGCAATCACCGCAAACACCGGCGAGGTGCGGACCACCGTGGAAGAAACGTATGGCGGATGGTCCTTCGGCGATCCCGGCGGTTACGCTCTGCTGATGATACTATTGCCCATCTTTGTCTGGCGGGCAATCGCTGAGCGGGGAGTGCTGCGTATTGTGTTGCTGATTTGTTGTGCCGCTATCTGCCGCGTTGGTATTTTCTGTCAGTTCGCCACGCCTTTGGGCCTCCTGCTTTTCTCTCTGCTGGTCGCGCTGCTGCTCGCAACTCTTTATCTGCGACGCGGCAGGTTGGTCAGTTATGTTCTGGTTGTCGGCCTGATCCTGTTCGCAAGCGTATTACTCTTCCGGACGATGAAGAGGGTAGACCGCATGGCAATGGCCAATGAACGCGTCATGAACGCGTGGGAAGACCCACAGTCAGGGGGATACACCGCCAAATATGAGAAAGAAGGCTCACGATGGCTCTTGGCCGGGATTTCGTACAAGACATTTCTCGAAAGTCCGTTTTTCGGGGCCAGTGGCGGCAGCGGCAGCATACGACACAGTTCGAAGGTTGGAGGACATTCCGCGTTCTTCGATATGCTGGGGTTCTACGGTCTGCTTGGCGGCGGCGGAGCCTTTATCATCATGTTGCTGATGATGCTGGCCCGTGCTTTTTTACGCCTGCACCGTCAACGCAATCTGGAGTCGGTTGCCGTCGCCACCAGTATCATCGCACTAATCGCGGCAGGGATTGTTAACCCTTACTGGGAAGGTGAAACAGTGGTGATGGTGTTTTTATTCGGCAGACTGTTCAGTTTCCCGCAGGAACACTCCTGATGGCACGGTGGAGTCCTTTTGACATGTTCGGCGGGGCAGGTGCACGCCGCTTGCTGCAGTCGCAGACGGTGCGCGTAGTCGGAGGCGTAGTAGGGGGCAACCTGGCGGCTACGGTCATCGGCTTGATCGGCACACTCGTACAGGCGCGCTTTGTCGGGCCGGACGATCTTGGTTACCTGAGGCAGTTCGGAATTGTCACTAACTATGTGTTCTTTCTGCACCTTGGGCTCTGGCATGCACTGCAGCGCCGCTACCCGCTTCACATCGGCCAGGGGCGCCGTGACCAGGCGCTCGCGGTGGCGGAAATCTGCCAGTCCTGGAATGTCGCGGTCGCCCTTTTCGCCACAGTCATATTTTCGGCGCTGGCCGTCGCCGCGCTCACCACGGGGAACTGGCGCGCCTCGCTGGCTTGGCTGGTGCAGGCGGCGGCCATCGCCAGCGCCTTCTACGGCGGTTACCTGGGTGCTACCTACCGTTCCGGCCACGATTTCACCACGGCCGCCAAAAGCAGCGTCCTCGGCAGCACGGTCGGATTGGCCACTCTGCCGCTCTTTCCGTTCTTTCCTTATGTTGCCCTGGTGTTACGCAACAGTCTGGGCGGCATTGTCAGTTTGGTTTATCTTCATCGTCTTCGGCCGCTGCGACTGCCTTGGCGATTCAAGTTGCGTGAATGGTTGGGTCTGATCAAAGAGGGACTTCCGCTGTTCACCGCCAGCTACGGCATGTCGTTGGGATGGTCTGCGGTGGAAGCCTCGCTGGTGCTCAAATGTTTCAATACGCGTGCCCTCGGACTGTACAGCGCCGCACTCATGGTCTTTGAACTGACCAACAAGATTCCCCAGACCATCACGGCCGTATATGCGCCGCGTTTGACGGAGCATTTCGGACGCACGGGCAGTCTTCGCGAGGGTCTGCGCACATGCTGGAAACCCATGATCGTTGGAGCGCTCGGCATGGCGTTGTTCGTTGCTGCTTGTTGCCCTCTTGTCCCGTTCGCCGTGCGCCTGCTGATGCCCAAGTACATTGAGGCAATCTCACCCATCTGCCTGATGTTGCTTTACCTGCCGTTTATGAGTTTCGAGATGCCGTATTCTCTTCTGATCGCCGCCGGACATCTGATTCGGCAAAATGTCATCACCTATGTGACATTGGGTTGCTTCACGCTGGGCGTGCTCGCCGCAGTTCGCATGGGGTGGGGACTAAACAGCGTCGTCATCGCCTCCTTGTTGGCACGCCTGCTGCGGTTGGGCCTGATTTACGGCTTCATCTACGATTCCATCCGTCGCGAGTCCGTTGTTGTTCGCACGGCAGCATGAGTGTTTGGGATTCCCAATGCGTCTCTTAGTCATCTCGCAATCCTTGGTCCAGCGGGTCTATCAGGAACGCTGGCGACGTCTGGCCGCGGTCCATCCCGGCCTGCAGGTGCGTCTGCTGATTCCGCGCCGCTGGATTGATCGCGAAAGCGGTCCTGAGAAAGTCTTCGAAGGGCGGGCGGAACAGAACGGAAATTTCGAGGTGCGAACGGTCGCCATGACCAGTGAGAGCAACACATCCATCTATCTTGTGCGGGGACTGGCTCGGGAGTTGCGGGACTTTGCGCCCGACGTCATCTTTCCGGTTCACTGCAACTACCAGTTGGCGCAAACCGTGGTTTGGCGTGGCCTCTTCGCCCGCCATGCGCGGTTGCTGTTCTTCACCATGGGCGTGCACGATCATCCGTCGCGCATGACTTTCCGCCTGAACCCGAAACAGATGCTGTTCGAGGTCATCAACTGGATCGTCTGGCAACTCACCAAACACGGGACGCATGCGGCGATGTGCCACAATCCAGACATCGAACGCTGCATGCGCGTAGACGGGTACCGTCCGCCCATACTCGTGCAGACGCAGATCGGCGTGAACGAAGAGGTATTCCGTCCCGACGAGGCTGGCCGCCGGGCGGCACGCGCGCAACTGGGACTCGATGGTTTCGTCGTGGGGTTTGCCGGCAGGATCACGGCGGACAAGGGCATCATGGACATCGCCGCTGCAATGCCCCTGCTGCCGCCGGACGTTCGACTGCTGGTCATCGGCGACGGTCCGGATCGGGCCAGGTTGGAACAGATGTCCGTAACCGCGGGTTGGCGCGACCGGTTGCACCTGACCGGTTACGTACCACCGAGCGACGTCGCAGTGAAAATGCGCGCCATGGACTGTTTCGTGCTCGGCTCGCGCACCACCCCCACATGGACCGACACGTTCCCTCTCGTCGTGGCACAAGCCATGGCCACCGGTTTGCCGGTGGTGGGTTCCGACAGCGGTGCGATTCCCTTCCAACTGGACGGCAAAGGAATGATTTTTCACGAAGGCGACGCAGTGGGCCTCGCGGATCACGTCCGGCGCCTGCACGGCGACGCCGGGCTGCGCCGCCAAATGGGTCAGGTGTTGCTAACGCGAGCCCGCGCGGAATTCTGTATTAATGGCATGAATGGCAGACTGTATGCCCTGATCGAAGCGCTGGCCGGAAACCAGTCAACCTGTCCCGACATCCAAGTTGACGTCGGCGCGTTTCGCACACCGACCTGCTACAATAACAACTGTACAGGAGATACCAGGCAAGATGCCTTCATAGATTCATCCACCAGACGCGTGTCGGTGCCATGCGCACTCAACTCGGAGCCGCATCGCCTGCCGCGGATCACCGCTGCCGGCATCCTGTGCCACGGTGCCTACGCCATGACCACCTTGCGACGCAGACTGGAACAATTGTGCGGTTACGGTTACCCGTCCTATGTGGATCGGATTTGCACTCACATGACACGCAACGAGAAGCAGACGTTGTACAGGTTGGCGCGGCGCCTGCCGCGCGGCAGCGCCGGCGCCGAAATTGGCAGTTACCATGGTGCAAGTAGTTGTTGTCTCGCGGCTGGCCTACAGCGCCGTGGCAACCAACTCTGGTGCATCGACACCTGGATGAACGACGCGGTCTCCGACGGACGCAAGGACATCTTGCCAATTTGGCAGCAGAACACCGCGCCGTTGGCTGGAACCATTCAGGCCGTGCGCGGCTATTCGCACGACGTGGTGGCCGCCATTCCGGACGGGTTGTCGCTACTGTTCGTGGACGGCGATCACTCATACGAGGGCGTCGCGCGTGACCTGCACTGCTACCTGCCAAAACTGCGCCCCAACGCCGTGTTGATCCTGCACGACTGGAACCATGATAGCGTGAAGCACGCGGTGGTGAACATAGTCCATCCGCATGAGACGGCGCGCCTAGTCGTACTGCCCAACCTCTACTGTTGCCGGGTGAGATACCAGACAGAACGATGATTGACGAGTTTACCATCGTGCTGGCACCTTTCGCACGTGTGGCGTTTGCCACGCCTTCCACCAACAGCCATTTCTTCGGCTACTTCAACCAATCTCCTGTCAACGCGGACGGCCACTACCTGTTGGCCCACTGCGTGGGCTTCGATGGACGTGAGATTACCGCGGCAGACCACGCCACAGTAGGCTTCTTCGACCTTCGGGACAACACATGGCGGGAGATGGGAAAGACGAGAGCCTTCAACTGGCAGCAAGGTGCCATGCTGCAGTGGCTGGGGCCGGATTTCCAATCGCAGGTCATTTTCAACGATCAGGAGGGTGATCACTTCGTCGCGCGCATCGTGGACGCGGTCTCTGGCAACGTGCGAACATTGCCGCATGCGATCTACGCCGTGCATCCCTCCGGTCGCCGGGCACTGGGCGTGCGCTTCGAGCGCCACTACTTTTGTCGCGCCTACCATTACGAGGGGCTGCGGGACGAACGTTGGAACGTGCCGGTCCATCCGGATGACGGCATTCTTGACATCGATCTTGAAACCGGCGCCGCGCGTATGTTGCTGCGTACGGCCGACATCGCCGGATTTGAACCTTCACCCGCCATGGCCGGGTCGGCACACTGGCTGGAGCATCTGGTATGGAACCCGTCGGGCTCGCGCTTCGGTTTCCTGCACCGTTACGGCACCGGCGCAAATTACAGTACCCGCCTCTTCACGTCTGATGGAGAAGGCGGAAACCTGTACTGCCTGCCCGGGCATGCGGAATACAGTTACACGCACATGGGCTGGCGAGATGACAGTACGTTTGTAATCTATGCCCTGCGGCAACGGCAGTTGGCCGGCATCTACACCGGCTTGCAGGAAAGCACGCATCCGCTCAAGGCGCTGGCGGTGCACATTTACCGCACCCTGCGGAAACTCGTACCAAGGCGCATCACGGTCCAGTGTATTATCGAAAGCGGTTACGCCCTGGTGCAAGACCGCGTCGGCAGGCAGCGACTCCTGACCACCGGCGAACTGTGGCGGGATGGGCACCCGAGTTGGTCGCGCGATGGACGTTTCATGCTCACGGACACCTACGCCGACGACCAAAACCAGCGCCGGCTCCTGATCTACGACGCCGTACGCGACAAGTTGCACGAGGTGGGCAGGTTCCTCTCACCCTTCAATGCCTGCGGTTACCGCTGCGACCTGCACCCGCGTTTCAGTCGCGACGATCGCCAGATCGTCATCGATACGGCCCATACCGGCAGGCATCAAATGCTGGTACTGGATATCGCCTGGCTGACAAGGCCGCATCCCACGATGACATGTGTTCTCCTCAACCTGCGTCGGAGGCTCATGGATACACTGGCATGGGGTATCTCTCGCGGCGCGAATTGCACACGCTGATGCGGAAACGACAGAATCTGGCAGGCATCGTACAGGCGACTTGGGACTACGCAGGACGAGGCCCTTATGCCTCCCTCCGCGCCGTCCAGCGGATAACGGAAATCACCGCTCTTGCACAACTTGTCCAGCAAACTAATCCCAAAGTGATCGTCGAAATCGGGACTAACCAAGGCGGTACTCTGTTTATCTGGGTGCGCACCAACCCAATGTTGGAGATGGTCGTTAGTATTGACCTGCCGGGCGGACAGTTTGGGGGAGGGTACGATGCACGCCGCATAAGACAGTATCGCGAGTTTGCTGTCGATCGTCCTCATACCTGCATGGATTTCCTACGGGTAGACTCCCATGCGGCATCCTCGGTCAACGCGTTAATGCAGGTCCTTGGGAACAGAACTATTGATTTCCTCTTTATCGACGGTGACCATACATATCAGGGCGTCAAGATGGACTTTGAAATGTACTCGCCACTGGTCCGCAAAGGCGGATTGATCGCTTTTCACGATATTGTGACCTGTGGCAGTGGTTGCGAGGTGAATCGTTTTTGGAATGACATCAAATCGGTTAGCCGACACGAGGAATTCATGGAAGGCCCACAGAGCAATATGGGTATTGGTGTCTTGTATGTTTGAGTTAAGCGTTCAACTTCCGTGAGAGTTCCCATGGGACATGCAAAGCCATCCATCCTAGTCTGCATTGTTAACTGGAACGGGCGACACCATCTGGAGTATGCGTTGCCGTCATTTCTTGGCACTCAATATCCCAACCTGAAACTTTTGCTGGTCGACAACGCCTCGCAGGATGGAACGGCAGACTATGTGCGGGCTACTTTTCCGACGGTACAGGTAGTGGAGAACGTGGACAACTTAATGTGGGCCGGTGGAAACAACGTCGGCATTCGGCTGGGTATGGTTGCGGGCGATGATTGGATCATGCTGGCTAACAACGACGTGCAAGTCGACCCGCGATGGGCTGAGGCCGGCATGAGTGTAGCGGCGGAAGACCCTTCCATAGGCGTGATCGGTTATCGCGTGCTGGGTGAGTCGAAACGGATTGACGTGCTAGAATGGCGCCGCGCTTGTGTCGACTTTTCCGAACTAACATTTGCTGACGATGCGACAATCACTGGTTGTTTCATGATGATTCGTCGCGATGTCTTTAATGCAATCGGGTTGATCGACGAGACCTACAAACTCTATGGGGAGGATAATGATTTCATAGCCAGAGTTTTGAAGGCGGGCTTCCGCGTTGTCCGTTGTAATTTACCAATCTGGCACTATTCAGAGGGGACGTCCAGTAGCGTTCATCTGTTCTCAGCGTACATGTCAACCCGTAACGAACTGCGCTATTACGTAAAGCAGGAATACTTTCGCGTTCCCGGGATGTTGCACTGGTTACTAGGACGTCTTGTTGTCGCATGCGACCCACGACTTTCCGTGAACGTGGCGGACTCCTGCCAACGCCGTATACATCCGACCAGAAACTTGTTGCTGAACGAGGTGTTGGTGTTGTGGGCGTTTGTTTGGAATCTGCTCCACCTACGTGAAACGCGACAAAGCGGCGCACTGGATGACGCACGCTGCGTGGCTTTCCGCGAAAAACGGCAGCAGAAAGGGATAGAGTAAGTAGTACGGTTGGACGCGCGGTATTACGGGATGGTTTGGAGATCATGGTGTGAATGCAGTTGCCATGGATTGTATGTTGACGGCTTTTCTTATCGCGAGACCAATGATTGCTTCCGAAGACAGGCGTTCGCGTGTTGTCAATTGGAATATGTCTAGGCTAGGTGGTCGTAGTACGGACGGAGTGGCAGGTTTCCGTGGTATCTGGAGATGATTCATGAGGGCGTTGTGGTTGTGCAACATTGCCATGAGCGATACCGCAACAAGTGGTACCGGCACATGGCTGGACGCCATGGCGCGCGGGTTGATGTCCAGCGGTGAAGTCGAACTTGGGATACTCTCATCAGGTCCGGTGTCGGTTGTCACGCGGCAGGACTACCGGGAGTTAAAGCAATGGTTGGTGCCAGAGCGTGAATCGCTCGCTTCCGACGGCCTGCCTTCGGCTGCTGTGGTGAACGGGATCCAGGAGGCGTGCAAGCAGTTTTCGCCTGATCTGGTCCATGTCTGGGGCACCGAGGGTTACTGGGGACTGTTGACGGCGCGCCGCTTGCTGACGGCGCCGGCGCTATTGGAGATGCAGGGACTCAAGCAGGCCATTGCCGGGGTGTACTACGGTGGTTTGTCACTATCCGAACGCCTGCGTTGCATCGGCATCAAGGAGTTGCTGAAACGGAGCACGATGCACAGCGAACGTCGCGCATTCATCCGCTGGGGTGTGTTGGAACGCGAAATGATTTGCGGGCACAATTTCGTCAACGCCCAATCCCCCTGGATGGCGGCCCAGGTACGCGCCATTCATCCTGACGCTCATCTGTTCAAGGCGGATTGTGCGCTGCGGACAGAGTTCGACTGCGCCGCCCCATGGCAATGGACGGAACAACCGTCGGTCTTCACAACTTCGGCCTATCCCACGCCTTTCAAGGGGTTGCACCTTGCCGTCCGCGCAATCGCCCTGTTGCGACGACGCTTCCCCGGCATCACCCTGCGCATTGCGGGCCCGCACCAGCGTCCCGGCCTTCGTCTGGACGGCTATGTGCGCTGGATCAACTCGCTGATTCGCGCGGAAGGCCTGGAGAAGCAGGTCGTATGGCTGGGTTCTCTTTCAGCCGCGCAAATTGTGCAGCAACTGCAATCGGCCGGAGCCGCCTTGATGCCATCGTACGTGGAGAGTTACTGTCTGGCCATGGCCGAGGCCATGCGGATCGGCACGCCCGTTGTTTCCGCCTTCACCGGCGGGACCGGCCATCTTGGTCAGGACAACCAGACCTGCCTCTTCTTCCCATCAGGCGATGTCGCAATGTGCGCCTACCAGTTGGAACGTGTCTTGCGCGACCGGGAACAGGCCGAACGGCTTTCGCGGCAGGCACGCGAAACGGCCGCGGTGCGACACGACCGCGCGAACCTGGTGCGTCGTCAAATCGATACCTACCGGCAGGTGCAGATGAAGACTTGTCGGCAGGGAGACACGGACGGTCTGCGGGAGTTTGATCCATGAACGCGACCGACTTTCCACGCGTGCTGGTGGTCGCCATGGGTCGCATCAATGCGGCCGACACGTCCAACAACGGTCTGCTGGTGCGGAATCTGTTCGAGGGGTGGCCTAAAGAACGTCTCGCCCAGGTGTATAGCGGCGGCAACAACGGCGACGCGGGTTTCTTCGGCCACTATTACCAGTTGGGTCCAAACGAGCGACGGTTCGGTTGCTTGTATTACCTTTTGAAAGCGGAAGTTCCACAAACACTCCCCACCGCCCCGTCGTCGCCGCGCCAAAATGCGGCAATGGGGGCAAGATTGGCGACGTGGATCCGTGCTTGCGGCAAACGATGTTTAATGGATACCGGTCTTTACGAACTTCTATTTAAAATACGGTTGTCGGCTAAGTTGCAGGCATTTGTGGACAAGTTCGATCCTCAGATCATTTTTGCACAAGGTTACAGTTTGGCTTTTACTCAACTCCCGATCCAAATCGCCGACTTCTGTCGGGCGGCAATATTGTATTACCCAACAGATGATTGGTCCGCCGAACGCTATCACCCTAAGCGATCCCCTGTACGGGTATTATCGTACTGGGCTCGCCGAGCCGTACTTAGGGAATCGCGTCTCTTGGTGGCTCGCGCCACGGTCCGTTTGGCTTTCAACCCGTACATGCGGGACGAATTCCGGACACGCTACGGCAAGGAGTTCACCGTCCTGATGCACGGCGACGATGCAACACGTTTTCGTCGGACCAGTCCATCCCGAGTTGTGGCCGATGCACGACCGCTGATCGTGTGTACGGGAGACTTTGACAAGTATCGGTGGCAGTTGCTTGAGGACATTGACAAGGCTTGTGAGGAGTTGACGTTGCGCGGCTTCAAACCATATGTTGCCGCTTATCCGGTAAACCTGAATCCGAAAATGGTTGAACTCGCAAGCGCCTTCAGGCATGTTCGTTTAGCCCCTTGTCCGCCACATGCAGCCTTGGTATCGGTGCTTATCGGAGCAGACATTCTTTTCTTGCCCGAGCGTTTTGGCCCAGACGTTTGGGACATCAAACTTAGCGTTTCATCCAAAGCGCATCTCTTTATGTTTAGTGGACGGCCCACGGTGGTATATTCAGACGCGGCGACAGGGATTGCCAAGTATGCCAGGGAGGAACAATGGGCCGCCGTTGTTGATCGCAGAGATCCAATCCTTCTCGCAGAAGTGTTGGAACAATTGATTACAGACCCGACTGAGAGGCAACGGTTAATCGCTAACGCAAGGCAGGCAGCGGCAAAAAACCATGATCTTCCTTCAATTCAGTCTACGTTTCATGATTTAGTATGTTCTGCGGTTCAGTGCACCAAACCTTCTTGATGAATAGTCGGTTTTATTCAACGTCAATTCGGACAGCGCAAACAAGAATTCAATCGAGACACGCTATGTCAACCACGATTTACGATGAGAAATTCTTCGAATGCCAAATGGAGTCCTCAAGTCTTTCGGCTCTTGCAGTCGTGCCAATTCTTATGGAGTTGATACGGCCTCAGAATGTGGTCGACATCGGATGTGGCGTAGGCAGTTGGCTGAGCGCTTTTCGTAAAAACGGGGTGAACAACGTCCTCGGAATTGACGGAGATTACATTGACCGCAAGCGACTCAGAATCCCTGAAGAATGCTTTGCGAGCATGGATTTGTGCAACCCTGTTGTTCCCATCGGGCAGAGTTACGAAATGGCAATTTGTCTTGAAGTGGCAGAGCATCTTCCGGAAAGCAGGGCCAAACTGTTGGTTGATTTCATAACGGGGTTATCACCGGTCGCATTCTTTTCCGCAGCGGTTCCTGGTCAAGGTGGTACTGGGCATCTGAACGAACAGTGGCCGGACTACTGGGGGCGGCATTTTGCTGACCGCGGATACAAGATGCTGGATGTAGTCAGGCCTCAGATCTGGAATATTGAACAAGTCGAACCATGGTATTGCCAGAACTCATTCCTGTATGTGCGTGAGGATAAGATAGCCTGCTTTCCTGGACTGGAGACGCGGGCGTCCGAGTTATCAGGCATTCCTATACGCATCATTCATCCCGAGTTGTTCCGAAGATTCGTCAACCTGGAGTACATCAAAACCAAACAACTGGCATGCGAATTGGGGAAAAGGTCCAAGAGGAAACTGCAGAGGATCGTGTCGTGAACGTAAGTTCGTCAACGTTTTCGCAAAGCGAATGTAAACACGACATATTGCAGGTTTCAATCGTGATCCTGTCCTACAACCGGCTCTCGGAGATCAGCACAAATTTAAGCCAACTGGTGAGCGAAAGCCGGGGAGGGACCGAGTTTCAGATCATTGTCGTGGATAATCATTCGACGGACGGCACGCGTGAGTTCCTGCGCGAATTTTGCGGCCGGCATCCCGCGGTGATCCTGGTGCTCAACGAGACAAACCGTGGCGTCGGCGGCGGACGGAACGACGGGTTTGTCAGAACATCGTCGCCATTCATCGTGGCCCTGGACGACGACACCAGCATAACGGCGGAAGCCATACGGCGGGTGCCTGAACTCTTCCGGGCATCGCCGGACACTGGTTTGCTGGCCTTCCGCGTTGTCCATCCGATCACC
The DNA here is from genome assembly GCA_903925685.1 of uncultured bacterium. Classification (GTDB taxonomy): domain Bacteria; phylum Verrucomicrobiota; class Kiritimatiellia; order CAIKKV01; family CAIYGI01; genus CAIYGI01. The sequence goes on from CAIYGI010000287.1 coordinate 15,045, forward strand.
GGCCTGCTGCAAAATCCACACGGCAACCGTCCGTGTTCCATCGCCAACCATCACGGGGCGGGGTTTGCCTTCCGGCGGGAGGTGTACGACAGCATCGGCGGGATCGACGAGAACTGCGATTACGGCGCCGACGAACTTGATCTATGCATCCGTATTCACGCGGCCGGATGGAAGATACTTTACACGCCTGAAATCACCGTCATGCATAACACGCTGCCGCGTGACACCGCCAACGAGCAATGGCGGATGGATCGCCTGATTTTCAACAATGTGCGGCTATTCTACCAGTATTTTCCACTGTCGATGGCCAGACGCCATACATGGCGGCATGTACTGCCGCAATTTTTCATCTGGAAACAACGCTTCGGCTTAAGTCGGATTAACCGCGTATGGCGGTCTACCTTGGAAGGTCGCGAGGCTGGCCTTAGAGCGCACCGGGATATCCCTGCCGCCACGGTTCGCTACTTCGCCGACAAACGTTTACGGCCGGAATTTGGAAATGTGCCGTTGTTGGAGCGAACGTGGTCCCGGTGGCGGCGTTTGCGGCACATGCGGAAGACTATCGCTACAACCGGAAATGCCGATCCCGGCAGCGCACAGGACAGAGCGTTGGAGTGTGCGGTTGAAAAACCCGCGCGATCCGGGTTGACGATGGGAGTCGAAACGAACACAACGGCAGATGTCTCAGTCGTGATCCTGTCGCACGACCGGCTTTCCGAACTCAAATGGAATCTGACCCGGCTTCTGGCCGCCTGCCGCAGTGACGATGAATTCCAGATCATCGTCGTGGACAACGCCTCGACCGACGGCACGCAGGACTTCCTGCGCGACATGGTCCGTCAACACCCCCTGATCAATGTGGCGTTCAATGCCATTAACAAGGGGGTCGGCGGTGGACGGAACATGGGATATGCCATCGCTACGCGCGCCTTTATCGTCGCCCTTGACGACGACACAGCCATCGCCGCGGAGTATCTGCGGCGCGTCCCGATCCTGTTCCGGACTCTTCCGGACGCAGGACTGCTGGCATTCCGGGTGGTCCATCCGTCCACCGACGAACTGCAAAACCCCTACGGTGACCAGCCATTCCTGCTGGCGAATCACCACGGCGCTGGCTTCGCCCTGCGACGGGAACTATTCGTGAAACTGGGCGGGATCGACGAGGAATGCGACTATGGCGCCGAGGAACTGGATTTTTCCATCCGCGTCCATGCTGCGGGCTTTCAAATCCGCTACACGCCCGAGATCACTGTTCATCACAACAGCATGTTGCGGGACAATACGGAGGAATCGCGACGGCTTGCGCGGCGCATCTACAACAACGTGCGTGTGTATTACAAATACTTCCCTTCGCACTCGGCCTGGGTGCATTCATACCGTTACGCCATTCCGCAATTCTGGAATTGGATTCAACAGTTCGGTTTCCACAACTTCCGGTGTGCCTGGCGTGCGGCGTGGGACGGTCGCTCAGCCGGTCGGAAAGTGTATCGCACAATTCCACCGTCCACCCTTCGGTACTACTCGGACCGGCACCTGCGGCCAATAATGGGCAACGTGCCGTTGATCGAGAGAGTCTGGCAAGCGTACCGGCATTGGCGGATCCGCCGCGCAGAACGAAGATGCAAGACCACCTGAAGAAACCTGCCGTCCCCACAACCAAGACGACAATGTACTCGATACTCCTCTATCAGAACATGGTCTGCCCTCACGAAGCGGACTTTGTGCGGGCGCTGAGCGCCCGTGCCGACGTAAGGATGACGTGGGTTGTGGATACCGAAGTGCTGCCGCACCGGGTGCGCATGGGGATCAGCCGCCCCGACTGCGGATCGGCTGAGGTGATCGTAACGACGGATGAGGCTCGCGTACGGCGTATCGTTCAGGCGTCCGATCCTCTGGCCATCCACATCATGCAGGGGCCTCGGGGCGGCATCTGTAGTCGCGCGGCCTGGCGTCAGATACTCGCCGACCGCCGCCGGGTGGGACTCTACTCGGAGCCAGGAGACCCGCGCGGGTTCAAGGGTTTTCTCCGGCGCTGGTTATACACCGTGGAACGGCTGCAATGGGGGCGCCGGCTACAGTTCGTGTTGGCGACGGGGCAACTGGGCATCGACTACTATGCGCGGTGCGGTTATCCGTCCCGCCTACTGTTTCCGTTTTGTTACGTGACAAGTCCGGCGGATCACCATCACCCGGAAAGGCAGAACCCCGGGGGCGGGTCCTTCCGTGTCGCCTATTGCGGACAGTTGGTCCAGCGTAAGAATGTGGATAAGTTGCTCCGCGCATTGGCGCAATTGCAGGGGCGCGACTGGAGATGCGCCATCGTGGGTGACGGACCGCTACGAACCCCGCTTCAGCAACTTGCGGAAACACTGGGCATTGCAGATAGGCTCGACTGGCGCGGCATCCTGCCGAACGCCGAGGCGCAGAACTTGATGCGGGCGAGTGACGTGCTCGTGCTGCCCAGTGCCTTCGACGGGTGGGGTGCGGTGGTCAACGAGGCGCTTTCCGTAGGCACGCCGGCTGTCTGCAGCCAAGCCTGCGGGGCTGCCGATCTCTTGCGGGAATCGTGGCGCGGATGCGCAGTGACGACCGGTTCCGTGCCTGCGCTGACGGCCGAACTGGGCCGGCGGATGGCGGCTGGCCGGGTGACGCAGGATTTGCGCGTGCGGATCGTGCGCTGGGCGCGGGCACGCATCGCCGGGGAACCCGTGGCGCAGTATTTCGTTTCCTTGATGGATCATGTATATAATGGTGGAACTTTGCTAGCGGCCCCCTGGCAAATGACCGATAACGCATGAGTACGGCACCGTTATCCGTGTTCGGAGAAGAATCTAATGATCCAGACTGACATGGTCAACAAGCGCGTCCTGATCACCGGGGGGGCGGGTTTTATCGGATCGAATCTGGCACGCCGACTGCTTGACCTGGGCGCAAAGGTCACGCTGGTGGACAGTTTGATCCCGGAATACGGTGGCAACCAGCGAAACCTGTCGGAAATAACCGACCGCGTGCGGTTGAATATCGCCGACGTGCGCGACGAGCACAGCATGAAATACCTTGTCCAGGGACAGGATGTGCTGTTCAACCTGGCGGGGCAGACTAGCCACATGGATTCCATGCGTCAACCGGCAACCGATCTTGACATCAACTGCCGCGCGCAGTTGGCGATCCTGGAGGCCTGTCGCCACGTCAACCCCGGGATCAAGATCGTCTTCGCCAGCACGCGACAGATCTACGGCAAGCCGGATTATCTGCCCGTTGACGAAAAGCACCCGCTGCGGCCCGTGGACGTCAATGGCATCAATAAACTGGCGGGTGAGGGGTATCACATTCTGTACAACAATGTCTACGGGATTCGCGCTTGCGCCCTGCGACTGACTAACACCTACGGGCCGCGCATGCGCATCAAGGACGCGCGCCAGACCTTCGTCGGGATCTGGATCCGTCGTTTGCTCGAAGGGCAGCCGTTTGAGGTTTGGGATGGCGCGCAGCTTCGGGACTTCAACTACGTGGACGATTGCGTCGAAGCCTTGCTGCTGGCGGCGGTCCTGGATGAGGTTAACGGCAGCGTCTATAACCTCGGCGCCACCCCACCCATCAGTCTGCTGGCGCTGGCCGAACTTCTGGTGAAACTGAATGGCGGCGGCAGGTTCACCGTCCATGCCTTCCCGGCCGAGCGCAAGCGGATCGACATAGGCGACTATTATTCTGACTATGGACTGTATCGCGATACCGTGGGATGGGAACCGCAGGTTACGCTGGAGGATGGACTGCGGCGCACCTTGGATTACTATCGTACCTGTATGACGGACTACCTGTGATGAAAACCATCTTGCTGCCTGCCGACCCGAAAGCTGCTTATCTCGCACAGAAGGACGCCATCGACGGCTGCGTGCGGGAGGTGATGCAAAGCGGCTGGTACATTCTGGGTCCGCACGTCAAGCGCTTCGAGGAAACTTTCGCAACGTACGTGGGTGCCGCAGGTTGCATCGGCGTGGCCAACGGCACGGACGCCGTCCAGTTCGCCCTGCGCGCCTGCGGCGTGGGTCCAGGTGACGCCGTGGCCACAGTCTCGCATACCGCCGTGGCGACAGTCTCAGCAATCGATTGGATCGGGGCCCGGCCGGTGCTGGTGGACATCGACCCGATCACCTATACCATGGACCCCTCCCGGCTGGATGCCACTTTGCGAGCCGATATGGCACACAAAATCAAGGCCGTGCTGGTTGTGCATCTGTACGGCCTGGCAGCCGACCTCGACGCCCTTCGCGAACTGGCCGCGCGCCATGGCGCCGCATTGATCGAGGATTGCGCCCAGGCCCACGGCGCCACCTACCGTGGCGCCAGGGTTGGCACGTTCGGACTCTGCGGTACGTTCAGTTTCTATCCGACCAAGAATCTGGGGGCACTGGGCGACGGCGGCGCGATCGTCTCCTCGGATCCCGCTATACTGGATAGGATCAAACTCCTCCACCAGTACGGCTGGCGAGAGCGCTACATCAGCAAAATTGCGGGTTACAACTCGCGCCTCGACGAACTGCAGGCCGCAATCCTCTCGGTCAAGTTGCCGCAACTGGATGCCGGGAACGGACGGCGCCGTGTCGTGGCCGCCCGTTATGCATCCGCATTCGCCAACATGCCACTGGTCCTGCCGGTCGAACCTGAAGGGCGCGGGCATGTCTACCACCAGTATGTCGTCCGCACGGCGCAGCGCGACGCGCTGCGCCACCATCTGAGCGACGCCGGCATCGGCACCGCCATCCTGTATCCGCAACCCATTCACCTCCAGGACGGTTACCGCGAGCGCGTGGCCATCGGAGCCGGCGGGTTGGCCGAGAGTGAACGCGCGGCAAGGGAGATCCTGTGCTTGCCAGTCTATCCCGAACTCAGCGAAGCGCAGGTGGATGAAATCGTGACCGCGGTCCGCGGTTTCTTCGCGGTTTGAATACCTGTCCGGCGAGTCTACCATGCACCACTTCTGCACCTACTTCAACATCGACTATCTGCCCCGGGCCCGTGTGTTGCACGCCTCGCTGCTGGAACACTGTCCGTCGTTCCACCTGCATGCGCTCTGCTTCGATGAGGAATGTTTCGCTAGGTTGCGCGCCCTGAATCTCCCGCACGTCACGCCCATCGCGTTGGCGGAGTTCGAGGCCGCGCATCCGGCGCTTGCGGCAGTAAAGGCGTCGCGGACCCGGATCGAGTATTTCTACACTTGCGGTCCCAACCTGCCGCTCTTCGTGTTCGACCGGCGTCCGGACTCAGATGTCGTGACCTATGTGGACGCCGATCTCTGCTTTTTCGCCGATCCCCAACCGCTGTTCGACACCGAAGTAAAACACTCCATCAGCGTTACCGCGCATCACCTGCCGGCCTTCCGCCGGAAACCGCGCATCCGGCGGCACACCGGTTTCTACAATGTCGGCTGGCTATCCTTCCGTCGCGACCGCGATGGCATTGCCTGCCTGAAATGGTGGCGCGACCGCTGTTTGGAATGGTGCTATGAACGTTTCGAGGATGGCAAATACGCCGACCAACTCTACCTGGACCAGTGGCCGAAGTTGTTCACGGGTTTCTACGAGTATATTCACCATGGGGCGAACGTAGCGCCATGGAATGTGCACGATTACAACTTAACCCTACGCAATGGACGGGTCTACTGCGACAATGATCCGCTGATATTTTACCATTTTCATGCCCTCAAGCAGATCAACAGGCATCTTTTCAACACCAACCTCTCCCTGACGCTGCGTCCCCCCCACCCACTTCTCAAGCAACACGTCTATCTGCCCTACATCCTGCGGCTGCAGTCCTTCACCGAAATCGGCCACGATCCCACAAGCAGCAACCGGCATTACCGCGCGCGTTCGCCGCTGGCCCAATGGCCGCGCGACGCTTTTCGCTTGGCGCTGGGCATCGTTTTCAGGCAGTACGTCTACGTGAAGAACGGTCGCATCTACTGAAAGGAACTTCGACATGTTCAGGCCGTAACTGGACGATAATACGCTGAAGTTGTTTTCATCTAAACGCGCAATCAAGATGGATCGGCAATGAAATCGCTTTATGTCCAATTCGGGTGTGGTTCGTGTGCTCCAGAAGGGTGGCGTAATTTCGACGCCTCACCTCGATTGCGGCTGGAGAAATGTCCGGTTATTGGGCGATTTATTAGGCAACCTGTTTTTCCATCAAATTGCGAATATGGGGATATCGTTAAGGGGTTGCCGTTCGCTCCGGTTACAGTCGATGTTTTGTATTCTTCGCACGTGTTGGAGCACCTCAGTTTAGAGGATTTGCGTATGACGCTTTGAAAAGCGTTTTCGTTGCTTAGACCTGGAGGTATTTTCCGTGCAGTCGTCCCGGACTTGGAGGACGCAGCAAAAGAATATTTGGCGAGTGAAGAGGAAGACCGCACGATTAGTTTCTTTCAAGCGACTTCTTTAGGCAAAGTAAAACGTGCAAAAACGTTGTCAGGTTGGTTGCATGAGGCGATTGGGCACTCGCATCATTTATGGATGTGGGATTTCAGAGGACTGGCGGCAGAACTACGGAGTGCGGGTTTTGTAGAAATACGACGAGCCGATTACGGAGACTCGAAGGATGCGATGATTGACCTGGTCGAAAGTGCTGATAGATGGACCGGAGCTGTAGGAATCCATTGCCTCAAACCGTAACGAAGAGTTGACGCCTACCTGTGCTTGTACGCACGCTGACAGGCAAACGTGAAAACGCGGCGCAGCAGGCAAAAGAGGATAACACGATGAACGATGTTCTTGCGGCGCAAGCTGAAGGACGCATTGGCGTTCGGTCTCTCTTACGTTCCGCGGTTCCCCTTCTGGATCAGCAGCCGACCAACTGTCCTATCTGCTTGTCTGGCGTGCGACGCCTTGTGGCTAATGAACACGAATGGCCAATCTGGCAGTGCCACAGTTGCACGCACGTCTACATCTCGCCACAACCGTCGGCACACTGGCTAGCCGAATGGTACCGCGACGACTACCTGCCGGACACCAACGACTGTGATATGTATGAGGGTTCCCGGCGCCGGATTTATCCAGTGGTGGCACAGGCTTTAACGCATTACCACGGAGGACCAGGCGACCTGCTGGACGTTGGCGCCGGCTTTGGGGGTCTAATGGTGAGTGCTGCCAGGTTGGGCTGGCATCCGACGGGTGTTGAACCCAGTGGTACAGCCTTGCGGGTGGCGCAACAGCGGCTAGGCGCAGGCGTTCCACTTATCCACGGTTCCCTGGATATGGCTGGGCTACCTTGCGCATCCTTTGACGGTGTCACGATGCTCAACGTAATAGAGCATGTCCGCGACCCCTTGGCTGTCTGTCGGCAGGCGTTTGATCTGTTGCGACCCGGCGGATGCCTGGCCTTGCGGTGTCCGCCGCGTCTTGCCTGCTATCCACGCTGGGCTCGATCACGTTGGTTCTGCGGGGTCGTGATCTCGGCGCCGGAACATCTTCACGAATACACCTGGCGCAGTCTGCACGACCTGATGCGGCGGGCCGGGTTCGAGGATCTTCGCTTTTACTGGCCCGGCCTGGGAGCGGCGGATCGTGCGCGGCCGACGTTGCGCGGGACCGCCGGTCGCCTGCTGGACGTTATCGGTCCATGGGTTACCGCCTGTGCATGCGGTCGTGTGTGCCCCCCCCCTGCTGCCAAAGTTGCTGATTGGGCGTAAGTCGGCGCACATGCCTGGCACTTAATAAGCCTAACTCAGTAGATCTTGAGAGTCCCGTTTTGTGACTCATGCGACCAAGCGTAGTCCTTCGGCCCTGTCGATGTCAATATAGTGGCGGATGAATTTCGCAAGGGCGTGGGATTGTGGTGAATCCGCGAGAAATAGCGGGAGGCTATGGCGCAA
>CAIYGI010000288.1 GCA_903925685.1 uncultured bacterium
CGCGAAACCGCCAACTTCAAACGGTTCCGGAAACTCGTGGATCGATGGGTAGACCTCGCCTTAAAACTCTCTCAACTTAAGACTCGACAAGGCAAGCATTCAGCGTAACCATACCCCCAGAAGACGGTACTCTCAAGTGTTTACTGTTCACTGTTTACTGACTTGTCTTCCGCCGCCCCAAGCGCTCCATTTCCTTGAGCTGCGCATCCAGGGCCTCGCGATCCGCCGCCGCCACGTGATCCACGAACAACACGCCCGCCAAATGATCGAGCTCGTGCTGGACCGCGCGCGCCAGCAAACCGCGAACTTCGCAGGTTTGAACCTGGCCCCGCAAATTCACGAAGCGCACCGTCACCACGCCAGCGCGTAATACCGGCGCATACATTTTCGGGAAACTCAGGCAGCCCTCGTCGGTCAGCGCTTCGCTGCCTGCCCGCGCCACGATCTCGGGGTTGAACATGATCAACGGCATGGCGACGGCGGGGTTCAGACGCGGGCCATCCCGGACCAGCACATCCAATTCGTCCGGCACATCCACCACGCACAAGGCCTGCGTTTCGTCAACCTGCTGCGCTGCCAGGCCAAGTCCATTGGCCTCGTACATCGTCTCAAGCATGTCGTCGGCCAGCCGCTTGCGGGCGGCGTCAACGCAATCCACCCCGGTTGCGCGTCTACGCAGAGCGGGGTGGCCGAAGATTACAATTTCACGCTTCATATCCGTTGCTCAGCAGCCAGTCGGCCAGGTTGAGCTTCACCTGCTGGCTCATTTCCTCGTCCGTGATGGCCGTGACGCGCCCGGTATCATACTGGGCCATGATCCACTCGCAGATGCGCTGAACCCCTTCATCCGTCTTGGAGACCGGCGTATTGGCCTTGGGAAAACGCTGGCGGATCCAGAGCGCCACGCCGGCCGCGCCGCTCTTGTCGGTCAGAGCCAGCTCGAAGGGACGGTTGAGGATCTTCTGGGTGTTGAAGACGTTGTAAATTTCCTCGTTCTTCAGCAGCCCGTCGGCGTGAATTCCCGCGCGGGTCGTGTTGAAGGTACGCCCGACCAGGGGCTGGTAAGGCGGAATCGGCACATGCATTTCCTTTTCGAAATACTGCGCGATTTCCGTGATCACGGTCGTATCGATCCCCATGTCATTGCCGCGCAGTTGCAGGTAATTCATCACCAGCCCCTCGAGCGGCGGATTGCCGGTGCGCTCGCCGATTCCGAGCAGCGTGCCGTTGGCAGCCGAACAACCGTACAGCCAGGCCGTCACGGCGTTCGCGGTCACAAGGTAGAGATCGTTATGCCCATGCCATTCCAGCCACTCGCTGGGTACACCGGCATAATATTGCAGGCCATAGATCAAGCCCGGCACCGAGCGCGGCATGGCCACGCCGGGATACGGAACGCCCAGTCCAAGCGTGTCGCAGATCCGGATCTTGATCGGCACCTTGTTCTTCTCGGCGATCTGCATCAACTCGTGGGCAAAAGGCACCACGAACCCGTAGTAATCGGCCCGCGTCACATCCTCGAAATGACAGCGCGGCGTGATGCCGACGTCGATCGCATCCTTGACGATGCGCAGATAGTCGTGCAGCGCCTGACGGCGGGTCTTTTTCAACTTCAAGTAGATGTGGTAGTCGGAGGCGGAGGTTAGAATGCCTATTTCCTTGAGCCCCATTTGCTTGGCCAATTCCAGGTCCTTGCGATGCGCGCGCACCCAACCCGTCACCTCGGGCCAGCGGTACCCGAGCGACATGCACTGATCGAGAGCATCCTGATCCTTTTTCGTGTAAATGAAAAACTCGGTCTGGCGGATCAGCCCTTTCTTTCCCCCCAAGCGGTGCAGCAGCTTGTACAAGTCCACGATCTGCTTGACGGTGTAAGGCGGCATCGCCTGCTGCCCGTCGCGAAAGGTTGTGTCGGTGACCCATATATCCCGCGGCATGCGCATGGGCGTCAAACGGTGGTTGAACCCGATGCGCGGCGCCTCGTCATAAGGAAAAGTGCTGCGGAACAAGGCCGGCTTGTCCAGCGGCGGATTCTCCAGATGCACCACGTAGGAGTCGGAATCGAATGTGTTGTAACCCGGGTTGAACTTAAACTCGACCATGTCGCACCTTCCGCCCTATTCGCGCTTTTCCTGGCGCCGGCAGTCGATCCACCTGGCAACCGCCGTCCACGCTTTGCCTTATACCATAACCGTTCCGCTCATCTCAAACCATTGTTCAACCCGAACATCCGCTCTTTCAAGTCGAGATAATACAGGTAGTCTGCCGGTTTGACATTCGGCGGACAGCGATGGTCGCAGAATGGAATATAGCCCCCGCGTTGGACCAGCGGAACCAGCGTTTCAAGGTAACTCTTGATCGCGGCCGGGCTCTTGCCCAGCTGGATCTTATCCACCCCGCCCATGATCCGCAGCTCCTTGCCGTATTGCTTGAGCAACTCCGCGGGATGCGCGCAGCCATTGACCTCGAACGGGAACAGGCAATTTATGCCGCCTTCGAGAAAGTACGGCATGATCGGCCGCACATCGCCGTCGCAATCCGTGTACCAAAGATCGATCCCGTGCGCGGCGAGCTTCTTGTGAATGCGTTTGTAGCGCGGCATCACCACGTTCTTGAAAAAGTCCACCGAGACGATCGGTCCGTTTTTGAAGCAAATATCCTCCCAGCCCGAGGCATAGTCGAAATCCAAGTGCGGCAGGAGGCGATCCAGGCTGTCCTCGACAAGCACGCAACATGTTTCGACCATATCCTCGACCATCTCGGGATAATCGTAGGTCGCGTAGGCCAGCCCCTCGAAGGTCAGCATGTCGCGGATTTTCCCGATCATCGAACCGCAGTGAATGCCAAGCGGATAATCCCGCGCCGGCGGGTGCTGCCGTTTGAGCGCGGCGATGTCGGGGAGCCGGCCGGGATGATCGCTCTGCAACCTTTCCGCCTTGACCCGTTTCCAATCCTCCGGCGTGACCACCGACGACTTGACATAATGAGGAATGGTGGAGTGCCCGTTTTTCGGGATTTCGGCGAATAACCCGTCGCCATTCCGCACGATCGACGTTGTCGCCGTTTCCTCGACAATCTTATGCTCGAAACAGGGAAACAACCAGCAATTGGAGCTGACCGCCGCGATGCGATCGAAATTGAAAAAAAGGTCGGCCTCTGCATTGGTGGTGACGCCGTTATTGACGAACAAATCCCACTCATGAAAGTTCTCTTCCCAATATCCGAACTCCATGTTGAAGCAGCGATCCACCGTCTGGTAATGCATCTGCCGGTTAAAGCGCTCGCGCGCCGTCATCGTGCCGCGCCAGGGGGGGCGGCAGGGGATGATTTCTTTCGTAGCCGGCATGGTATGTCTCCTCAAAGCTCAGACGGATTTAGCCGCCGGCACGGCCTGCAACCGTCCGATTTTCGGCAGCGGCCCGGCCAGCGGACGCGCATACGCCAGGAAGGCATCGGTGACATCGTTGCCAGCGGCGGCGATGAACTCGTCGGGCATGTGGCGTGTCACCTTCGCCACGCTGGCGAGCGGAACGCGCTTGAAGACAGCCTGGTATTTTTCGCCCGGCTTGCGGAGGATCGCAATCGAACCGTTCGGCTTTTTGGCGACGGCATGTTTGACCGCCAGCATCCCGACCTTGCGGGCCTCCTTGGCATCCACAAGGGAAGTGATGCCTGGGAAGGAGCGCTGCAGGTAGCCAAAGGTGTCGGCGCGCACACGTGTGAGTTTGGTGCGCGCCTTGACCTCGCCTGCCAGCAAATCGCCGAGCGCGCCGGAACCGCTGAGCTGGGCGTTGCCGTGCGAATCCACTTCCTTGTTGAACTTGGACGCGATGGCCTGGCCCTGCTCGTCGGCAATGCCCTCGGAAACCGCCACGATGCAGCGTCCGAGCCGGGCATGCACCTTCTCGATATCCTCGACAAAACGCTCGATTACAAACGGCCGCTCCGGCATGTAGATCAGGTGCGGGCCATCGTCGGGATAAACGCGGGCCAACGCCGTCGCCGCCGTCAGGAAGCCGGCGTGACGTCCCATGATGACGTTGATCTTGACGCCCGGCAGCGCGCGGCTGTCCAGGTTGTCGCCCATGCTCGCGCAGGCCACGAACTTCGCGGCGCTGCCGAACCCCGGGGTGTGGTCGTTTTCGCAGAGGTCGTTGTCGATCGTCTTGGGAATGTGGTAGCAGCGCAGGTCGTAGCCGACCTGCATGGCGTTTTCGTTGACGATGTTGGCCGATTCCGCCGAGTCGTTGCCGCCGATATAGAAGTAGTAGCGGATGTTGTACTTCTTCAGAATTTCGAAAACGCGCGCGCACTCTTCCGGCGACGGTTTCTTGCGCGCCGAGCCCAGCGCCGAGGCGGGAGTCATCGCCACTGCTTCCAAAGTCTCCAGCGACTCCTGGCGTAAATCAACGAAGTCCTCCTCGAGAATGCCCTTCATGCCGTGCCGCGCGCCGTAGATCTTTTCGATCTCGGGGTGCTTCAGCGCTTCCAGCACTGCGCCCACGAGACTCTGATTGATGACCACCGTCGGACCGCCACTCTGTCCGATCAACATATTGCCTTTAACCGTCGCCATGTCGTCTTCCCCCTTCGATGAATTCCGCACGCCGGAAGCGTTCCGTCCCGCCGTGTCGTTTTGACTTTGTGAAAAGGCCGATTATGCCCGCTACCCCGCCTTCCATCAATCATAAATCGCTGGACCATCCAACGAGGTCACCCCGCCCGCGGCGCGCCGCCCAGGCGTCCGCGGATGGCGTCCAGCAAACGGGTCATTTCCGGCAAACGCGCCAGGCCGACCACCGCCACATAGGCCAGCACCCCGGCGGACACCGACACGCCCAATGCAACAGCGCGCGCCGTGAAAGCATCGCCCAGCACCATCCGCAAGGCCGCGCCGCCTGTCCATGCCACCGCTCCGCAGACCGCCGTCCCGAAAAGAGTTATCGCCAAAAACCTGGTCCATGCGGCGCGGTTGCCGAACGAGACATGATGGCGCATCGCCAGCAGCAATTGCGCGCCGTTCACGGTGGCCAGGATGCCGGTCGAAAGCGCCAGTCCCACATGCCCCCACCCCAGCACCTTGACCAGCACCAGATTCGCCGCCAGATTGAGTCCCACACCCAGCAGACTCACCCGCAACGGGGTCTTCGGCTGGTCGAGGGCGTAAAAACATGGCGTCAACACTTTGATCACCGCGTAACCTGCCAGCCCCACTGTATAGGCGCGCAAGGCCCAGGCGGTCTTGAGCGTATCGGCGGCCATAAAATTCCCGCGTTGATAGATCACCCCGATCAGGTCCGGTGCCAGCGCGATCAGCCCCGCCGCGGCCGGCAGGGTCAGAAACAACACCAGCCGCAAACCTTCCTCGACCGTGCGCCCGAACTCAGCCCTTTCGCCGCGGGCAAAATGGCGCGCCACGGCCGGCAGCGTGACGGTGGCGACAGCCACGCCGAAAACTCCCAGCGGAAACTGGAACAGGCGGAAGGCATAGGCCAGCCAGGAGCGCGCGCCGTTAATCTCCGACGCAAAGATGCCGTTCACCAGCACATTAATTTGCACCGCCGCGCCTGCCATCACGCTCGGCGCCATCAGCTGCCAGACCTTGCGCAAACCAGGATCGTGCCACGCCAGTTCCCAGCGCCAGCGGAATCCTTCCCGCCAGAGCGAAGGCAACTGCACCGCCAACTGCGCCAGTCCGCCCAGCATTACGCCCAGCGCCACGCCGTACAAACCGCGGTCGCCAAACTTTGGATGACGCCAGTCGGCCTGCGGATCGAGCAAAAAAGCCAGACCCACTCCGAACACCACGGAAACGATGTTGAAAACCGTGGATGCCGAGGCGGGCAGGCCGAAGACGTGACGAGAGTTCAATATTCCCATCGCCACGGCCGCCAGCGAGACCGCCAGGATGAACGGAAAGAGCACACGCGTCAGTCCGACCGCCAACTCGAACTTGCCGGGAACGGCATGAAAGCCATGACTGGTAAGCTCGACAATCAACGGACTGAGCATGATGCCCAGCAGGCAAAGTCCGGACAGCAGCAGAATCGTCGTGCTGACCAAACGCGCCGCGAGCTGCCAGGAGCGCACCGCGCCTTCCTTTTCGGCGGTTTGCGTGAAAACGGTGGTAAAGGAGGTCGAAAGCGCGCCTTCGGCGAAAAGATCGCGCAGCAGATTGGGAATTTGGAAGGCCGCCAGGAATGCGTCGTATTGCCGGCCCGCGCCGAACAAACCAGCCATGACCAATTCGCGAACCAAGCCGAACACGCGTGACCCGGCCACCGCCACGGCCACCACGCCGGCCGCTTTGCCTCTACCGCTCATGGCCCGCCGCGCGCGCCGCGGTTACGCTGTTTTGTGCCGGTAGGTGATGCGACCCTTGGTAAGGTCGTATGGCGAAATTTCCAGGGAGACCTTGTCGCCGGTGGTAATGCGGATGAAATGCTTGCGCATCTTACCCGAAATATGGGCCAGGATCTCCGACCCGTTCTCCAGACGCACGATATACATCGTAGCCGGCAGAACCTTGATTACGGTCCCGTCAACGCGAATAACATCGTCTTTGTCGTTGTCTTTAATTTCTTCCGCCATTGATCAGTAACCTCCTCGAAACCCGCTAAATGCGATTCCTTATACCCGAAATACCCGCACAGTGCAAATAATTGAAATAACGTAGTCCTTGACTTCCCGCACCGATCCCGTATTTAATAATTGCCGTCAGAGCGATAGCTAATGAAAACAACCGGGCAAAACTTGAGACGCTGGGCCGTATTGATACTGGCGGTCCTATGTTCCGCCGCGTCCGCGCAAACCGTTGGCTGGCACGACGACAACGAATTGTGCGGTCACACGGATTCGGCGACGGTTTGCGACAGTGACTGCCATCCTGCAATTTCACCTTCGACTGCAACCACCATCCAAGTACAACACCACAAGACGGAGCGTGTTCACGCTGTGAACGATGCGATCCGCGACTTGCTCCTACCTAACGACATCTTCCGCCCGCCGCCCACGAACAGCTAGCCCGCTGTCGGGAGGCCCCGTGCCTCCTGTTTAAACGTGTGCTTTCTTGAACTTTCTGTCGGAAGGTTGTTTTCAAATGTTTCTCCCATTTTTCTTCCGGGCACCTTCGTGCCCGTTGTTTGTGGTTCTATTTTTGTCCATCTCCCTCCAGGCCACTGAACCCGTGGTATCACGCACGGTGACGGTGGAGGAGCGCCAGGGCGCGCTGCCGCCCAACTCCGTGTTCGCACTCACGAATGCACCCGTTGAGGGTCTCACGCTCGCCGAGGCACTGAAGCTCGTGGAGTCGCAACAACCGGAAATCCATGCCGCCCGCCTGGACATCCGGGCCGCCGAGAGCCGCGTTACGCAGGCTGGATTGCGTCCGAATCCCGAAATGTCACTGACGGCAGAGAATTTCGGGGGCAAAGGCGAAGTCGCGCGTTTCGATTCGGCCGAGTACACGGCCGAACTCGCGCAAACGCTGGAACTGGGCGGCAAACGGGGGAAGCGCCTCCACACTGCCGAGTCCGAGCGTCGACTCGCCGGCTTCGCTTTCGAAGCAAAACGCCTGGACATACGTGCGGAAACGACGCGCCGGTTCGTTGCCCTGCAGGGTGCCCAGGAACGCCTTGCGCTGGCTCGCCAGTCGCTGGCGCTTGCCGGGGAGTTCGTCACGGCTGTTGCCGCCCGGGTGCGCGCCGGACGCATATCGCCGACGGACGAGGACAAGGCGCGGATTCTCCTTGGACAACAGAAAGCCGTCATGGACAGTGTTGAACAGGACGTCAAGACCGCCCGCGTCCGCCTCGCCGCCATGTGGGGAAGCGTTGACCCGCACTTCCAGCGCGCGCAAGGCGACACGCAGGCCATCCCGGTCGTCCCTGAGATGGCGGCGCTGTCAGCACGATTGTCGGCAAACCCCGAACTCGCGCGATGGACGATGGAGATCGAACAGCGCAAGGCCTTGCTGGCGCAGGAGATTGCCGCGCGCGCGCCAGACGTAACGATCGCCGGCGGTGTACGGCGCTTCTCAAATACCGATAGTCAGGCATTCGTGGCAAGTCTTTCCGTGCCGTTGCCGGTGTTCAACCGCAATCAAGGCAAGATCCGTGAGGCCGCCATGCTTGTCGAAAAGGCGGAACAACAACGCCGCGCGGCGCAGGTGGAGATCGCTGCCAGCCTCGCCGAACGATACGGGGCCTTCACCGCGGCGCTTAGGCGGAGTACTACGCTCAAGAACGACATTCTACCACGCTCGCAAACCGTTTTCGATGCCGTACAGTCCGGCTACGCCCAGGGCAAGTTCGCTTACCTGGACGTTCTCGATGCACGGCGCGCCTTTTTCGATGGCCACGCGGATTACCTAGAAGCCCTGGTGTCGGTACATCAGGCACTGACCGAACTTGATCGTCTGGTCGGCGGCACGTTGTCGACGCCAGAGAAGAACTGAAGCAAACACAAGGAGAATACTCATGTTGAAGCATCTTAATACTTGGGTGTTGGTAGGTGTGACCACCGCGGCTGCCATGGTTGTGACCGGGTGTGGCAGTAAGACCGCCGCGCCGCCTCGCGAGGCCGCGGCCGAGGAGAAGCCGCTCGCCGTAGGGACGTTGACGGTCGAACAGGTCCTGCAGGCGCGCTGTCCCCACGGACCGACGATCGAGTGTGCCGAGTGCCGCTACGAAGTCGGTGTCGTCAAACTGGACCCCTCGCTGGTGACACCCGTGGACGGGTCCCGTACAGGCATGGTGAAGACCATCAACGTGACCCGCAGCCGGATGACCACGGCGGTGAACGTCACCGGCGAAATCCGGATGAACGAGAATGCGGCCGTTCACGTCAGCCCCAGGATTCCAGGCGTGATCCGCTCCGTCAACGTCGACATCGGGGCCGAGTTGAAGAAGGACGACATCCTCTTCACCGTGGACAGCGCCGAATTGTCCCAGGCCATCAGCGACTACGAGAAGAACGCTGCCCTGGCGGCGCTTTCCGCAAGAACGTTCCAACGTCACACTTCCTGATCTCGGAGGAAAATGAGTTGGCACTTTTCTGGTATTTATCAGGCGAGTTCGTAGATCAAACGCGCGCCGGTTTCAGGGTGGTAAAAAGCGGCGTGGGTTAAATCTGCGAGGAGTGCGCTGATC
>CAIYGI010000289.1 GCA_903925685.1 uncultured bacterium
CCTGCCCCGTAACCGATCCGTGATCGGGAAACATCCCGTTCAGATCGAAGATCGCGCCCGGTCGGCAACTTTGTAGTGCCGCGAAAATTTGGGCGTTGATTTTCAATGATTTATGACGCAAAGCGCGAAACTTGGGCTAGCTGTTCCAGGCGCTGAAGGCGCAGGACATTCGCCAGGCGCCTCAATTTGAGACTTTGTTGCGCGCCGAACCGGCCCGTCCCGCGATTTCGCCGTGGCTGGCGCGGGCCGCGGCGGCCGCGCTGCTGATCAACGGACTGATGGAAAAACTGATCAAGGCCGAAAACGAGATCAAGCTGGTGCATTTCGGACTCGCAATCCGCATCAAGAACACGCTGACCGCGAAACAGCAGGAACAGCTCCGCGACCTGATGCAGGCGGCCCGCAGTCCGGACCGCCCGCTGCCCGGCGCGGTTGAAGGCGCCCCGGGAAGTACTCCTCCCGGCGGCATGCGGGGGCAACCGCTTCCCGTCGCCGGCGGCATCCGCCGCGCGATGCCTGCCCCGGCTGGCGGCATGCAGGGGCAACCGCCTCCCGGCGGCCCCGGCAGCGCGATGCCTCCCCCGGGCGGCAACCCGTAACGCGGAGTTTGGACAGTTGCGCGAGAGGCCGGACAACCCGGCCTCTTTTTTTAATCAGGCGCCCACAATATCCGTCAAACAATCCACAACAACGAATGGTGTTTTATGGTGGTGGATGTCATTGCCGTGCTGACCGATGCGGTTGTTGTCCTTGGACGAACCAGTCCGCGATTGATTGTCGCGGCGGTTTGACGTTGACATGGTCCACTAATCGGACCATATTGAACGCCATGAAGACTGTGTTGGTGTCGAAATTCAAAACGCACTGCGTCGCGCTACTGGACGAAGTCTGGCGTACGGGCGAACCGTTGGTCGTCGCGCGCCGTGGTCAACCCATCGCGCGCGTCGAACCGCTGGCCTCCCATCGTTGTCGGCGCCAACTCGGAGCTTTGCGCGGGCGTATGCGGTGGAAAGGCGACCTGGCGCAAATCGACTGGTCCGGCGAATGGGAAGACGATCCATGAACGTCTTGCTCGACACGCATGTCTGGATCTGGTCGCAGGAGTGTCCGGAACGTCTTGGCGAGCGCGCGCGCGCCGTGTTGGCCGATGTGGAGACGCGCATCCTGCTTTCGCCGGTATCGACCTTGGAGATCGCACGTCTGGTGGCAGGTGGCGATGTGCAACTGCGCGGCAAGTTGCGCGACTGGGTGCGACGCTCCCGGCGCCATCTCCTTGCCGAAGTCGCGCCTTTGTCAGACGATATCGCCATTGCGAGCTACGATCTGACGACATTTCATAAGGATCCCTGCGATCGCATGTTGGTGGCCACGGCGCGCGTGTTGCGCTGCGCATTGATGACAGCCGATGCGCGCATTCTCGCCTCACGTTACTGCGGCACACTGAACGCTCTGCACTGAGTGTGCCGCGAACAGTCGGTCAGTCACACGCAAGAGTGTTCCAAAGTGTTCCGTTTTTCGGGGAGGGATTAGGTTTCAGGCGCCGGCCTGGTAATTGCGTTCGACGCGCTGGGCGACGTCTTTGTAACCGATGTCGATCGAGTAAATCTGCTTGTAGGCGGCGAGCGCCTTGTCCGGTTTCTTCATGGCCTCGTAAACCTGTCCCAGGGCGTAGACAACCTGCTTTTTCTCGTCGTTCATGTCGGATATTTCCTTGGCCGCGCGTTCGAGCTGATCGGCGGCGAGGTCGTACTGCTGCTTGGTCTGGAAGCAGACGCCGATGTAGTAGAGCGCCGCGACGTGGCGCTGCGGGTTGCGCTGGGCGAGCTGGAACTGCTGAATGGCTTCGTTGATTTGCTGCCTGTCATAGAGGGCGACGCCGTAGTCGAAGTGCAATTGCAGGTCGTTCGGGTAACGCGCGACGCGTTCCTGCAGGTCCTTGAAGAAAAACTCCCGCCTTTCCTTGGCCAGCGCATCCGCGGTTTCGGTCTGGCCGGCCTCGTGGGCCTTTTCGATCTGGTGGTCGAAGCGCAGCAACTTGACCTGGCTGATGCGGTTGTCCAACTGCGGATCGTGGCCGCCGGCCGCCTCCTGGGCGGACTGCAGGGCGGCGGCGCCTTCCTCGAAACGGTTGAGGGAGATGTAGAGGTCGGCCAGCGCGCGACGGTAGTTGATATTGCCTGGTTCGCGCTGGATGCGTTCGAGGTTTTCGCGGATCAGGTTTTCCGTATCGTCCTCGCTGCGGACCGCTTTGTTCTCCTGTTCGAGCACGGCGGCCTGTTTAGTGTCGCGGATCATGTTGCGGAACGATCCGCCGGTGTTGGCGGTTTCGTTCCAGCCGTCGTTGGACATGCTGTCCAGCGCCATCGAGTCCTTCAGCAGTTTCAAGGCCGCGCTGTTGTGCGGATCGAGTTCCGCCAGGCGTTCGAAACATTCGCGGGCGTTGCGGGGCTGGCCGGCCTTGATGAAAAGTTTTCCGAGCCATTCCAGCACCGCGGTATCGGACGGATCTTGTTCGCGCAGGAAGGAGAGCGCCTGGATGGCCACCTCGGGCTGATCGGCGGCTTCGGCGGCGCGGGCGAGAAACTTGAGGTGATTCGTGCCGGTGGGATCGATTCGCAGCGCCTGTTCGATTTTCAGCATGGCGGCCGCGGGTTTGCCGGCGGCGAGCAAGCCGGCGGCCATGCTGTGGTGCGGCATGCTCTTGGCCTGGGCCATCATGCGCGTCATGCGTCCGCCCCCCTTGGAACGGAACAACTTGACCTCGGCGGCGCGCAGAAAAAGGCGCGCCCGGTTGAAGGCCGGTTCCAACTCTATGCACTGGCTGAGCATGTCGATCGCATAGTCGAGGTTGTCGTGTTCCATTGCGGCAAAGCCGCGGTTGAACAGATCCCGCACGCGTGGTTGCGCGGTTTCCAAGGTGATTTCCGCCATATTCGTTTCCTCCCGACCGGTTCTTGTCTGCGCCGGTTGCTTGACAACAGCCGGGTATCATACAACACTATCGGCAGTCGTGAACCTACAATTTACATTCTGGTGGCTGGCCTGCGCAATGGCCGCTTTGCCGCTCCGCGCCTCGACGCCGGACTGGGTGCGGCTGGACGATCTGGCGTCGAGTTACAAACTCGCGGCGCCGGCGGTCGGGCGCGACGGCCGGGTGGTGCTGCGCAACACCTACCAGCAGCTGTCGTTCGAGCCGGGCGCGCGTCGCGTGTTTAGCGACGGCTGGGCGCTCTATCTCAACAGCGAACTTGTGCGGCGGGGTTCGAGCTGGTGGATGGACCGCCACGATGCAACGACGATCATTGCGCCGCTGTTGGATTCCAATGCGGCTTTGAGCGGATTTGGGGCTCGGCTGGTGGTCTTGGATCCCGGTCATGGCGGGGGGGACCCCGGGGCGCGCGGACAGGACGGCCTGGAGGAGAAGGCGCTGACGCTCGACGTGGCGCTGCGGACCGGCTTGCGGCTGCAGGCCTGCGGGGTGCAGGTGCGGTTGACCCGCGACCGCGACCGCGAAGTCGGCCTCGATCAGCGCTGCGAGCTGGCGCGGCGGGCCGATGCGGATCTCTTCGTCAGCGTCCACTTCAACTCGGCCCCGGATCGCCACACCCAGGGCATTGAGACATTCATCGTGCCGGCGGCGGGCGCGCTATCCACCAGCGAAAAACGCCAGGTTGCGCGCCGGCGGGAACGCGGGCCGGCGCTGGGCAACCAGAACGATGCGGCCAACACCGTGCTCGGTTACTGGGTGCATCGCGGCCTGCTGAGCTATGCCCGCGGCGAGGATCGCGGCGTGCGGCGTGCGCGCTACCTGGTCTTGCGCAACACCGGCTGTCCCGCGACGCTGGTCGAGGCCGGGTTTATCAGCAGTCCTGAGGAGTCGCGGCGCCTGCGCAACGAAGAATACCGCCAGTCGCTGGCCAACGGAGTCGCCAGCGGCATCCTGACCTATTTGAGCAGAGTGCGCGAGGCCAACCACAGCGGCGCTTGAAAGATAATTAGCAATGATGAATTCTGGTTATTACGCGAGTATTCAGAATTCAGGAGTCAGAATTCAGAATGAGGCAAAGATCGAGACTGGACGGGGCTTTTTCACTTTCCAAACTCGTCATGAAATTTCGTCTTATTCTGAATTCTGAATTCTGACTCCTGAATACCTGAATTTTTGAATGTCGAACACTGAACACCAAGCAGTCATCTAAGGATAGAGTTATGAAAACAAAGGCAAAGGCCCGCAAGGGCGGCGAGTTTGAGGTGCAGGATCTGGACCTGGCGGCGTTTGGACGCAAGGAGATCGAGCTGGCCGAGAAGGAGATGCCCGGACTGATGGCGATGCGCGAGCAATACGGAGCGCGGCAGCCGCTGCGCGGCGCGCGCATCACCGGCTCGCTGCACATGACGATTCAGACCGCGGTGCTGATCGAGACGCTGCAAAAACTGGGCGCGCGGGTGCGCTGGGCCAGTTGCAACATCTTTTCGACCCAGGACCACGCCGCGGCCGCGCTGGCGGTGAAGGGCACGACGGTCTTCGCGCGCAAGGGCGAAACGCTGGCGGAATACTGGGAATACACCGACCGCATTCTGGATTGGGGCGCGGGCCGCGGTCCGAACATGCTGCTCGACGACGGCGGCGATGCGACGATTTTCGTGCACCTCGGCTATCAGGCTGAAGACGACGCCAGCGTGCTGAATCGCAAGCCCGAAAGCGAAGAGGAAGGCGTGCTCCTGGCGCAACTCAAAAAATCCCTCAAACGCGATCCGCGGCGCTTTCACCGCATCGTCAAAGAGATTCGCGGCGTTAGCGAAGAGACCACCACGGGCGTGCACCGCCTGCAGCAGATGGCCGCCCGCGGCAATCTGCTTTTCCCGGCCTTTAACGTCAACGATTCGGTGACCAAGTCCAAGTTCGACAACCTGTATGGCTGCCGCCATTCGCTGCCCGACGGGATCATGCGAGCGACCGACGTGATGATCGGCGGCAAGGTTGTGGTGGTGGCCGGCTACGGCGACGTCGGCAAGGGTTGTTGCCAGGCCATGCGCGGGCAGGGGGCGCGGGTGATCGTGACCGAGATCGATCCGATTTGCGCCCTGCAGGCCGCCATGGAAGGCTATGCCGTGATGCCGATGGACGAGGCCTGCGCGCTGGGCGACATATTCGTAACGGCGACCGGTTGCTGCGACGTGATCACGGCCAGGCACATGCGCCGGATGAAGGACGAGGCCATTGTCTGCAATATCGGCCACTTCGACAGCGAGATCGAAACCGCCGCGCTGCGTCCCTACCGCTGGGAGGAGATCAAGCCGCAGGTTCACGAGATCCATTTCCCCAACGGCAAGCGGCTGATCCTGCTGGCCGAGGGGCGGCTGGTGAATCTGGGCTGCGCGACGGGGCACCCGAGCTTCGTGATGTCCTGCAGTTTCACCAACCAGGTGCTGGCGCAGATCGAGCTTTTCGTCAATCCGGGCAACTACCCGGTCGGCGTGTACGTGTTGCCGAAAAAACTCGACGAGCAGGTGGCGACCTTGCACCTGCTTAAACTCGGCGTGCGGCTGGAGCGGTTGTCCCGCCGCCAGGCCAAATACCTCGGCGTGCCGGTCGAGGGGCCGTTCAAGTCGGAAAATTATCGCTACTGATTTTGAGAACTTGCCCTGCTTCGCCCAGATGAGATAGTATCGCGATACGCATGCAGAACCTGCCGGACAGTTTGCGATTCTGGAGACCGCGATATGCCGATGTCGTGGGGCTCGACTTGGGCAGTTCGGCCGTCAAGGCCGTGCGTTTGCGCCGCATCAAGGGCAAGATCACGCTGGTGGCGGCGGGGTTTCTGCCAGCGCTGAGCCTGCCTTCGGCGAAGTCGGACGCGACGATGCCGGCTTTGGCGCCGTTCAAACTGCCCAAAGCCTTGCGCGGCCGTTACGTGGCGCTGGCGGTTCCAGGCGGGGCGGCAACCATCAAACTGCTGACCATGCCGGCGCGCATGGACAAGTCCGCGGAACTGCCGATTCGCGAGATGATGGCGATCGGCGACGATGCGGTTTACCGCATAGCCTACGAACTGCTCCCGATGGTCCACGGCCACGGAGAAACGCGCGTGCTCGCGGTGGCGCTGCCCAGCGTCGAAGCGCAGTCCCTGCCGGCGTTGTTCCCTGTGGGCGTCCCGGCGATCTGCTCGCTGGAAATATCCGGCCTGGCCGCGCTTACCGCCTACCAGCGGGGACCGGGGTTGAACGCGGGCGCGGAAGCGGAGGCCGTGCTGGATTTCGGTTCGACTTCCAGTCTGCTGGCCGTCTTCGCGCACGGCGGACTGGTGCTGGTCCGCCGTTTCGACTTCGGAGCCTCGGCCGTTACGCAGCGGGTACGCGAGACGCTGGGGGTCGATTTGGAGACCGCCGAGGGGATTTTGATGGACGGATCCTTCGATGTCTCGAAACCGGTGGCGGCCAGTTTGGAAAACTTCACCCGTCAGGCGCTGATTTCGCGCGATTTCATCGAGCACCGCGAAAATTGCCATATCGGACGTGTTTATGTGTGCGGCGGAATCGCGGCGTCCCGCGACTGGCGGGCGGAACTGCACCGGGCCTTGGGCGTGGAGATTGCCGTCTGGAATCCGCTGGCATGCCTGCCGGCCCTGCCGGGCGCCATCCATGGAGATATCGCCGGGCACGAGAGCCGGTTTGCCGCCGCCATGGGCGCCGCCCTGGGTGTGATGAGGGCTTCGCCATGAGTCTGCATGTGGATCTCATGCTTCCCGAAGAGCGTCGCGTTGTGACGCCGATGCATCCCAAGCGGATGCTGCATATCTTGCTGGGCGCGCTGCTCGTGTTTGCGCTGTTTGTCGGATACTCGGCCCTGCAGAGCTATCGCGTCCGCTACAACGAACGGCGCAACGCGGCCGAACGCTGGGCAAAGATGGAAGAACGGCAAAGAGAGGCGGCGCAGATGGGCAAGGATCTGGCCGTCTGCCGCGGGGTTTACGGCGAGCTTCAAGGCTGGCGGGGCACGCGTCTGCCGGTGGCGGACTGGCTCGAACGGCTGGCGGCGCTCTGTCCGACGTCCGTGCAACTAACCGAACTGCGCATGACCGAAACGGCGGTTTTGGGCGGGCTCAAGAACGTGCCTTGCCGGCGGTTCGAACTGCACCTGGCGGGCCGCACCGG
The DNA here is from genome assembly GCA_903925685.1 of uncultured bacterium. GTDB lineage: Bacteria > Verrucomicrobiota > Kiritimatiellia > CAIKKV01 > CAIYGI01 > CAIYGI01. Next base: position 7,156 of record CAIYGI010000289.1, read on the forward strand.
CGGGCCGCAAGCCGACCGCAATGTGCTGTTGTTGCAGGCGATTTTCAAAAATCAGGCGCCCTTTTCGAATGCGGTCGATAGCGTGACTATTCCGGAAGGATCATTCCGGCAGGATCCGGCCGCGGGTGCGGCCAAGTCCGACCGCGTGTTCGAACTGGTGATTCATTGCGCGCCGAGGGTGTTTCAATGAAACAGACAGACAGAATTCAGAATTCAGAATTCAGAATTCAGAATGGTGAATTCCGCCTTCTGACTACTGACTTCTGTCTCCTGACTCCTGAGCAGGTGTTTCAATGAAACTGCCAAAGGAACGCAAGGAACGCATACAGGTGCTCGTCCTGGTCGTGATCGGTCTGGCGGCCCTGGTGTTTGCCGTCGTCAGCCTGGCGATCAATCCGCTATTGGCCCGACAGCGCCGCAATGCGAAAAATGCAGATTTGATCATGGAGAATCTTGCCAAGGCCGACAGGGAAGTCCACGGCATGGTGTTGTTGGGAAACGAGTATCGCAGGCTTCAGTTCGAGATCAACGCGGCCGAGTCCAACGACATCGTTAAGCCCGTGCTCGGTTCGTACCTGCTCAGTGTCAGGGACGGCATTGAACAGACGGCCCGCCGGACGGATGTCAAACTGACCGGCATTCAGGAGATCGGGCTGCAGGTGCTTCCGATCGCGGCGGGCGCGCCCAACCGCACCTTCCGATCCTACGGCATCCAGGTGATCGGCGCGGCGGGATACGCGCAGGTGCGGAATTTTCTCGCGGCGCTCGAAGCAAGCAACCCGTATTTGAGCATCACCGAAATCGTCATCAACGGCCATGCCGACGATCCGCGCGTGCATGGCCTGTCGGTGCGCATCGAATGGCCGGTCATGACCGGCGAGAACATCCCGAATTCGGCGGGAGAAGCCAAATGAGCGAGGAATCAGGTTGTTTAGGCTGTAGGCTGTTAGGCTGTAGGGAAGAGCAAGAATCGTGCATGAAAAAGTTCGCAATAATGTTCTCGCGTTTTCTGTCTCGTTTTTCTCGCTGTATTTCCTTCAGCCTATCCACCTGTGTGGCGCTCGCGCTGCTGGTCCAAGGCGCCTGGGCCGATGGCGGGGCGATTTCCAATGCGCCGCCCGCATCGGCCGCCGCGGAGGACGGCACGAATACCGCTGCCACGCAGTGGCGCGACCCATTCTGGCCGGTCGGTTATCGTCCGGCGCCGGATCTTGTCCGCGCGGCGGCGGCGGCGGTCACAGTCTCCCCCGTCCAATCCCGCTGGCAGGAGGCGCGCAAGCGCCTGAAAATTCAGGGCCTGACGCATGACCGCTCCCGGTATATGGCGGTGATCAACGGACGGATGGTCGAAACAGGCGATCGGGTCGGCGTTGAAATGGACGGTGTGCGTTATCGCTGGCGCGTGCAGGAGATCACGGCCCAAGGCGTCACGCTGGAAAACGTGGACGCGCTGGTGGCGCCGACTGGCGGTGTTGGTAAGTGAGGCAGTTAAAACAAGGTTGTTTAGGCTGTAGGCTGTTAGACTGTTAGGAGAGAAGCGTGCGCGACCACACGAAACTCAGAGCGTTTGAGTTGGCCGACGAAGTGGCTGTCTTGATTTATCGGACAACGCGAAAGTTTCCCAGAGAAGAAGCTTATGGACTGACGTCGCAGATGCGAAGATCGGCGGTTTCAGTTCCGTCAAACATTGTTGAAGGATGTACGCGTGAAAGGGATTGTATGTCTCGAAACTTCAGGCATGAGGCGAATATGCAGCACAACAACGTATTTTTCCTAACAGCCTAACAGCCTAACAGCCTACAGCCTTAATAACCTAAAAGAAGCAAGGTGGGATAACAATGATGAAACCAATAAAGAGAATGACCTTCCTCCGCCTCGGATCAGTCGTGGCCGCGCTGTTGACGCTCGCCGTGCTGCCCGCCTGCGAAGACACCAGCGTCAATACCAGCGACCTCGACAGTTACTTCGCCAACAACCCGTACGTCAGCGACCCGCGCACCGGCCCGGGGTCCGACGTCTCGATCAATCCCACCGCCGCTTCCATATCCGTCGTCGGCCAGGAGGTGGTCTTCACTGCATCCGGTGGTAATACACCCTATTCATGGCATGTCGCCAACAACGACAATGGCTCGATCATCGGCCGCGGCAGTCAGGGCGACTACAAGGCCACGCGCCTGGGCAATAACAACGTGATTGTTTACGATATCGATGGCCATGCGGCCATCGCCACGATCTCGGCTGGCGGCGCCTCGATCATGATTTCTCCTTCAACGGCAACGATTCCGACATCCGCCGGCAACCAGGTACAGTTCACCGTTGTTGGTGGTCAGCCGCCCTACACTTGGAGCGTCTCGTTCCCGGACCTGGCCACCATCTCACAGGACGGACTGTACACGAGCAAACTCGCGGGAGGCGGTTCCATCAATGTGGTTACGGTCGTTGACCAGGCCGGGAATACCGCTACCGCGACCGTGACACACGGAACACCGCTAACCATTTCGCCGTCCACAGCGGTGATCTCGGCGGGCAATTCCGTCACCTTCACGGCCAATGGCGGCAGAGGGTCGGGAAATTACCATTGGCAGGTAGCCAACACCTCGCTTGTCGATCCACCCTCCTCCGGAAACGGCGACACATTCGTCTACAAAGCGGCCGTGGTTTCCTCGAACATGGTGAACTCGCTTACGCTTACAGATGGAAGCGGCGCCTCTGCGACGGCCACTATCACGCACAATTAACGACCACGAATTTTAAGGAGTCTCGTCATGAAGCGATTCGCAAAGTGTTTCTGGATGGGAATGACGGCGTCGGTCGGGCTGGCCTGCGCCGCATGGAGTGCCGCCGTCCCGTCGCCGCTGTCGCCGCTGCCACAGGAGGTTCCGCCGCCGAACGCGCTCGTCACGCTGACGGAGGCTTCGACCAATCCCGGACTCGCCACACTCCCCGCCACATCGGTCGTGGTGTTGGCGGAGAGTGCGGCCGATCGAGCGCCTTCCGCAAGCACCACCACGGTGGTCGTGGTGGCGACGGAGCCCGCGCCCGTTCGTGCGGCGAATACGGATACGCTGTACATCGAGCGCGGCGAAACGTCGGCGGGGGTGCGTATGAGCACCAACGCCAATCTGATGTCGATTCAACTCGATCAGACGCCGTTGGAAGAGGTTGTGAAGCTTTTTGTGCGCGTTTCAGGCGCCAACATCATCGTGTCGGGCACAAACCTTGCGGGGCAGGTGGTTACGGCAAACCTCGACAACGTCGAATGGAAGCCGGCGCTGATTTCAATTCTGAACCAGTTCAATCTGGATCTCTTCGAGAAGGCAGCGGGGTCCCAGATCTACAGCATTGGGCCGAAGCAGGCGGGCATGACGGAACCGATGATCTCGGAAAACTTCCCGCTGAGTTTCGCGACGGTCAGCAATGTGCTGCCGGTGGTGACGTCCATCCTGGGCGCTGGTGGCGGCAGCGTGGTGAGCTTTCCCGCGGGTAATTCGCTGGTCGTCCGCGGCACCGACCGCCAGTTGCAGGAAGTGCGCACGGTTATCAAGGCCATAGATAACCCGCGCAAGCAGGTCTACATCGAAACCAAGTTCATCGAACTGACCGATGAGGCTATCAAGGACCTGGGCATCAACTGGCAGTCGCTACAGAATTATACGGTAACCGCCGGCCCATTTACACGCAACATTACCGACACGCGTAACCGCATCCAAGGCCAGATCAACACCGATACCAAGTCGGATATCCGCAACAACACAGACAATACCGCGCAGAATTTCGACCAAAACGGCGTTCAGATCCCGGGCAACGCACGCACGGTTAGCGACAACATTAATCGTGGTCGTACGGTAAACTCCACCGTTTCCGACACCATCAACAACACGTTTAACGATGCCCGCACGGCGGTGCTTTCGGCGCCCGCCTTCTCGTTGGTACTTTCCGCCTTGCAGCAGCAGAACGGTATTAGCATCGTTTCCAACCCCAAGTTGATCGTGGCCAATGAAGCGAGCGCCAACATCCACATCGGCGTAAACCAACCAAACGTCCGCGGCTCGGTGGTGCCAGGTCAGCAGGGACAAGCCAATACGACGACCTATGCGCTGGATGGGACCCAGCCCTACTTCAAGTTCGGCATCACCCTCGACGTGACCCCGACGATCAACACGGACAGCAATATCACTGTGCGGATCAAACCCACGCTTAGTCGCAGGGTGCTACCAGACTTTACAGCCCCCGACGGCACCAGTTACCCGCAAACCAGCGAGACGACACTTGATACTGTGTTCTCGCTGGGCGCGGAACGCACCGCGGTGATTGGCGGACTGACGACGACCGATACCGAAGATCATGTGGTGAAGATTCCGTTGTTGGGCGATATTCCGATCCTCGGCAAGTACCTGTTCAGTCACCAAAGCAAGTCTAAGAAGCAAACCGAAACGATCATCTTCGTGACCGTCGGCATCGCGGATCCCGCGGTCATGCTGCCGAGCATCGGCTTGCCGCGGGAGGCCGAGCTGATCATGGAACACCTCAAGAGCCGCGGCATTTCGACCAACCGCGCGCCGTTGCTGAATGACGTTCCGCCGGAGGCGGCGAAGTAAACAGTAAACAGTGAACAGTAAACAGTGTTCGGAGGAATCTGCGGTTTAATTGACAACCAACAAGCAACGATTAAAGACCAAGACCATGAAATCCACCTTTGCCATCCTCGTCCTCGGCCTGCTGCTGGCTCCGTTCGGGCATGCCCAAAATCCAACTGCCTCGCCTGCCGCCACCGCTGCGCCAGCGGCGGGGCGCGAACCGTTCGTCACGCTTACGGTGGCTCCCTGGCTGACCACCGCCTACGGCCAATGGGAGGTTCAAGGCGTGACGCAGGATGGCGTGGTGCGCTCCAGGCTGGAGTGGGACCGGCTCGATAGCGCGCTGCTGCTGATCAAGGGGCGCGTGCAGCTGGCCCCGGCCATCGCGTTGGGCGGCAGCTATGCGTCCGGCAACGTGTCGGACGGCCGCAATACCGATTCCGATTCGCTCCAGCCGCCGCTCAGCCTCAACGACTATCTGTTCTCCCGTTCGGAGTCCGCGACCGATGGCGATACGCAACTCTACGACGTGAATTTTTACCTGGATCTGCTGCGGCTTTCCCGCGCTACCACCCGTGCGGGCCAGCGCTTCGAACTTTTTGTCGGATACCAGGATTACCGCGACCGGCTGACGGATCGACGGGGAGTCCAGACATTTTTGAACGACCGGACGGTCAACCAGCCTTTTCCCGATCAGGGCGTCAATGCCCGTTACGAGTTCCACTGGCAGGCGGCGCGGCTGGGCGTCCAGCTCCAGACTCCGATTGCCCCACGTGTGGCAATCAGCGGCAGCGCCGCGCTGCTCGCGCTGGTTCAGCAGAATGGCGACGGAGCCTGGACGATGCGCGACGACCTGCGGCAGAACGGGCCGAACCTGCGCAACGAGAGCAGGGACGGCGTCGGGTTCGATGTGGATGGCGCCTTCTCGTTCGCGTTGACGCCTGCTCTGGATCTCACGGCCGGGGCGCGCTGGATCGCCCTGGCCGACAATTCCGGACATCTGACGGTATATTACGCCGACGGCGGCTCCGCGCAGATGGAGCAGACCTCGATTTCCAGCAGCCGCATCGGCGTCTACGCCGGCTTGACGGCGAAATTCTAAGAACCCAAGCAGGCTGTTAGGCTGAAGGCTATTAGACTGGTAGGGATTACTGTATTTCCTAACAGTCTACAGCCTAACAGCCTTCAGCCTTTTTCCTCAACGATGCGCGCCGGGTGGTGCGGTCCAGGCCCAGGAACAGCATTTCGAAATCGGTGCGTTCCTCGGGCGTCGGATCGAAGGGCGGCGCCGGCTCGAAGCGCGGATCGCGCGCGAAGATTTTCCGCGCGGCGTCGAAGTAATCCTCGTGGTCGGTGGCGAAATGAAAATGCCCGCCCGCGGCCAGTGCGCGATGGAGCAAATCCAGGAAAGAGGGTTGCAACATGCGCCGGGCGTGATGCCGGTGCTTGGGCCAGGGATCGGGGAAGAACAGGTAGGCGACGCTGAGCGAGGCCGGCGAAAAAAAGTGTTCCAATGCGTAGCGGACATCTCCCTGAAGCATACGGATGTTTGTCAGGCCGCGTCCGGCGGCGCGCAGGTCGAACTTGCCGAGGCGCCGGGAGAGCAAATCCACGCCGATGAAGTTGCGTTCCGGCGCCAGCGCGGCGCGGGCCAGCAGGAAGCGTCCGCGTCCGCACCCAAGATCCGCCTCCAATGGCGCGGGGCGCGAAAAGAGGGAGGCGAAATCGGGCGGCGCACCGGCGGGGTGCAGCGGAATAACGTATCGATTGGGAAAGTTGCGGCGCCGGCCGCGTTCGCGCGCCATGGCGGTGGTAGCTCTTCCTAGAGGCGGAAGAGACGCCTCCAAAAGCCGCCGGGCGAATTTTCGCGTGCCATGGCGGACTCGATGTACTGGAGGGCGAATACCTCGAACTTTTCGTGTCGGTTCGGGCGGAACTTGCGGACCGCGCGCAGCATGCCGTTCTTGCCGGCCTCGATCAGGCGGTTGATGGACGCCGTTTCGGAGCTGCGCCGGTGGGCAAGACTGGTGAGCAAGGGCATGAATTGGCGCACCAGGCGCGCCTTGGCTTCCCAGTCGCCGCGGCGGCAGGGATTGACGTCGCGCTCGATCGCCAGCTCGCGGTTTACGGCGGGCGACGCATCGGCTATGTCGTTGTTCCGGATGTGCAAGGGTATTTTCATGAAATTCCCGAGAGAGTATTGAACCCACTGGCAATGATGTAACAAAAGAGCGCGACTACGGCAAGCCGGTGAGTTCTGAATATCCTCCGCCTTCCTCCGCGGCGGCGGGTATGCTACAAAGCGCCTGCAACATAAGGAGGAGGCGCGATGAATCTGGCGCAGGCGCAAGCACGGCTGGCGGAAAAGGGACAGTCCGCGGTCTTACGGTTCTGGGACCAACTGGACGATCCGCAGCGGCAGGCGCTGCTGGCGCAGGTCGAGGACTTGGACTGGGCGTCCCTGCCGGAGATGATGTCGTTGCTGCCCGCTCGGGCCGCCGAGCCGGCCGGCGCTTTCGAGCCAGCCCTGGTGACCCAGGTGGCGGGAAGCGAACGGCTGGCGGCGGGCATGCTGGGCGAAGCCGCGTTGCGGGCGGGCGAGGTGGGCGTGATCCTCGTGGCTGGCGGCCAGGGCACGCGGCTGGGTTTCGACGGGCCCAAGGGCACCTATCCGCTGGATCCGGTCACGCACGCCACGCTTTTCGAAATTCACGCGCGTAAAATCCTGTTGCTGCAACGCAGCATGGGCGCAGGCATACCGCTCTATGTCATGACCAGTCCGGAGAACGATGCCGCAACACGCCGCTTTTTCGACGCTCAGCGCTATTTCGGACTGGACTCCGCGGACGTGCTGTTCTTCACCCAGGGCATGCTGCCGGCGCTGACGCCGGAGGGTCAGCTTGTGCTGGAGTCGCCCGGACATCTGTTCCTGGGACCCGACGGACACGGCGGGTTGCTGGCCGCACTCGACCGGCACGGACTGCTGGACGACATGCGGCGACGCGAACTGAAGACGCTGTTCTATTTCCAGGTGGACAATCCGATGGTCGAGATCGCCGACCCGGTGTTCGTTGGGATGCATCTGAGAAATGTGGCCGACGTTTCGGTCAAGGTCTGCGCCAAGCGCGATCCGGACGAAGGCCTCGGCGTGGTCGTACGGCGCAATGGACGCTGGGGCATGGTCGAGTACACCGAGTTGACCGAAGCCCAGAAGAACGCCCGCCGTCCCGACGGCAGTCTGGTATTTCAATACGGCAGCGTGGCCATTCATCTTTTCACGCTGGAATTTCTGCGGCAGGAGGCGCGCATCGGTCTGCCGCTGCACCGCGCCTACAAAAAAGTGCCGTGCTGCGATGCGCGGGGGCGGACGGTCAAACCCGCGCAACCCAATGCCTACAAATTCGAGCGTTTTATTTTTGACGTGTTGCCCGACGCCCGCGAGGCGCTGGTGCTGGAGTTCGATCGCGCCGACGAATTCGCGCCGGTCAAGAACGCGGAGGGCCAGGACTCGCCCGCAACGGCCCGCGCGGCGATGCAGGCAAAAGCAGAAAGGCTGAAGGCTGTTAGCCTGTGTTAGGCGAGCTGACGAGGTTTACATATCTCACGAAGCTTCATGTATGCGGCTAATATGCATCGCGACAACACGTTTTCCTAACAGCCTAACAGCCTAACAGCCTAACAGCCTAACAGCCTAACAGCCTAACACTTGAGAGTACCGTCTTCTGGGGGTATGGTTACGCTGAATGCTTGCCTTGTCGAGTCTTAAGTTGAGAGAGTTTTAAGGCGAGGTCTACCCATCGATCCACGAGTTTCCGGAACCGTTTGAAGTTGGCGGTTTCGCG
>CAIYGI010000290.1 GCA_903925685.1 uncultured bacterium
CGCACATCTCAATCACGAGGCTTGCTGTTTTATCGTCTCGTAGAGCAAGCCGTGCAGACCGCCCCATTGCCCTACCGACAGATCGTCGAAAGAAAACACAACCTGTAGGGGGCGTTTGCGTTACATGGATACCCCCTTTTCAGGAATTCCCGGTTCAACACGATTTCCGAATAGGTCCGTTCCATCAGGACGACCACCCCCAGGATTACCAAACCAATTCCGATCACAAGTCCCGGCAGCCCTCTCAGTCCAAAAACCAGGGAGAAGATCAGGCCCACGCCATGGGAATGAGAGATGTCGTGCAGTGTGCCGGACATCCAGGTGTAGGAAAACCCGCCGAACCCCAGCCCGAAAATAAGCGGTATCAACCCGGCCCAGCGGTATTTCCCCAGCCTACGCCGCGGCAGAACGATGCTAAACCGATCGACCCCATTCTGAACCACTTTCGTCCCCGGCGGCAATGCAACTATCGACATAATGCGATTCTCCGATGCTTGCGTGAAGGATTCGGCGAACGGCGCGCCTGAACCTCGCCGGTGAAGCGAAGTGGAACCGGCGTAGCGTTCGAGGCGTGTTGGTGCCGGTCTTGTCAGAGGTTTCTCTCGATGACTTTCTTCACGTAGGCGGGCATGTCTTGCTGAAGTTCCTCTGTCTTCTTTTTCAACCGGTCATACACTTCGACTTCTGGACCTGACCACATGATGTCCATTCGGCGGGCAGTCCGCATGGCAATGTGCGTGTAATCATCGGGGTACGCCCAATAGCAGTTACGACAGATCTTCGCATCCTTCTGTTCGAGCCAGTTCGCACAGTGTTCGCAGGACCAAGATTTTGCTCTATTTGCCGATCCACAAAGGAGCATGTAATTCTTTGGGCCTTGATCCTTGCTGTCATCATCACCCGCAACTTCAAAAGGAATACGATGGTCAATTTGCAGGTCTCTTTCCGGGAAGTCTTCGAGATAGATCGCGCATCGCGCGCCATCCATCTCGATCAACCGTGCCTTAAGTTTCTTGGAGAAAGCTGTGCGGCCACCAGCTCGCCCAAATCGAACCTTGGACGGATCGCCGAAAGTATATGCGCCGATCTTTCGGCCTGTTGATCCGGGAACGCGCGTCGTTACAAGAGGAATTCCCTCTTCGCGCACGTCGCGAGCGGCTCGTGGAGGGTGGTCGTAACCGTACTTGGTCTTGAGTTCCTCGGTGGTGATGTGGCCATGTTTGAGAATATGCTCAATGACCGTTCGCGCACGCTTCGCGGTGACCTTCTTGCACAGTTTGACAAATTCCTTTGGAAGTTGCGGCTTTGTCATCCTCTTGCCTCCAGAAGGCACATTTGTTCGCTGTGCGTGAATTGGTAGATCATCTTTGGCTTGACCAGTTCTTTCGACAGCGCGGGGGACAGGTAGAGTGATTCCACGGTTGCGTCGTCGCGACCCAAAAGGGTTGCCTGCGATGAACGCCCCGCTTCCAACTCCATGTGCGTGAGGTCCAAGTGATCGGGAAGACGGACGCCATGAACTTTGTCCCCTGTGCGTCCGTCATAACTCACGATGTATCTAACCTTCTTGGAGTTGAGTTGTTCGAGAACCTCAACGAATTCGCAGAACTGCACGCTTGCCAGATAGCGAGTGTCGCGGTTTCCGCAAACGCCCTGATATGGCGGGTCCATATAGACCAAGTCAGAAGTGTCCGCCTGCAACACGACATCCCGATAGTTCTTGGAAGAAAAGGTTGTCTTGCCCTTCAACAGGTAGGAGGCCCCGAATATCTGTTGGCGCATAGTTGTGGGAGTTGTCCCCTTCCGCCGGTTGTCCGGGCTTTGATTGAATTCGCCGTTGGCATTGTAGCGGACAGACGCTTTGACACAACGGGCCAGCAGATAGAGAAAGTCGTCTGACTTTCCTGTCAAGTTGAACTCGTCCCGAATCTTCTTGTAGTACGTTTTCGGATCATCGAGTTGGGCTCGCCAGAGCGCTTCGTATTCCTTCGCCAATTTGTCCGGTGTGTTGATGATTGCACGCCATAGGTCAACAAGGGGTTTGTTCAGGTCGTTGATGTGGAAGCGAGAGGCTCTTTCGTCTGCGGCAGCCGCGAGCGAAATCGCGGCAGACCCCGCAAACGGTTCGTGCAGGGTCTCGATGTGGGCAGGGAAGTACCGCAATATATCGCTCGCCAAGTTGCGTTTGCTCCCTTGATAAGGTATCGGATGTGGAACGTTCATAACGTCAATCTATTCCCCAAATCGCATAAATTCAATTCCATTGTTTCTTGCCCCAACTTCACACTTCCTGATCTCGGAGGAAAATGAGTTGGCACTTTTCTGGTATTTATCAGGCGAGTTCGTAGATCAAACGCGCGCCGGTTTCAGGGTGGTAAAAAGCGGCGTGGGTTAAATCTGCGAGGAGTGCGCTGATC
>CAIYGI010000291.1 GCA_903925685.1 uncultured bacterium
TCTCCGGCACCTTCCGCAACTTCAACGCCTTGGTGGACTTCTGCCGCATCCGTGGCTACGTCTCGACCGCGCGCAAGAACCGCATCAACGCGTTGGACGCCTTGCAACGCGTGTTCCTCGGCAACCCCTTTGTGCCGGCGGCCAACACCTCGTGAGCCTCGCCCACGCGCCGGGTTCGGACGCACCGCCATTCACTCTCAGTGGCCGCCCGCTTTGGGGCGGCTACCTGAGCAGTTACCCTTATCCATCCCAGCGTGATCGAAACCGACCTTCTGAAAGAACGCTACGATACCGGGGAAAAGCAAAAAAAGCTGATCGAACAGGTGCCTGTCGGACGGCTCGGGCAACCGGCGGATATTGCAGGACTGGTCGCGTATCTGGCCAGTTCCTGGGGCGATTTCATTTGCGGCCAGTCCGTCCTCGTGGATGGCGGACGAACGCAGTATTAAACGTGCATCGGATTGCTAAACAAACTGGATCGACCGGCTGTATCCACGGATTTTCGCCCCGCGTGACCGTGAGGCGTGTCGCTCTTGTATTATGGGGAGAGCGGGTTAGAGCGCAAAACCTTCGGCGAATGGGTCTTCGGGGTCGATGACAAACCTGTGGAACCCGGTCAGGAACGGACGGCAACTGATCTTGGGAACGACGGCTGGTATATTGCCCACGAGGGTCTCGGCAACGATCTCCCCTTTGAATACCGAGCGGATGGAACTTTCGTGCCGGAATGGCTGGTTCACGCGCAGCAGACCCTTGCGGTGAAGGACCGCCATGCGGGCGCAGGTGCCCGTGCCGCAGGGCGAGCGGTCGGCCTGAGCTTCGCCCAAAATCACGATGTTCCGCGCGTCGGCATGCGGACCTGATGGCGGCGCCGTGATCATGCAGATATCGATGGTTCGGATGTGCCGGTGAACGGGATGCTGAACCTGAATTTGGGCGTTGGCCGCCTGGCGAACCGCAATGCCCACCTTGATCAGTTCGTCCGTGTGCGCCGGATCTATGCTGGCGACGCCCAACTGCGCCGCGTCCACGATGACAAAGAAGTTACCCCCAAACCCGATGTCAACGGTGATCGGTCCATGCCCGGGCAGGTCTATTCGTGCGTCCAGCGCCCAGGCAAACGACGAAACGTCCACCAGACTGACCTCGGTGACGCGGCCATCAAGATCGGTGGTGACAGTGCCCTCGACGAGCCCTGCGGGCGTTTCAAGCCTGACGATCGTCTGCGGCGGCGTTGCGGGGATGCGCCCCGTCTCCACCATCATGGCGCAGATCCCAAGGGACCCGTGCCCGCACATGTTGTAGTAGAGGCCGCCGTCCATGTAGATCACCGCGGCATCCGCCCGCGGGTCCAGGGCCGGCAGCAGGATGCCGCCGAACATATCGCGATGCGCCCGAGGTTCGCGCATGAGGGATTTCCTCAGCCAGTCCATATGCGTTGCCAGATAACTCATGCGTTCGGCCATCGTCTGGCCCTTCACCGGCGGAAACCCGTCCACGATGATCCGGGTCGGTTCGCCCGCGGTGTGGGAGTCTACGGTGCCGATCATGTGTTTGAAATGCATGGTGTCACCTCGTTGGGGCAGTCCAATCGGGCAAGGATTCCACACGCAGAACCGCGGCGGCGCGTCTCAGAATCCGTCGTGCCGTCAGAGCGGGAGCCTGACTCCTACTCTCGTTTTCACCGCACGGTCGTAGAGCGCTTTGGCCGTGACCATGTCGTCAACCGCAATGCCCATGTTCATGGCAAAGATTTTCTCGCGGTCATTAGCGCGCCCCTTCTTGAGTCCGGCCGCGAGTTCACCCAGGTCGGCGTAAACCCGTTCCGGAATGTCGCCAAAATAGACGCCGTGCCCTTTGGTGGAGAGCAATTGGCCGACGTCGTCGGAACAGAACTTGTCGCATTCCTTCATGGCGGCGCTGGTCCAGGCTGAGTCATAGTCAAGAGACACAGCCAATCCACCAGCTTTCAGCAGGCCAGCTTCCAGCGGCGGCGCGGGCTTCGTCACGATTGGGATAGCCGTCACGATCACGTCGGCGTTCTTGGCCATGTCGGCGGGCGTGTTGCAGGGAATGAAACGCAATTGGGGAAACAGTTTGCCCATCTCGTCCATAAAGCGCTTGACGGCAGCGGGGAACAGATCGCAGCAGCGGACTTCCTTGAGCTGCGGGAGGGTCTCCACCAGGGCCATCAGGCTCGGGCGTGCCTGCACTCCGCAACCGAGGATACCGGCCTGTCGACTGTCCGGACGAGCCAGGTACTTGGCGGCAACCCCCACACTGGCCCCGGTGCGCATGGCGGTGATCCATGCGCAGTCCATGACCGCAATGGGAATGCCGGTGGCGGGATCGTTGAGCACGAGCAGGCCGGTAATGTACGGCAAGCCTTTGCCCGTGTTGGCAGGGTAGCCGCTGACCCATTTCAAGCCGGCCGACTCGACTTCCTGAACGTAGGCGGGCATAGCATGAATGAAGGAGTCGGGCCTGGGATGAATGCCGGGCTTGGGGGGCATTTCGGTCTTGCCGAGCCCTTTGAGCCGGAAGCCGTTGTCCACGGCGGCCAGCACGTCTTTCATCGTCATGTTGAGAGCTTCGACATCGCTGCGGCTGAGGTAGATCAGTTCCATGAGCATCCCTTTCTCTGATGAATTCATAACAAATCGTTTGTCGGCCCGCGCCGGCTCACACGGGTCGAAAGCATACCATATTACATCAGGTTCAGCATCCGTCCGCCGTCCACGGTCAGGGCCTGGCCGGTCACGCACTCCGCCGCGCGGGAGGTCATGAACAGCACGGCCGCCGCGATGTCGTCGGGCCTGGCGAGGCGGCCCACGGGCGTCTTGGCCACGATGTCCGCCCGCACCTCGTCGGGCGCGCGGCCCTGGAGCCGGGCGCGCGCCTCGATTACGGCGGCAAGCATTTCGGTGTCGGTATTGCCCGGGCAGACGGCATTGACGGTGATGCCGTGCCGCGCCAGGTCGCAGGCCATGCCCTTCACGAGCCCCACCAGGCCGTGTTTCGAGGCCACGTAGGGCGCCAGGCCCAGCGCGGCCGTGTGCGCGGCCGTCGAGCCAATGTGGACGATGCGGCCGAAATGCCGCGCTATCATCGGCCCGGCCACGGCCCTGGACAGGAGGAACGCTCCCTTCATATTCAGGTTGATCGTCGCGTCCCAATCGGCCTCGCTGATTTCATAGAACAACCCGGGGCGATTCATGCCGGCGGCATTGACCAGGCAATCGATGCGCCCAAAACGCTCGCTCGTTTCGGCAATCAAAGCTTCGACTTGCCGTGAATCCGTGATGTCCGTCGCCTTCGCAAACGGCGCGCCGGACAACTGCGCCAGCGCTTCCGCGCGGGCGCTGTCGCGGGCAAACAACACGTCGGCCAGCACAAGCTGGTCTCCGCGTTCGGCCATCGCTTTGGCGATTCCCAAGCCAATGCCCCGGGCCGCTCCGGCAATGATGGTCACTTGCTGCTCGTTCATAGGAGTCCCATTTTTTTAAGATTATGATTATTCTCTCAAAGAGTCAGGCCGGGTGTCCATCGAATCGGCCACCGGCATGGGCATCCGCCAGGAATAATGCCGCATGATCTCATAGTCGGACTTCTTCGATTCCTTGCGGGCATAGGCAGTGAGCGGCAGGTAATAATGGAGTTCCGAGTTCATCCGGATGAACCCCTCCCCGTAGGAAGCCATGCCGCCGAATGCTCCGTCACTCCGTTCCGTACGTTTCCGGTTATAGGCGCCGGCGTATCCCTGGCTGACCAGGCATTCCATGGCCGCGAATTTCTTGTCGATCACATCCGTTGTTCTCCTGTTGACTGACTTTTTCGTGTCTGAGACATATCCGCATTCTCCTTGTGCCTGTTGTTTTACGGGTTTTTGGAAATCAGGATTTCGATTCTTATTGGTCGCGAATGGTCGCCGCCATGGCGGCGACGTTTTCCGGGATGGCATAGCCCGGAATGCTGTTCGAACTGCTGATCATGTATCCCCCACCCCCATCGGCGGTCCCCTCGCGCAAACACCGTAAGGTCTCGTCGCGTGTCTGCCGCGCCGTGCCGCGCGCCAGGATGTCAACGTCCACGTTCCCCACCAGGCAGACCTTCCGTCCGATCTGCTCTTTCAACCGGCTCAGCGACATGCACTGCGGCTCGATCGGGTGCAGTCCCGCCGGCCCCAACGATAGCACATCGTCCAGGATCGGATACAGATTGCCGTCACTGTGAAAGATCCAGGGCGCCGACAATTGCGACGTCAGTTCCCTGACCGGCGGCGCCAGCAGCTCACGAAACACCTGGGGCGACATCATCGGTCCTGACCGATAAGCAACGTCGTCGAAAAACCACAGCACATCGACGCCGCGGCGCGTCATTTCCCGGGCCGCCACGGCGGCCCACTGCGTGTAGCGCCGCAGGATCGTCGCGATCAGATCCGGGTCCTCAGCCAAGGCCACGGCAAAGCCCATCAGATCCATGCTCATGAGCGTCGCCGACAACCCCAGACGAGACTTGCCGACCACGGCCCGGCCGGCGGCGCGCTTGACCAGAACGTCGAGCCCGTCGTAGAGCCGCGGATCGGTGGGCGGTTGCATGGCGTCCATCAGGCGCAGGTCGTCGCGCGTATGCAACTTGCCGGACGTCTGATGCGCGTGCCCATCCTGCATAATCGTCTCGTTCACGAACAACGGCGGAACCAAGGTGAAGGTCAGGATATCCAGGCCAAGTTGATCCGCCACGTAGATTGGATCACGGGCCCTGGCCTCGCCGAACAGGGCCTTCAGCACCGGCGGATCGATCTGGTGTTCGGCGAACGGCACGCGGTCCGGCCGTTCTCCGGACAGGGCGCACAAAACGCGTTCTTTCGATGTCATTGTTTGGTTGGCCTTCATGCTCCGTCTCTTATTCGACAATCCCGCCCAGGCGGCGGAGCGTGTCTTGTGCCGCCGCCATGTTCACGTCCCGAGGCGCCGCCCCCGATTTGGCGGACAGCGCCGCCGCCACGCCCGCCGCCTGGCCCAGCGCCATGACGCAGCCCATGACCCGGACGGAGCCCATGGCCGCGCGCGTGGCCGAACTGCAGCGGCCGGCGACCAGAAGGCCATCGACCTGCCGCGGAACAAGACATCGGTAGGGAATGAAATAGCCGTCCGGGAATGTCTGGGCCACCGGCACTTTGCGCTTCGCGAAGTCGACCTTTTCCTCGACTCGATGGATGTCGACATATCGTCCGCCCATGGCGACGGTGTCCGGGTAGGTTTGGCGCGCCGCCATTTCGTCGATCGTCAAGATATGTTCGCCCAATAAGAGTCGCCCCTCCCTGATTCCGAGTTGGTGCGGCGTGCTGACCACCCGGATGTGCTCGAAGCCCGGCACATATTGGCGGAGAAAGTCCATCACCGGCGCGACCCGCATCCTCGCCAGCATT
The DNA here is from genome assembly GCA_903925685.1 of uncultured bacterium. Classification (GTDB taxonomy): domain Bacteria; phylum Verrucomicrobiota; class Kiritimatiellia; order CAIKKV01; family CAIYGI01; genus CAIYGI01. Next base: position 5,432 of record CAIYGI010000291.1, read on the forward strand.
TCACCCCTGCTATAAGAGTCCACGTCGGTGACGTCGACATCGACCACCTTGGCCATATTGACGAAAAATTGGCCTTCCCGCATGGTACGGCAGAGAATCATGAAGGGTTGCGGAAAGCCAAGCTTGTCTGCCGCGTGCAGCGGAACCATCAGCGGTTCCAATCCCGATATTTCCCGAGAGGAATATTGCACCTGCGGGCCGCGCGCGCCGTCCACGATGCCTATCTTCTGGTGTACCCGATAGAGTTCGGGATTTGTTCGAACGGCCTCGGCGAAGCGCAATACGTCCACGCCGTCGATCACAAAAGGCAACGTTGCCGGTTGAATCTCGCCGCTATCGCCGCCGGGCTTGGCCGTGGGCGCGCCCGCCCGGAACGCGACGTCACCGTCACCCGAACAATCCACCGTTACCCTGGCGGAGATCGCCAGCCGTCCGCTCTTCGTCTCGACGAAGACGCCTTTCACGGTGTGTCCGTCCATCCAGGGCGCGGCGAACCAGGTGTGGAGATAAACGTCCACGCCGGATTCGTTCAGCAACTGGTGTACGACACGCGAAAACACTTCCGGGTCGAAAACGGTTATGGATCCCGAGCTGTACTTCTGGCCGCTTTCCATCGTGTGGCCGGCGCAACCGCCCAGGGCCATCATGCGGGTCACGATTTCTTCGGGGATGCCGCCGGTGAGCCGTTTGCCGCTGGTGGAGAAGAAAGCGAGTATCGGCAAACCGACCGACCCCGCGGCCATATTGCCGAGCACCCCGCTTTGCTCTATGAGGACCGTGCGCGCGCCGCTCCGCGCCGCGGCCACGGCGGCGACAATCCCCGCAACTCCACCGCCTACCACCAACACGTCGCTGTCCTTCCAGACGGGCGTCTGGCGTTCGGGCTCGGTGACTGTCCTGGGCATGGGTCGATACTCCTTAAAAAAAGCGTTTCAATTTGGCCGCGATGCCCTGGGCGTCCAGGCCGATGTACTGTAGGTTCGCCTCATGCGTCGTGTAGCGGTCGGGGAAAACGTCTTCGACGCCGATGCGCTTGAGTCGCTTTCCGAGGCCGGCGTCGGCGATGATCTCGGCGACAATGCTTCCCAGGCCGCCGGTGATGAAATGCTCCTCCACGGTCGCGATCTTTTCGAATCCGCCCATAATTGAAAGCAGCGCTTTCCGCGGAGCCGGGTCGAGCATGCACAGATTGATTAGCGCCAGCCGCACCCCCTTTTCCGCCAGGCTATCAACCGCCTTCAGCGCGATGGGAGTCATAAAACCCATGGAAATGACCAGGCCGTCCTTGCCTTTGCGCAGCCAGCGGGGCTGGTCGAACGTTGTTGGCGCGCCGCAATAGTCCAGTCGTTCCGGCAAGTCCGGCGGGACCTGGAAGTAGACACAGCCATCGGTCGCGACCGCGCGGTCCATGATCTCTTTCAACTCCTCCTGGCTGGCCGCCGCCATGACCGTGACGCCCGGAATACCGCGCATCAGGCCGATGTCTTCGAGGGCCACATGGGTAGGCCCCTGAAAACCGGCCGCCAATCCCGGGAGCAAGCCCGGGATTTTCACGTTATGCCCCTGCATCGCGACGGTCGTGCGGATTTGCTCGAAGGACCGCATGGTGATAAACGTGGCCAGGGGGGAGTGGACAAAAACGATCTTGCCCATCGCGGCCATTCCCGCCGCGGCCCCGATCAGGTTCTGCTCGGCAATCCCCAAATCGTAAAACCGGCCGGGAAAATCCTTGGGAACTGCGCCGAGGGCCGCGCGCGCTTCGGCTGTCAACGCCACGACCTCAGGTTGCGCGGCCATGATGGAGTGTAGAATTTCGCCATATTGCATGATTGTCTCCTGTATTTCGCTAAGTGGACTATTCTCTGAAACCGACTTTGCTGCCAGGGGCCTTTTTCCGCCGCGGCGTCCGCGCCTGGCCGCGGATCTCCGCGCAGGCCCGCGCGAAATCCTCGTCGCTCAACTGCAGATTCCAGGCCTTGATTTGGTTTTCCTGGAACGAGATCCCCTTGTTCCGGACGGTCTTGGCGATCACCGCCAGCGGCCGCGACTGTGCCCTGGCGGGTGCGGCCAGCGCTTGGAGAAGTTGCGGAATGCTGTGGCCGTCAAGCGCGCGGGTCCGCCAACCGAAGGCCTTCCACTTGGCCTCCAGGTTCTCCAGCGGGATCAGTTGCTCCGTGGGGCTGTTGGCCTGAATTCCGTTTCGGTCCACAATGGCCACCAGATTGCCCAACCCAAAGGCCGGCGCCGCGAGGATCGCCTCCCAATTCGAGCCTTCATCGAGCTCTCCGTCGCCGAGGATCACGAAGGTGCGGCTGGCGCGCCCATCCTGCTTCTGGGCCAGGGCCGTGCCCACGCCGAAGCTCAAGCCCTGCCCGAGCGAGCCGGTGGAGACCTCGACCCCGGGGATCTTCGCGCTGGGATGATAATACACGCGCGAATGCACGGTGCTGTGCCGGAGCAGTTCGTCCTTGCCCAGGTAGCCGCGCAGATGCAGCGCGGCGTACAGCGCCGGGCTGGCGTGGCCTTTGCTGAGCACGAGGATGTCGCGATCCGGATCGTCGGGCCGCTTCGCGTTGACGTTCATGACGCCGAAGTACAGCGTCGCCAGGATGTCCGTCACCGACAGCGACGAGCCCAGATAACACGCAAACGCCCGGCTCATTTCCGCCTCGATCAGACGCATCCGACGGGATGCGGCGACAATTTTCTCCACCTTCGAATCTTGCATCGCTTGCTCCTTTCAGGGTGGCGCCGGAGACGGGAGTTCCGCCCCTACACCACCGGTCCGGGCTGCCACGGCACAAACTCCGTTTCCGGCAGACCATGTTGCTCACTCTTTGTTCGTTCGCCGGAGGCCACCGCGACAATCTGTTGCCGCAATTCCTCCGCTGCCGTTTCCATCGGCACACCTTCCAATATCCTTCCCGCGTTAATATCCATAGCGGTGGGATAAACTCCCCAGCACGTTGCTACAGCCGCCGGAGTGAACGATCGGGATCACCCCGTCCACATTCGGAAACCCCGCCAGGCGCCCGCGGTCGAACGCGCGCGCGATTTGCACGGCGACATGCGCCGCGCAATTCGCCGACGCAATCACGGCGAGATAGTTGCGCGTGCCCACGCGGCCATCTGCGCGGCGATAGCCCTGGAACGTTTGCCGGACAGGCGCGGGCAACGGCGCCGCCACCACGCGGCACTCGCGCGCCGCGGACATAGCGCCGACAGAAAGATTGTGCGCATGAACCCATTCGCCGGGTTGGATCGGCTGGGTCGCGTCGCCGATCCGGCAACCGTAGCGCAACACGGGCGCGCCCGCTTCGATTGCGCGCAGCGCGAATTTGTGTCCCGCCGGAATGCGGTCCCGGATCGTCAACTCGTTTCCGTCCGGCGTTTGCACGATGGCGCCCTGCGCAACGTCCGCTTTGGCAATCGCCAGATTGTCATGGGGATTGAGTTGGAGCGCAATTTGCGAGAATGGTGTTTGCATGAACCCCGCGGAGCGTATCACCCGTTCAACCGGTTTGCAATAATCTCAAATTCGCGCTCACACCGGGTACTGCCCGAATTCGAAGGTCGCTTCCAGCATGGCGCGGTAATTCGCGAGCGGCACGTAATATGCCACTGAGTTGCTTGACCCGACCGCGTATCCGCCGCCTTGTGCCAGAGCGCGGATGCGTTCGCGCACTTCCGCACGCACCTGTGCGGGCGTGCCGCGCCCCAGCGCTCCGGCCAAATCGAGATTGCCGATCAGGCACAATTTCCCCCGATACTTGTTCTTTAACTCGTAAATATCCATGGCCTTGGGCTCGATCGGATGCAGTGCGTTCAGGCCGATTCCAACCAGGTCGTCAATCAGCAGGCGCACGTCGCCGTCCGTGTGCATGGCCACCGGCAGGCCGGCTTCACGCGCAATGCCGAATAATTCCTCAAGCCATGGGAGCAGATATTGCCTGTAGGTCTCCGGCGAGACCATCAGGCCCTCGGTATACGCCAGGTCGTCGCCGTACCAGACAGCGCCGACTTTATTCAGTTTGACAACTTTGCGCAGGACAGCGCACTGGATCGAGCCGATCTTGTCGAACATCTTCTTGATAAAATCGGGGTTTTCCGCCAGGGCCATGCAAAAAGTTTCAAACCCCATCAGCATCCAGATCCGGGTGAAAATACCACCTACGCCTGAAATTATTCCCATCCCTTCCGGCAGGCAATCCGCCGCTTCCCGCAGTGTGGAATAATCTATTGTTTCCGGGTCCGGCCAGGGATATGTTTCCATGTCCTTTTCCGAACCGATCTGCTTCCACTTATCCATGGTCGAGGCGGATTCCTCGCGCGGCGCAACTGCATTGAGACTGAGCAGCGTGCCGACGGCGGCCGCGAGCGACACGCCCGGGTATTCGTAATTGGGGCGCATTTGAATGTAGTCGTATCCCGCCTGATGCCAGAATTCCACGTCGGTCTTGACGTCATGCACCGGTTTGTTGAGGAATTTGTCCTTGATTTCGCGGTCAATGGAAAGCTCCGCGACAGGAACACAATCGGGTTCCTGGCAAAGCAGGGCTTTCAGTATGCGTTCGAATTTGGGCGTACGCTTCACGCTATTGCTCTGCATCGTCAACCTCCCCATGCTGCGCAATGAACAGTAATATAAAAATCACATCGTTCGAACGGCATCGAACATGGCCACGACATTTTCCGGCGGCGTATCGGCCTGCAACGAGTGGCTGGAAGATAGAATATATCCTCCGTCCTTTCCCAAACTTCCCGCCAGGCGGCGGACTTCCGCGGCCACGTCGGCAGGCGAACCCTTCGGTAAGAGCTCCTGTTCGTCCACTCCGCCATGGAAAACGAGTTTGTCGCCGAAACGCTCTTTGAGGATTTCAGGCTGCATGCCCTGCGCCCGCGTCTGAATGGGATCCAGAATCTTAACGCCGATTTCGATCAAATCCGGAATGATGGGAACGATGCTGCCGCAAGAGTGGTAGAAAACCGGCAGGTGACGAGCATGGCATATTTCGATCAAATCCGCCAATGGCGGCTTCCAGAATCTGCGCCACATTTCCGGAGAGAACATCATGCCGTTTTGAGCGCCGACATCGCCGCCAAAACCGACCATGTCTATTTTCTTTCCGCAAATTTCCAGTGCGCTCTTCAACCGCTCGCCATAAAAACCGGCCATGCGCCGGGCAATGGCATCGACAATTTCAGGGTTTTCAGCCATGTCCAGCATGAACTGCTCCATGCCCCGCAAGAGATAAAACACTTCCCATTCCCCGGCCATAAGCATAACGGCCCGTTCGCCGTTGCCGCTTGCCTTGTCGATTTCGGCGGCCAGGGCGGCATGATCGAACCATTCCGGTTTCGGCCAGTTATGCCGCGCAACGTCTTCAACTGACGCCGCGTTCGCCAAAGGGGCGTTTTGCGCCTCCATGTAAACGCAATATCCGTTCTTCACCGGTTTCGACTCTATGCCGAAAATGTCCCGGCCTGCGCCGCCGAGAAACGGTCCGCCATATAATTCCTTGGGGCCCTTATAGACGAAGGAAACCCTGACCAGATCGACGCCCAGCCGGTCGAGCAGGGCATCGCCTTGCAGACCCATGTGTTTCTCAAGGATCGCCAAGGCCTCCGGTGTGGCTCGCAGTCTGGTAGGGATGCGGTCCGGAACTTTTCCGTCCAGGACCATTCTAACTCGTTCGCGAGAGGTGATTGTGGGATGCATGGTTACTGGTTTATCCTCGATGCCGCGCCCGGCGCATTAGGAAACTTCTCATTCCAGGAACATCGGTCGCAGGTTGTCACGCCGCAGTCGTTGAAGATGCCGCCCAGCCGGAACAGGTCGGGATGTCTGCCATTGGCCCGGCACAGGGGTACGCGTTTCCCGGCGGCCGCATGATAACCGGCAAAGGCGGGGCAATCCTCGCGGACCACCGGCCACGGTCCGTTCGCTGAAATCGGCGCGGGCGGACAGGCGAACGGCTTGGCCGGGCGTTTCGGGCCGGCGGCCCAGGCGCGCAGCATGCCTTCGGCTTTGCGCAGCGCGTCGATCGCCAGGTCGCCGCACTGGCGATCCGGCGGACGCAGCGCCATGCACCAGGGATTGTCGGCCATGATCGTGGCCATGAACGAATCGAACGCGCGGGCCCGCATCAGGCCGGACACGCCCTTGGCGACTTTGCCTTCCTTCAGAATGCCGGAGGCCCGGCACACGTCCTGCATGATGCCGGGGTACTCGTATTGAATGCGGCGGCCGCTGACGCAGTGATTCATGTGCTTGCTATCCGGCCAGTAGTGTCCCAGATAGGGCGCCTGGAGAAGCTCTTCCCAGTAGTGCCAGTAGGTGACGGTGTTGACGCCGACGCCCAGGGTCAGGACGCAGCCGTCGAGCGCCAGCAATTCCTCGAACGGACTGCCTTTCCCGCAGAACGTGACGCTGTCGCGATGTCCCCGCAGGAGGCGTTCCGCCGCCGGGCCCAGCGCGACCCAGGAATGGGTGCGGTGGCAACTGCGCAGGCTGCCGGGGCGTTTGAGCACGGTGTTGGGGATGATGCCCTCGAAACCCGGCTGACGGCTGGGGCAAAGCCGTTGCGGACAGGGGCAGTCGTTGGTGATCATGAAATCGGCAAGCTCGCCCCAGACGCTGCCGCGGAAGGCCGGCACGAGCAACGTTCCCTGCGGACCGACCGCCTCCAGCAGCGCATCAACAACCGTTTCGGCGCCGCCGTCGATCGGGCCCAGGGCGCTGAGAGAACTGTGCATCATTACAGCGTCGCCCTCGCGCACGCCCAAATTTCGTAGATCCTTGACGATGTGATTTCGATCCGTCATGTTGTCACCTTCCGAATGGCCGCCAGGGCGTTCGCGATGAAGAGCGCGTCGGCGTTTTCAGCGAGATTCCGCGGCTGGTTGCGCGGGTCCCGCTGGTAGCGTCGCGAATGCGGTTCGTACCCGCCGCGCCGGTATTCCGCGGCGGTCGGCAAATAGCCTTTGCAATCGTTGGTGTAGCCCACCAGCCACGTATGGCGGCTAGGGGACAGCCGCCGCAATTCCAGGCCGATCTCGACAAAAGCCTCAAAGGACTGGAACAACGCCGTGAGGTCGCCAAGGCGCACGGCGACCAGGTCGTACGGGCAATCCTGAACCAGGGCGATCTGCTCGCGATGCTCCCGGAACCAATCGCACCACTGCCGGAGTTTCCGCACCATGTCGACGCGCGTTTCGGCGCTGACGTACTCCGACATGTTCAACCCGTTGACCCAAAGCAGCGTCGGGTCGTCGGCCGCGTGCGCGAGGTACTCGTCGCAGCCCTTCTCCCAAGCCGCGATTTCCGCTTCCGCGGGCATGTCTTCCAGCGGCAGGCGATGCTGCCGTGACAACACGGAGATCGGGAACCGTTCGCTGGTGATAATGTCGTCGAGAACCCGATTGACCTCCTTGCCGAGCAGGCTGCCTGTGTACTGGGCCGCGCCCAGGGTGGTGAACATGTAGTCGATGTTGATGTCCCCGCAAGCCCCCTGGAGAAAGGCCGCCACCGCGCCCGGCCGGCGGCGTTCCACGTAGTCGCACATGAATCCGGGAAAATCGGGACTGACCTCCGGATGGTTGATCAGCGTGGCCGGGTGCGCGGCAAAGTGCATGAGCGCGCCCATAAGTTTGCCGGATGCCTCGTCAATCCGCAACACGCCGATGTTCGGGTCGATGGGGCGGGGGTTTGCGCGGCCCTCGATGTGATCCCGGACGAACTTGGTCTGGGTGTCGGCCTGCGGCATACGCTGGTTGAAGCACACGCCGAACCGGTAGCCATAGCCGACGCCGGCCCGCGCCGGCCGCCGCCCGGCCCACGCCGCCGGGACCGCCGCGCGGAGCGTTTCCAGCACCCATTGCGTCCAGTGGGCGTAAGCGTCATCCATGGCCAACGGCGGCGCCGTGTGCGAATGCGAGGCGCAGAGCAGAATATGGCCGGCGGGAATGCCGATTGCCGGCGCAAACTGCTCCTGGAACAGATGAGCCACCGATTCCGTGATCCAACACGCATCGAGGGCAATCACGATCACGGCGGCGTTGCCCGCATCCAGAACCGCCAGGCGCGCGTGGAGCGGGAACGCCACCTTCCGAAGACCGTCCGCCCCACCGAAGGCCGGCCCCATGGCCCGCATATGTTCCGGCCGCGGCGAGATGTCGATCCGCCCCATGTTCGCCCGCAGAATGGTATTGTTCACAATAGTCTACCGCCTATAGCCTGAGCATCCTATAGGGATGCGAATGAATACTTCTTTGAATTATTTATGGGGACCCCTGCTTGCTTAAATAGCGCGCCGGGTCCGCGGCAACCTGCTTCGTCAACTCCATATAGTAGGCGTAATTTTCGAACGGCACGTCTTCCGGCACAGCATGATCAATGCCCGGGGTGAACCCGCCCTCAAACATCATGCGCGGGTAGAGGCGCATGACTTCCCGGCGAATCGCCTCTTTCCCCTTGGTCAACACGCGCTTGTCGAACCCGCCCTGCAAGGCCATGCTCTTGCCAAGACGCGCACGCATCGCCAGCAGGTCATTCCCGGCGGCCACTTCGATGGGGCAAATGGCATTAAAACCCGTCTGGCGATAGATTTCGGCGAATTCATCCAGGTTGCCGTCGCTATCCATCACAATCACCGGAACGCCGGCGCGCCGGACGAGATCCACCATTCGGCGCACGGGTTCAAAGAAAAACTTATGGAACGAGGCCGGCGAGATAAGCGATGATGTCTTATAGGCAATATCGTCACACGCATACACGTAGCTGAGTTTCATTTCCGCCAACACTTTGGCGGAAACCGCCGTCAGGAATTCCTCCAGGAACGCCACCATTTCGTGGATCCAGTCTGGATCGTCGTACATGGCCATGGCAAGCCCTTCCAGCCCCATCCACATGCGCAGCCGGTGAAAGAACATGCCGCGAAACTCGTAAGCGACCGGCGCCTCGCACCGATTATTCCGGAAATCTTTTTTTTGTTCATAATCTCGCGGATATCTTTCCGCAATGCGCGGCTGATATTGCTCTCGGAGCCTTTCGAAATCTTCACGTGTATTTACCGGCCAGCCGATAAAATGCGGCATGGCGCACAAGGGATCGTCCTTGCGCTGTTTCAACGTGATGCCGTCGGAATTTGTCTTAACAACGTACTCCCCGTCATCCTCAAGGATTTGCTCCGGCAGGCCGGGACAGCACTCCATGTTGACCCGGACAAACTCGCGCGGATCCATTCCAAAATATACGTTGGGATCGCATCCGGCGGGCAACCCCTCCTTTTCCCAGCGTTTAATCGCCAGGGGGGAGAAAGTATCCGGTTTTAGAAAGCAGCGATCGACCGGCCGGAAGGTCATGCTATTTACAAAGCGCTCACGAGCGTTCATGCGTTATCCTTTATTCCAAATGAATTTTCTTTTTCTTCACCATGGGTTCAACCGCTTGCATGCGATGCCGTGCGCGATATCGGTCACTGTTCAATCCGTTACCTTCCGGATGGCTTCCAGGGCGTTCGCGAGGAAAACCGCGGCGGCGTTCTCCGCCGGGTTGCGCGGCTGCTCGCGCAGGTCGCGCGCGTAGCGCCGCGACTTCGGCTCGTAACCGCCGCGCCGGTATTCCGCGGCGGTCGGCAAATAGCCTTTGCAATCGTTGGTGTAGCCCACCAGCCATGTATGGCGGCTCGGGGACAACCGGCGCAATTCCAGGCCGATCTCGACAAAGGCCTCGAAGGGATGGAAGAGCGCCGTGAGATCGCCCAGGCGCACGGCGACCGATTCGTACGGGCAATCCTTAACCCCGGCGATCTGCTCGCGATGTTCCCGGACCCAATCGCACCATTCCCGGAGTTTCCGCACCATGGCGATGCGCGTTTCGGCGCTGACATACTCGGTCATGTTAAGCCCGTTGACCCAGAGCAGCGTCGGGTCGTCCGCCGCATGGGCGAGGTACTCGTCGCAACCCTTCTCCCATGCCGCGAGATCCGCTTCCACGGGCATGTCTTCCAGCGGCAGTTTATATTGCCGGGGCAACACGGAGATAGGGAACCGTTCGCTGGTGCTAATGTCGTCGAGAACCCGGTTGACCTCTTTGCCGAGCAGGCTTCCCGTGTACTGGGCCGCGCCCAGGGTGGTGAACATGTAGTCGATGAGGATGTCCCCGCAGGCCCCCTGGAGAAACGCCGCCACCGCGCCCGACCGGCGGCGTTCCACGTAGTCGCACATGAATCCGGGAAAATCGGGGCTGACTTCCGGATGGTTGATCAGCGTGGCCGGGTGCGCGGCAAAGTTCATCAGCACGCCCATGAGTTTGCCGGAGGCCTCGTCAATCCGTAAGACTCCAATGTTTGGGTCGATGGGGCGGGGGTTGGTTCGGCCCTCGATGTGATCCCGGACGAATTTGGTCCGCGTGTCGGCCTGCGGCAGACGCCGATTGAAGCACACGCCGAACCGGTAGCCATAGCCCGCGCCGGCCCGCGCCGGCCGCCGCCCGGCCCACGCCGCCGGGATGGCCGCGCGCAGCGTTTCCAGCACCCACTGCGTCCAGTGGGCGTAGGCGTCATCCATGGCCAACGGCGGCGCCGTGTGCGAATGCGAGGCGCAGAGCAGAATATGGCCGGCGGGAATGCCGATTGCCGGCGCAAGCTGCTCCTGGAACAAACGAGCCACCGGTTCCGTGATCCAACACGCATCGAGGGCGATCACGATGACGGCGGTGTTGCCCGCATCCAGAACCGTCAGTCGCGCGTGGAGTGGAAAGGCCACCTTTCGAAAACCGTCCGCCCCACCGAACGCCGACCCCATGGCCTGGAGATGTTCCGGTCGCGGCGAGATGTCGACCTTTAGCATGTTGGCTCGTAATGCATGGTTTGCCATAGTTAATTCCTCTGCTATCGTTTCAGCATGTCCACCGCCTCCTGGGCCAGGAGGTCGCCTGCGGGCTGGCGATAAGGGAGCAAGCCCGGTCGGTATCGGTAAAAGGAACTGACGTATTCCCGGTCCTCGCTGTTGGGGCCGTCCGGCACATAGTTGACGTCATTCGCGTTCATATAGCCGCACGGCAGGGTCAGCGGCAGGGGAGACCCGCGTTTGATTTGCCGCCCGATTCCCAGGAAGGGTTCGCACGGCAGCCCGATAATGCCCACGTCTCCGATGCGCAGGGCCGCGATCCGCAGCGTGACGCCGCGAGGAACCTCGGCCAACCGTTTTTCCGTGTGGAACTTCATGGCCCACAACAGCCATTGGCGGGTCGGCTCGATCAAGGCTTTCCGGTAACAGGGCGTCATGTTGGTCGGGAAATTCAACCCGTCGCATTCGCGCGTACCGGCGTCGTCTCCCGCGTCGCAACGCGCCAGGAAGGCGTCCGCTTCTTGCAAACGCTGTTGCAACGCATCCAGGGATGGCAGCTCCTTGAACGGGAGTTCCACATCCCGCCACGCCAGGCCCAGGTCGGAACGCACCGAGGGTTTGAGCGAACCGGCTATCTGTTTGAATGTGTCTCCCAGATAGCGCCCGAAACGCTCGGCATCCCTGGCATTCTCCTCGGCCGGTTTGGCGGATAAGAGCCCTTTGCTGTTGACGTCGCCGGCGCAACCTTGGAGAAAACATACGGGCACATGGCCCTGGGCGGCCGAGAGTTCGTCACAGGCGACCTGCGGAAATTCGCCATGGACCACCGGATGCTCGCAATGATAGGCCGTGACCGGGTGCCCGGTGAAGTGCGTCAGGAAGCTGACCGGCCTTTCGTGCTCGTCGAAGAATCCGACGACGAACGCATCGTCGTCGATGTCGCCGCAAAAATCCACGCCCAACAAGAGGCGGTCTTCCTCTCGCATGAAATAGGTGGAGCCGTCGGCCCGGCGGCCTTTGCGATTATGCGTAATCCGGCGCTCATGGCCAAGGCCATAACGCAGAGTCACCGGGACGAGCCGCGACGGAAGGCGTTCGGCTGCCTGAAGGAAGCCCCGCAATACATCCCGGCCTTCTTGCGTCAGTCCTGCTTCGGTTATTTCCTGGGTGGACTCGATGGACCACTGGATGTTCGTGGACTGAATCAAGGCCGTGCAGGAATGGTTGTGGGATGAAAAAAGCAGCACCTGCTCCAGCTTGAGTCCCAATGCGTCCGCCACACGCTGCCGGTAAAGAAGGGCGATTGGAAAGTAATTGATCCCGCCGGAATGACTGGTCAGAAGACAAATCCGTTGTTGCCCGTCATCGAGAAGGGTTACGCTGTGCTGGATCGGCATGAACACCGATCCGGCACTTCGTCCAAGAAGCGATCCTCCCACACTTCCCGCTTGCGGGAGCACGTCGAACGTTTCAGACGCCGCTTGCAACATGAAATAACTCCTTTCAAAAGACGAAAATATATATTATATAGAATTTTAGCAAGAACAACTTCTCGTTTTTTCACATGGATCCGATCGGATGGGGTGTGGAATACAACGCATGAAAAAACAACCGCGGATCGCAGCATTCGCCGAACGTCCCAATCTGCGCCAGACGATGCAGGAACGTGTTCGAACGCATCTCCGCGAACGCATCGTGAGAGGCGAGTTCAATCGCGGAGAACAGTTGAAAGAAGAGCGGCTCAGAACGGAACTGGGCGTGGGCACCATTCCCCTGCGCGAAGCGCTTGGCAGACTTGAGGCCGATGGGCTTCTGGAGTACCGGAGTTACTGCGGATTTCGCGTCCGCCAATTTACCCTCCAAGATATCCGGGAAATATACGAGTTGCGCATGGGTTTGGAGCGCCTCGCGATAGACCTGCTGGCGGAACAGGATATTGAACCGCTCCTGGAAAGACTGCGGTACAGTCTTGACGTCATTGACGCGTCACCGCGAGAAATGTCCAACACGGCCAGGAATGAACAGGAGTTGATTTTCCACGGCGCGATTGTGGCCGCGACCGGAAACCGACTGCTCTCGAAAGTCTTTGAAGTGAACGGTCTGCATTGGATGTTCATGATGAACGTCAGGACAAAGCGACCGCCTGGAAAATCGCCTGACACGGATAAACGTCCCGTGCCTTCGCACCGTGAAATATACGAAGCGCTGGAGGCAAGAAACTTCGCGCGGGCGCAAACCCTTGTGGCCGGGCATATCCGAAAAGCGTTGCAGCACACTCTGGTCAACTGGGCGGCTGTCGTGGTCGTTGACGCGGGGGATACGGTGGAGGTCGGCTGAATGAGACGGCTTTCATCCGTTGGATCAGGGGCGGATTTGCGTAGCCTGGCAGGATTGGATCATGGCGGCATTCAGCCCGCCAATTCAGTCTCACGCGAAGGCGGTAGAGTTCGCGAAGGCCAATAAGTGGGAGTTTTGGGACAGACTCCAGTTGCCGCGCTTCACTCAGGCTTTGCACCCAAACAGCCGGGCCGCGTTGTTCCAGAAGATATCCTCGACCTGGCTGTCCGTCAGCCGCTCGGACCAGCAGGCCCACTTGAGCGAACGCAGATGTTCCAGGCCGATGAAGACCGGCTTAATGGTCATCTGCTTCTCCACCCACACGGGGGTGTTCTCATACAGCCAGACAAACGAATCCGCGGCGCCCAGGGAGCGTCCGCGCAAGTGGCTGACCGGCAGGTCCGAGCCGTACATTAACTTCTTGTGCCCCATGATGCGGATGATCGCCTGGTGCGCCATCGGTTCGCAGTTGGCGCTGCAATCGAAGTAGAGGTTATTAAGGCCGGTCAGCTGCGGCAGCCCCTCCAGATTATGGGCCGGCTGGAATCCGCGCGCGGAATGCGCCAGAATGAGCGTCATATCCGGATAGGTTTCACAGTAATGACGAATCCAGTGGATATTGCCCGGATCGGCCACGGCGCGGGCCTTCACCATGTGCAACGTGATCGCCAGCCCCTCTTCGTGCGCGACCTTTGCCAGCGGCTCGGGAAGATAGTCGGGGATGTCAGCCTCCCAGGTCCGCGCAACGGCTGCCTGCTGGTGATAGCACTTCAGGCCATGCAAGCCAAGGCGACGGACCTCCTGGCGAACCCATTCGGGGTCATCGGTGGGCCGTACGAAGAAAGAGCCGCGGCAGTTGGCCGCTTTGGCGGTTTGCTCCCCGACCCATTCGTTGGCCAGCTTGATCCGCTCGGGGGTGCTGCCCCAAGCGATAAAAAGCGCGGCTACATGCCGACCAGGGTATAGCATATCGTTCAATTTGCGATATTCCGCGTAGCCGGTGCTGGGCAACGGCCAGTCTGGAACATTTGTCTCTCCGTCGGTCCCAGCCGCCGATAGATGGGCGTGCGCGTCAAAGACGCGGTCGGGAACAAAGGAATCCAATTCCCGTTCGAAAAACTCCCGATCCTCATCTCTAATCAAACTGCCGCCCGCATTGTCCTGTGCCGCCATGTTCATGTTGTCACCTTCCAAGTTCATGTTGTCACCTTCCGAAGACCGTCCGCCCCGTCGAACGCCGGCCCAATGGCCCGCATATGTTCCGCCCGCGGCGAGATGTCGATCCGCGTCATGTTTGCCCGCAGAATAGTTTTGTTCATAACTCTATCTTCAAGGCTGAAGCGGTTTAGGCTGTAGGCTGTTAGGATTCTCTCAGGGCTACATTCCTTTTGCCAAACCACCAAATCTTCGAACGTCTTCGCTGGGTCTCTCATTCTGACTCCTGAATTCTGACTCCTGACTGCCTGCGTAGTAACCCTCATTCATTTGAAGGTTATTTTCCCGAAGGAACCGTCGCCAGTCACGTGGGACGGATTAAGCGCGCCTGTCCACCCCGAAAATTCGCGGTCGTTTTTCTTCTTCTCCGTGTCAAAGAAGTGGACACGCCCGACATTGAGGCACCAGA
>CAIYGI010000292.1 GCA_903925685.1 uncultured bacterium
GCTGACCGCCCAACGCGCAATACCGCTGCCCATCAAGCGGCACCCCGCCCCCCGTCCGACAAGGTCAACCCCGCACACCTCGTAATTCAGGCCAATTTAGGAGTTTTGCAAAAGGCTCTCCAGATCGAAGATATTCTGTGCAGGCTCATCGATACCAGTTCGGTGTTGCCGTCGACATTCAATTTCAACTCCGATCCGCCGCCGGGCGGGAGGGCAACTCTTTCCGACCAGTAATATTCCCCTTCGTTGCCGAAAACTTCCAGCTGACTCCAGTCGACGAGCAGTCGAAGCTTCAGTCTGTCCCCCGACGAGTCAAGCTTTTTGCCCATGAGCGTCCTGTTCCTGACATCATAGGTGACCCATCTTCCCGGCAACCAGAACTCAATCGCGTTTGCCGCTGACCGGGACAGGTCAATTTCCAGGCTGAGATCGTAGCATTGGGCTTGTATGCCTGACAGGAGGTTCTGTCCGGCGGCGATTGTCTGGGCCTTCCAGTTTTTCGACCACTCGTAAAGCTTGGATATTTCCGCGATCGGTTGCCGTATCAGCCTCACTCCCTCTGGAAATGTGCGGAGTCCCAGTTCCGCGGGAAACGTCGCGCACTGGTTCCATGGGGCCGTGTTGAACGGCGCACCCCAATTGCCCATCCAGGCGATTTGGACGACACGCCGGTCCGGGAAGGTTCCGCGGTAGAAGGACTGCGCCGCGTAGAAATGCGAACCGAAGACGGAGTCATAGGGTTCCGCATGTTCGGGTTTGAATTCGACACCGTCGAATGTGCCAATTAAATATTTCCCAGTAGCCTTCATCAGAACCCATTTTGTGTTTTTCAAGTCCCCGTCGACAGGCAGTTCATAGATGTCCGGGCATTCGTACCCGAAGCCCGTCAGTTTGCTTGCAAATGTCCAGGTTTTCAGATCCTCGGACGTATAGAATGAAGTATTGCCGTTATCCGGGCCGTAAATCGCCATCACCCATTTGCCAGTCGCCGTGTGCCAGAAGACATGCGGATCCCGGGGATCGAACGTGGGTGAAGGGATCAACGGATTGCCGGGATAGGTTTGCCAGCTTTCTCCGCGGTCATTGCTATAGGCGAGGCACACGCCGGAGGTATGCCCGCTGTACAGTGTGACAAAAACCGGATGATTCGCGCGCTGCAGGCCTGAGCAGTTTTTCAAATCCACGACCGTGGAGCCGGAACCGGGAATCCCCAGTTTGGAGGGGCGCAGGATTACCCCCTGCTCCTTCCAATGTACCAGGTCAGGACTGGTGGCCAGTCCCATACAGCATTTCTCCATGCTGAATGCCGTCGAATCCGGCGTCGTCTGATACGCCATATAGTAGAGACCGTCATTGTGCCACAGGCCGTTGATGTCGTTCATCCAGCCTGACCGCAGGCTGAAATGAAACTGCCCCCTGTACATCTCGTCATAATTGGTATTGATCCGGTTCATGCGGCGCACCCTGCGGCCTCAAGACGTTTGATGATGTCTTCCTGGATGGCGGGCGACAGATCGAGGAAATTGACGAATGTTCCATGAATTCTCATGATGTAGATGCCGCCCGGCGCCAATTCATCCGGCTTCTTCAGTATGGCGCGCAGATGATCGGCGGTGTCGATGTTGAAGTAAACGTAGTACGGCGCTTCTTCCGAGCCTTCTCCCAGGCGGAACAGCGGCTTGACGATTCGGTCCCGCATCCACAGAGCTTTGTGTTCCAACGCCATCCGGAAATTCGCCTCGACCGGGCAGATGCCGATATGCGAGGCGTAACCGCCGGTCATCCGGTGATAGGGGAGTTTGCGGAACGATAGGAACCGTTCAGGCAGTTCGCTGCGCGCCGCCTCCGGTCGCGGGTCAATGCCGTAACCCAACATGGTGCGCGCCCTTCTCCCGTCAGGGGTTGCGCCAACCCAGTACCCGTAGAGCAGATGCGTGCTGGGGGTCGACCAGTCGGCCAGGAAGGCTTTGCCTGCCGGGTTGCGCAGGGCGCTGACCCGTTCGCAGACCGCACCGGCGATTCGCACCGTCAGATCGTCGGCAGGGCCGTCGTTATTGGCGTATTTTGGCTGGGCCGCCAGGAACGCCTGCAACCGGGGATCGCTCTTGAAATCAGAACCAAGGGCCGCCCGGATTTGCTCTGCCGGCCACTCTTTCAGCGCCGCCCGGAGGGCCAGCAGCGAATCGGCCACTACCCCGAGCCCGTGGATCAGACAACCGCTGCCATTGTAGCGGACTCCCGGGGTTTCGGGATCGCGCATATCCCGGAAGCTGGTGAAACTGTCCATCAGGGAAGAGGTGAACGGAACCGGTTTCTCATGGCCGAGCAGCGCCGTGCAGGCGTTGCCGGCGCTTTCCATCTGCGACAGCACCGCATCGAGGGTGCTGAAAAAAGCCGTTTCGGCATGGATATATGCGTCATCCGCACGGGTGAAGCCTAACTCGTTCCAGTGCGGCCCAATCTGCTTCCCGGTTAGCGTTGACTTGCCGTCATTGAGCGCCAATTCCAGCACTTTGCCCAGATTTAACCAGGTGTTGGTTGTATTCAGCGACGCCTTGCCCATGATCAGCGGCTCCTGGCAGCCGGCGATCGAATAGTCGGGCAAGTCGGCTGTGGCAATTCCCTGTTTGGCCAGCATCGGCAATAAGGAATCGTCGTTAAAGAGCGATGGGGTGGAGTGACCGGGGGTAAAGAAGAAGCGGGCCATATTCCGATAGAGGGTTTCCGGTGTTCCGGCATGGACTTTAACCGACAGCGCCGGTTGCGGGTCGTTGCTGCGAAAAAACGCTTCCAGAACCGCCTCGGTCATATTGGTGGTCAAATCCATGCCGCGTTGGTCGCGCCCCCCGACCATGATGTTTTGCGAAATCGCCCAGCAACGGTTTCCGACCTGGTAAAAACACAACAGATGCCGGACCAAAGCCACCGCTTCCTCAAAGCCGGTATCTTTGCGGTATGGCGCGAACGTGCGGTCAATATTTCCGGCGGAAAAGGCATACGGATTAGGGGCCTGTTCCACGACCATCGCCTGCCAGAGCAGGACAAATGCCTGGATTGCCTCCTGCAGGTTCGTTGCGCCGGAAGCCGGTATCCGGTTCAGAATGTCCGCGATTCTTCCGCACCGGGCTTTTTCCGCCGGATCGCCGGTCTGTGCGGCTTTGCGCTGCGCCAGTTGGCGATAACGCCCGGCCAGGATCAACACGGCATCCAGACTGAGGGCCATGGCTTTGCCGTATTCCGTGCCGGAATCCAGCGCCTTCTTCTGCATGGCGATGACGCCGTGTTGCAGGAACGGACGCATGTCGGGAATGGTGTGGCCAGTTACCGGTTCCATGAAGAATGCCACTTCGCCGGTGTACGCGGCAAAACGGCCGTAAATATCGTAAAGCGTTTTCACGTAAATGGTGTCTTCCCAATAGCGCCGGACGGCATTGACCCGCCCGGCGGTCAGGTCTCCTTCGATGACAACATCGTTGTAGGCGGCGCAGGGATCGCAATAGCCGGCGAATTCTTCAACTTTAAACCCCGGATTGATCAGGGCGTAAGAGGGGGAGAACGCGACGTCCTGAGCGCCGGCGACGGCGCTGCCGTCGGGGATTGACAGCGGCATGGCGGCGGTGACGCGGC
The DNA here is from genome assembly GCA_903925685.1 of uncultured bacterium. Lineage (GTDB taxonomy): Bacteria > Verrucomicrobiota > Kiritimatiellia > CAIKKV01 > CAIYGI01 > CAIYGI01. Next base: position 3,628 of record CAIYGI010000292.1, read on the forward strand.
GAAGCAGTTCGGCCTGGCCGAAAGGCCCTTCGGTGTCAAGTCCCTCCCGCCGCATCGTTTCGCGTTCCCGCATTTTGATTTCCTGGACGTAGAACCAAGTGTCAACCGTTTGCTGGCTGCGCTTGAATTTCCGCAAGAGTTCCACACCGTCCGCTAATTGGCCGATCCATGTCTTCATTTTGCGATTACCTTCAATTTAGAACTTGGGCGGCTATGCCGCCATTTCGCAAACGCTGACAAAATGTTTCCGCCTGTTCCCGCGTCGGCGGATTGAAACGCTCCGCCTGGCAGACTTGTCCCAGCGCCCGGTACTTGGGCAGACCAAGCTGGTGCAGCCGCAAGAACTCCACGGTTTCCGGCTTGATAACCATCAACATATCGTAAATCTTTTCCCGTTCCTCAGCGATAAAATTCAATTCCGCAATCAGGGGCACGCGCAACGTCATCTTTGTTCCTGAGGCCAGATTTGCCAGAACCTGACTGTTATCCGTTCCGGCAATCCGGCGGTGAAGTTCCGGCGTTACGCATTTCAGATCGCAGATCAGCAGGTCGAAATTCCCAGGTAATTCCGAAAAGCGTGGCGATGAAGCATTGGTTTCCACGGCGACATGAATGCCGCGTTGCCGCAGAATTTTCGCGGCCTTCAGTAACGCGTCCATTTGCAGCGTCGGTTCGCCGCCGCTAAACGTGACGCCGCCATCATCGCCGAACAGGGCGCGGCGTTGTTCCGTTTCGGCGATGATTTCCGCGGTCGGGATGTCGCATCCCGCCAGTTCGAACGCGGGGTCGCGCCATCGGTCGATGCAGGCACGATCCCCGCAGGTTCGGCATGTCGCGCGGTCGAGTTCCGCTCCTTTCACGGCTTCGTGGGCGCAACTCTGCGACGCGAAGCGACTCTTGTCCGGATAGAACATCATTTCCGGTTCCGCGGCGATGCTCTCCGGATTGCCGCACCACAGGCAATGGAAATTGCAGCCCTTAAGGTAGTAGACGAACCGGCGACCTGGCCCATCGAACCCGTGACTCCATCCTTTGGCGAAGATGTTCATGCGAGACCCACCGCCCTGGCCGCCGCCAGCGCCGCGCCGGTTGCCGCCTCTTCGCAACTGGTTGCGAGTTCGCAGCGGAGGCCGAATTCAGCGGCAATGATCTGTTGGGCGAGCGGATTCTTCCGCACGGCATTGCCGCCGGCCAGGACCTTCCTGAAAGACCGGCTTAGCTGCGCGGGAAGCATTCCGGATAGTTCGCGGATCATGCCGCGTACGAAGCCCAAACTCAACGCGGCCGGGGTAAAATTGTCGAGCCCGATGTCGTTGATGCCGCCGCGCAGCTTCGGGTTCGTCCGGGTTCCGGCAAACCTGGTGTCGACCGTGGGCGCCGTCGTTGCGCCTGCCGCCATGCGGTTCATAACCTGATAAAGTTCGGCGTCTGACAGGGCGGCTCCTGTAAATTCCCGGATGGTTTGTTGGAAGAAATCCTTCAATTGCGCATAAGCCCGGCCGCCGCACAAGCTGGCGCCGACCAGCAGGAACCCGCCAAAGGGCAGCGGCCGTGTTTCCAATTCAGGGCAGAAGACAAACTCACGGCACGGAAGCGAAATTTGGCCGCCAGTCCCGAGATTGAGCAACATCGCGTCGGAGTCCAAGCCGCAGGTCCCCATGAAACTGGCTTGGTTGTCGCCCAGCGGCGAACAGACCGTCACCCGACTCGGCAAACCCAAAGCGACGCGAAGCGGCCCGAGTTCCGTCAGGCCGGGCTTGATCTCCGGCAGAACATCTTCTGGAATCGCCAATCTGGTGACGAGTTCCTTGTCCCACTCGTGGCAGCGGATATCCATGATGCCCCAACTGGCGGCATGCGTCGGTTCGGTGGCGGCTATGCCGGTCAGCCGTGCCGCCACGAAATCGGCAATGCTAAAGGCTGTGCTTCGTTGAGGAATCCCGCCTTGCGTTGCCAGGATTGCCAGCGTTGCGCCGCCATAACCGGGATGCAGATAACAGCCGGTGCGTCCCACGGGCCAGGTTGCGCGGTCAAGTGACGCCGTCAGCGCCGCGGCCCTCTGGTCGCACCATGTGATCAGATTGGTGACCGGGTTCAACGCGCGATCGGCCAGCAATACACCGTGCATCTGCCCGGCAATGGCAATCGTTCTGACTTCAGCGCGGGCAGTGTCGCCGGAGGCGATAACCCCTCGCAAAAGTTCAAGACATTGCCGGTAGATGATTTCCGGCGCTTGTTCGTGCCGTCCTGGCGGCAGGCCGGAAATGGCCGCTTGATTGGCGACCGACAAGACGAAGGTATTCTGTCGCTTGGCGCAGTCGAACGCGGTCGCTGCAATCTTACTGGTGCCGATGTCCAGCGTTAGAATGCTAGGCATGACGTGTCCCTGTCATTGATTATTTGAAGGTTATTTTCCCGAAGGAACCGTCGCCAGTCACGTGGGACGGATTAAGCGCGCCTGTCCACCCCGAAAATTCGCGGTCGTTTTTCTTCTTCTCCGTGTCAAAGAAGTGGACACGCCCGACATTGAGGCACCAGA
>CAIYGI010000293.1 GCA_903925685.1 uncultured bacterium
CTCTCCACCTCCGTTTTCACAGACGCAGTTACGTTCAACTACCGATCGGTCAGCGAACCGCTCGGAGGAGGACTTCCACCTCCTTGACTTGGCACCCTCACGGGCGCACGAGGGACGGGCTCCGTCCCGTCCGTTCCTCCCACTCTGGCTGATTCACGGACGACACGGAGGTCGTCCCTCCAAATCCACAGTACGCCTCTTGCGTTGCTTCCCACCTCCAGACAACGATTCGCAGATACGCCCCAACGCTCAACGCGGCGCCCATCAGAGATTCGCGGGGCGCTGGACGCCGCAATAGATTTCATTCGTATCGGGATTGCGGATTTCGAACTCCTCGATATGTTTGGCCGGATCGCCGCGGAAGGTCAGATAGCCTCCAAACTGCTTCTCCATCTGCACCAGGAAAGCCTCGTCCTCGCGGCGCAGCCTGTCGAGAATCCCGGGATGCAGCGTAATTTGCAGCTTGGCGGCCTGGCGGCGCTCGTTCGTCAGGCGGCGCATCACCGCCGATATTTGCCGCTGAATCTCGACGCTCATGGTCAGCGCGGACTTGACCGCCCCGCGTCCGTGGCAATAGGGACAATCCACGCGCATGGCGGAGAGAATGCCTTCGTCCACGCGCTGGCGGGTCATTTCCAGCAGGCCCAGCTGCGAGATCGGCAGCACATTGGTGCGCGCCTTGTCGCGCCGCAAGGCATCCTTGAGGGCCTTGTAGACGTTGATGCGGTTTTTTTTGGACTTCATGTCGATCAAATCGAGCACGATCAATCCGCCGATGTTGCGCAGACGCAACTGGCGCGCCACCTCCTCGACGGCCTCGATGTTGACCTCGTAAATCACATCCTCCTGCTGCATGGAGCCCTTGTGCCGTCCGGTGTTCACATCCACCGCCACCAGCGCTTCGGTTTCATCGAAGATCAGGTGGCCGCCCGACTTCAGGCTGACCTTGCGGCCGAAGGCGTCATCCAATTGCCGCTCGATCATGAAGTGCTCGAAAATCGGCTGGCTGCCCTCGTACTGCTGCACACGGGAACGCAGACGCCGCGAAATCTTGGAGCCCAGCTCGCGGGCCATTTCGTAGGTCTTGGGATTGTCGATCACGATGCGATCCACGTCCTCGGTCACCCAGTCGCGGATCACGCGCTCGACCAGGTCGGGCTCCTGATAAAGGCAGGCCGGCGCTTTCAGGTCGCGCAGGTTGGCCTGAATCTGCCGCCAGCTGTCGGTCAGCGCGCGCATGTCGCGCACAAATGCGCGCTGGTTGGCGCCTTCGCCCGCCGTGCGCACGATCAACCCCACGCCCGTCATCTGCGGCAGACGGGCCACGATCTTCTTGAGACGCTGGCGCTCCTTGTCGTCCTCGATCTTGCGCGACACGCCGCGCAAACTGCTGCCGGGCATCATCACCAGGTAGCGGCCGGGAATGCTCAGGTTGGCCGTCACGCGCGGACCCTTCGTGCCGATCGGGCCCTTGGTGACCTGCACGACGATTTCCGAGTCGACCGGAAAACGCTTGGCGATTTCCGCGCTCGAGACCCGTTTGCGGCGCACGCCCTGACCCGACCCGCCGCCATGCCCGGCGCCCTCCTCCAGTGCCTCGATCGCCGCCCCGTCTTCCGGAATCATGTCCCAGTAGTGCAGAAAGGCGTTTTTCTTGAGGCCGATATCCACAAACGCCGCCTGCAGCCCGTCTTCCAGGTTGCGCACGCGCGCCTTGTAGATGCTGCCCACGATGCGTTCCTCGGTCGGATGCTCGACCTGATACTCCTCCAGACGTCCGCTCTCCATGACGGCCACGCGGGTTTCCAAATTCTCGGCGTTAACCACGATTTCCCGCTTGGACACTTTGCGTCCAAAGCGGAAACCCAACAAACCTTCGATCGCTTTTTTGAACATATTCATCCAGCCTTTCTTACATGCACGCTTTGCACCAACCCCAGCGTGAATAGGGTGGACACCAGAAAAGTGCCTCCATAACTCACCAATGGCAGGGGTATGCCCGTCACGGGCAACAGCCCCCCCGTCATCGCCACATTGATAAACACATGACTGAAAATCAGCGTCGTAATCCCGACGCACAAGACCCGCCCCATCAGATCCGGCGCCTGCAGCGCCGCCATCAAGCCGCAACCGAGCAGAACCACGTAAAGTCCCAGCAGCGCCGCGTCGCCGGCGAAACCGGTCTCCTCGGCAATCACCGCGAAGATGAAGTCGGTGGGCGACACCGTGCGCGGCAGGAAACCGAGCAAGTTCTGCCGGCCCTGCATGTAGCCCCGGCCCCACATCCCGCCCGAGCCGATGGCGATTTCCGACTGCCGCCGGTTCCACCCGGCGCCCAGGGGATCGCTGTCCGGCCGCAGAAAAACCTCAATCCGGTCGCGCTGGTAGTGACTCAGGCCAACGCGGTGGAATAAGGCCTCCTGCCTTTCCGGGCGCATGTCCAGCATTTCCGGCAGCAGCACGATCGACAGCAAAGCGGTCACGGCCAGCGCGCCCGCCACGATCAACGCCAGCAGCGGACGCCATGAAGCCCCGCCGGTGAAGAGCATGGCCATCGTGATCGGCACAAAAACCAAAGCCGTCCCCAAATCAGGCTCCTTCAGGATCAACGCCATCGGCAGCGCCGCCAGGGCGAAGGCCTTCCAGATCGACGGCGGCGTCGCGCCGCGCCCGCGCGCCGCCAGCCACGTTGCCAGCGTCACAATCACCGCCAGCTTGGCGAGTTCCGAAGGCTGCACCACCAGGCCGAACGCCGTCAGCCAGCGGCGCGCGCCGTAGATCTTGGCGCCCACCACCAGCACCGCGACCAGCAGCGCGACGACCAGCCCGTAGAACGCCCAGGCCGCGTCGCGCAAGCGGCGGTAATCCAGCCAGATCGTCGCCCAATAGACCGCCATTCCACCCATGGCCCAACGTATCTGCTGAATGTCCAAAAAGCGCGTGCGGTCCGTGCGCAGATGGGTCGCGCTGTGAATAAACAGCACGCCAACGACCAGCAGCGCGACGATCGCCGCCGTCATCCACCAGTTCTGGCGCAGCCAGAGCCGCCACATGTCATGTATGCGAGCCATCGGGCGCCAATTCCTCCGCACCGTCCATCACGCTCTGCATCAGGCGCCGCACCCGCGGCGCCACCGTCGAACCGCCAGAATCGCCCTGTTCGAAGAGCATCGCCAGCGCATACCGCGGCGCTTCGTACGGTCCGAAAACGATCATCCAGGTATGCTTGGAACCCGAACCCTTGACGCCAAACTCGGCCGTGCCGGTCTTGCCGGCCAGCGCGGCGCCCTCGATTCGCGCGCGCCGCCCGGTGCCAGTCGGGCTCATGATCACGTCGTACATTCCCTGGCGCACCGCCCGCGCAAGCTCCGGCTTCCACTGCAGGTCGCGCACCAGCACCGGCGCGAGCCAGGCGGGCGCAGCCTCGCCGGCGCGCTGCACTCCGCGCACAAAGCGCGGACGGAAAACCCGGCCGCCGTTGGCCAGCGCGGCCGTGGCGGCCGCCATTTGCAGAGGAGTCACCGCCAGTGCGCCCTGTCCGATCGAGCAGTTGGCAGTGTCGCCCAGCCGCCAGCCCTCATGCCAGTGCTGTCGCTTCCAGGCGTCGTTGGGCAGCACGCCAGCCACCTCATAGTAACCGTCGATCCCCGTGGGCTGTCCGAAGCCCATGCGGCGGGCCAGTTCGTAAATCGCATCCCATCCGCATTGCGCGCCCGCCTGCGCGAAGTAGGCATTGCAGGACTGTTCGATGCCGCGCCGCAGCGCCACGCTGCCGTGCCCCGCCGTGTTCCAGCAACGAATGCGCAGACCGCCGATCACCGCATAGCCCGCACACTCGAAGAGCGTCTCGGTGGTCACGCGTCCGCTGGAAAGCGCCGCACTGGCCACGACCGGCTTGAAGACGCTGCCGGGCGCGTATACCTCCGACATCGCGCGATTCAACATCGGCTTGGCCGGATCCTGGTTGAGCGTCTCCCAGAGCGAGGCGCTGAAAACCGGCAGAAAGGCGTTGGGATCGAACCCCGGCGCGCTGGCCATGGCCAGCACGTCGCCGCAGTTCGGATCGAGCATCACGATCGCGCCCGGCATGTCGCCCAGCGCGGCCTCGGCAAGTTTCTGAATCCGCAGGTCCAGCGTCAGATGCAGATCGGCGCCGGGCTCCGGCGAACGCTCGACGGTCAGCCCGCGCCGGAAACCGGTCACATCCACGTCCAGGCGCGCGGTGCCGGGCTGGCCGCACAGTTCCTTGTTCCAGCGCTTTTCGAGTCCCGCCCGGCCCTCGCTCTCGGAGAGCACAAACTGGTAGGTCCGCTTGTCTTCCGCGTCGCCGCCGGCGCGCCCGACATAACCCAGCACATGCGCCGCGCGCGAGCCCTGCGGATAGGCGCGCACGGGCTCGACCACCACGTCCACTCCCGGCCGGCCGTCGGCCTGCTCCATGAAACGGGCCAGTTCCTCAGGCGAGAGATCGCGCCAGGCGATCAGCGGCATCGGCAGGCGGCTCTGAATATGGCGGTCGATGTCCGCCGCGGTCAGCGACGGCGGGCGTCCGATAATGTGCCGCAATTCGTCCAGCTCGCGCAGCACCTCGTCCACCGTGCGCGCCCAGCGGCCGGCGCGGCGGAAGACGGCCAGATCGAGCGCCACGTTGCAGGCCGGCCGGTTGTCCGCCAGCACCTCCCCGCCGCGCGCCAGCAGCCGTCCGCGCGCGCCCGGCACGCGCAGGGCGCGGGTGGATTGCTCGACCGCGTCCTGGTCGAACTTGCCCACCGTGCGCACCTGGATGCGCCACAGGTTGGCGGTCAGCAAAAGCAACGCCGCGGCCATCAGCGCCGCCAGCCCGGCGACGCGCAAGGCATCGTGCGCTCCCGCATCAAGCGCCGCCATAGAGTGTCTTCCCTTCCGTTTTCCTGCGCAAATCCAGCCGACGCTCGATCCAGGCCGCGAGCATCCACACGGCCGGCGTGATCAGCGCCCCCAGAAACCCGACGCCGAAGGCCTTGGACGCGACCCAGCCTGCCGGGGCCGGGGCGTATTCCTGCCCGGACAGCAGCAACAGATAGATCGCCAGCGTCATCAGCGCTCCGCCCGCGAAACCCAGCATCACGGCCGTGCCCGTCGTTTCGTAAAACCACATGCCGCGCTGACTTTGGATGGCCAGCCCCAGGGCCGTCAGGCAGACCGTCGAATAGCCCATGGGCAGCGAACTCAGCGAATCCTGGAAAAGCCCCGCCACGACCGCCACGCACATCATCGCCACGCGTCCATGCGCAATCGCGAAGTAGGTCGCCAGCGCCATCAGCACCGGCGCCTTGGCCTGTCCCAGCCAGACCAGCGGCGGGAGCAGACTCTGCAGCAGGCCCGCCAGCAGCAGCAGCAGGGTCATGGCGGCGGTGAACATCATGGCTCCGCATCCTCGCGCGGCGGCTCCGCGGCCGCCGCCCGCGCCGCGTTGTACGGCGGCAGCACCAGCACGTAACGCAGGCGCGTCAGATCGGCGCAGGGCGTAAGTTCCACCCTGCGGTACAAACGCGAGGGTCCGAATTCTATGCGCCGCACCGTGCCGACCGGAAGATCGGGAGGGAAAACGCCGCCCAGGCCGGAGGTCACGACGAGATCGTTGGTGCGCAGGTCCGCGCCGCGCTCGGCATACTCGATGGTCAGCGGCGGCAGCGGCGCCAGCACGCCCAGCGACGGTTCGCCGGCGGGCGACAAACCGCCGCCGGTCAGAATGCCGGGCGCGCCGCTGCGCACAAAACGCACCGCCACGCGGCTGCTCCGGTCGGACAACAGCAGCACATCGCAGGCGCCGTCGGAAACGTCCCGCGTGCGCCCCACCAGACCGTCGGCCGTGATCACGGCCTGCCCGTTGCCCAGGCCGCTGGAAACTCCGCCGTCAAGCCGCGCCGACTGCCACCAGCCGCCGCCGTCATCGCGGGCGATCACTTCGCAGGCCACCGCGTGGCCCGGCGTCTCGCGGGCGCGGCCCAGCAGGCGGCTTAGTTCGACATTACGCCGCTCGAGGCTTGCGCCGTTGCGCACACGCGTCCGCAGGGATTCATTTTCGAGCCGCAGACGGTCGCACTCGCTGCGCAGGCGGTCGAAGTCGCCGACCGACTCGACGACGCGATCGGCATGGTTCAAGGCCCGCGCGGCCCAGGCCTGATAAGGCGCCAGACCTTCCCTTACCATGGCGCGCAGGGGATGCGCGACCGTCGCGGGGAGATTCACCACGATCAGAAACGCCACGCCCAAGGCCAATAAAATCAGATAACCACGTTCCCTCACCGTGCTCAAAAACCTTTCACCGGACAGTCAGCCCTGGCGACCCCGGCGGGGAGCGGCGAAACATCGAGCCAGCACGTGAAGAGAGATTGGCGGGGCGTTCAATACGAACGCTCGGTGGCGGCCACCTTGCGGAGGAAGTCGAGTTCGCTAAGCACCACACCGACCCCCAGCGCCACGGCGCTGAGGGGATCCTCGCTCAGGTGGACCGGCAATCCGGTGTGCTCGGCTATCAACTTGTCCAAACCGCGCAGCAGCGATCCGCCGCCGGACATCACCATCCCGCGGTCCACCAGGTCGGCGGACAGCTCGGGCGGGCAACGCTCCAGCGTGGTGCGGATGGCGTCCAGAATCGCCGAAACCGGCTCCTGCAACGCCTCGCGGATTTCCTCGGAGGTCACGGTCAGCGTCTTCGGCAGGCCCGACACCAGGTCGCGGCCCTTGACTTCCATGGTTATTTCTTCGCCGATGGGATACGCCGACCCGATGCGAATCTTGACCTCCTCCGAGGTACGCTCGCCAATCATCAGGTTGTAAACCCTCTTCATGTACTGGACGATGTACTCGTCCATCTCATCTCCGCCGACGCGCACGCTGCGGCAGAACACGATTCCGGCCAGCGAGATCACCGCCACTTCGGTGGTTCCTCCGCCGATATCCACGATCATGTTCCCCGCCGGCTCCTGCACCGGAAGTTCGACCCCGATCGCGGCCGCCATCGGCTCCTCGATCAAATGCACCTCGCGCGCCCCGGCGTGCATCGCCGAGTCCATCACCGCGCGCTTTTCCACTTCCGTAATCCCGCTCGGCACGGCGATAATCACGCGCGGCCGCACGAGTTTCCGGCGGTTGTGAACCCGCCGGATGAAATACCTCAACATCGCCTCGGTAATGGCGAAATCCGCGATCACGCCCGACTTCATCGGGCGAATGGCAATGATGCTGCCCGGGGTGCGCCCCAGCATCTGCTTGGCTTCGTCGCCCACGGCCAGCACCCGCCGCGTGCCGGCCTGGATCGCGACCACCGAAGGCTCGCGCAAGACGATCCCGCGTTCGCGCACGAACACCAGCGTGTTCGCCGTACCCAGATCGATTCCGATATCCTCGGAAAAAAGCCCTAAAAAACGGTTCAAAATGGACATGCTCACGCTCCGGACCAGGCGGTCCCGAAGTCACTCCCCTGTTCAATAATGCCCTGACTATGACGTACCATCAGCCCCCCGTCAAGCAACAAAATTCGACAATGTCGTAATGGGGAGAATGGGAGGTGGAAGGGAAGGCGAATGTCGAACAGTCAACATCGAACGCCTAACATCGAACGGGGACAGGAATAGGGCGGCATCGCCGAGGCCGCCGCGGGTTTTAAACCCAGCGGGGTCACAACCCAGGTAACAGTTTAGCCCATTGCGGATTGTAGAGAGGCGTTTCCCGGAAAATAGTTGTTGCACAAAGGGTATTTTCGTTGCATTATAGGCGTATTGATACGCCTATGTTGGCGAAAAGGAGAAACATGCCCAGTGTTGCAACTTTGAAGGCTCGTAGGGACCGACTTGTCGAACAAGTCCACGATCACCTTGACTTCGTGATTGGATCGGTTTCAACGAAAGGATTCGGTTATCCAGCCTATAACCTCACCACGAAGGTCGCCGGCAAGACCCGCAGTCGACACATTCCCAAGGACATGGTCCAACTGGTCCGGAGGCTTACTGCGCGGCATCGCAAACTCAAACTTTTGCTACAGGAACTGGCTGCCGTCAATTGGCAACTGATCAGCGAGGAAGTCGACTTGCGCGACTATGGGACGATATAAAGAAGCGCCCTTCGCGTACCAGTGCCCCTATCGGCACAACTGCACCCATCTCGGCGGGATTTCCGCCACATGGGCCAGCCTGCTCATCTCCGATGCTGCTATCAAACCGCCGAGGGCGAACTGCGAAACTGCCAGATCGGACCGACCACCAAGGCCACCGCCGTCTTCCTACGTCACACGCTCAAGTTGTCACTTCGCGATGTCCGCCGCTTCTTCCATGATATCTTCGCCATGCCCTTTGTTCCGGCCTCTGCCATGGCGTTCGCTCACACTGTCGCCAAAGCCGCTGAACCTCATCATGAGACGTTACGCAACAAGGTTCGTACGGCCGATATTGCCCATGGCGACGAAACGGGGTGGCGGCTCGACGGCAAGTCCGCCGAACTCTGGTATGCGGGCACACCGGATTTCGGCTTCTTCCATATCGACCGCTCCCGATCAGGCGATGTGGCCGCATCCATCTTTGGGAACGCCTTTCAGGGCGCACTGGTCGCCGATGACTATGCCGGCTACAACGCTATCCACTCAGCCCACCGTCAGTCCTGCCTGGCTCATCTCACTCGCAAAGCCAAGGACATCGCCCAATTAATCGCCCTGCTTCCCGTCAGCAAACCCAACGCCGACTCCATCGAATTTTGCGGCAACCTACGCAGTTTCTTCTCACATCTATGCGATCTTGGCCGTCAACGCGACACCGGGCTAATCTCTTTCCGCGCCGCCCAGGCGCGCATCCCCAAACTCTACGAGCAACTGCACCTCCTCTGCGCCAAATCCGTCCCTCACCCCGATGCCGAGAGTTTCCGGTTGCGCCTCCTCGATCCCAAGCGCGATTACCACCGCCTGTTCACCTTTCTCGACATCAACCGCATGCCTCCAACCAACAATCATGCCGAGCAAACACTCCGGCAGCCCGTCATCTTCCGCAAGATCATCTTCGGAAACCGTTCTCTCCAAGGCGCTCACGCGCTCTCCGTCAATCTCTCAATCCTGCACACCGCCCACCGCCAGCATCTCGATCCCATCCCTATCCTGAAATCCCTGCTCCTCAACGGCCATCAGCACCCTCAATCACAGATATTCCACGATACCTCATAAACCTGACCACTCCTGCCGGCTTTCTCTCATAAGCAAAAAAAGTTTCCGCGCTTTCTGGCCACTCACAGCGCAAAACCGCAATGGGCTAAACTGTTACC
>CAIYGI010000294.1 GCA_903925685.1 uncultured bacterium
GGGCAACCCGCATCAGGACGGGTCTGCCAAAAAAAACTACATTTTACCGTTTTTTAGCTTGCGGACGTCCACGAAACGTGTATTCTTATTTTTGTTGGAGCATTTAAGCCTGTGCTCCAAACCATTTTGCAAAAGGCTCTCCTGTCTGGTTCTTGGCTAAAATCACGTTAATTGCGCAGTAGTCAGAAGATAGTAGTCAGAATTCAGAATGAAATACCCATGCCCACGTCATCCAACCGGCGAAAAGTGAAGGAAGGCATTTCTTCATTCTGACTCCTGACTTCTGAATTCTGTCCTCCACAAGTTGAAACCCACGCAGACCGCCTGCTGTCGGGTTCCAATGGGGCGAGTGTACGCAAGGACACGGCCGCATTCAAGCCGAACGTCCTGTTTTTAGCGAAATGACGCCTGATTCAACCGAACACCGGATTATTTCGATTGAACTCCGCGGCTGGTTGACCAGCATCTGGGTCAAGGGGATCTCAATCAGCTTCTGAATCGCACGGTTCAGTTGCCTTGCGCCAAATTCCACGCTATAGCCTTCCGTGCATAACGCCTTTATCACGGCGTTGTCAAAAAGCAGCGATATTGCATGCTTCTCCTCAACCGACTTGGCCAGGGCCTTCATCCGTGATTCGGCAATGGTCTCGACACTCCGCGGACTGAGTGGCGCGAACACAATCACCTCGTCTATCCGGTTGATCAATTCCGGGAGAAAGTATTTTTTCAACTCAGCGGTGACTGGCGATGCGGATTCTTCCCCGCCGGTATCCGCGCCGGCATGGAACCCCAATGGTTTGCGCTTTTCCGAGGGGTTTGCCCCAAGATTCGACGTCATGATGAAGACCGCGTTCCTGGCGTCCACAGTGCGCCCTTTGGCATCGGTCAGACGGCCATCGTCAAAGACCTGAAGAAATAGATCGGCAACGCGAGGATGTGCCTTCTCGATCTCGTCCAGCAGGACAATCGCATAAGGTGTTGTTCTCAGTCTGCCGGTCAACTGCCCCTCTTGATCGTGTCCGATATACCCAGGGGGCGTGCCGACAAGCCGTGAAACACTGTGTTGTTCCATATACTCGGACATATCGAGGCGGATCATCGCCCGTTCGGAACCGAAGAGTTCGTTGGCAAGTACGCGCGCCAGTTCGGTCTTGCCGACGCCCGACGGCCCCATGAAAAGGAACACCCCGAGCGGTCCGCGTCGGTCGGCCAACGCCGCATGCGCGAGCATGAGTCGTTCGCATACGCGCCGAATGGCCTCATCCTGACCGATTACATGCGCAGCAAGCCGGTCCTTCAAGCCCACCAGTTTTGACTGCTCGTCGCCTCGCAACTCACCGGCGATCAGGTCTTCCGGAATGCCCAGTTTGTCCGACAACACGGCGGCAATGGTCGTCTCCGTAACCTTGATCGTTCCCGCACCCGGTTTGCCGCTCCGAATGCTCAATTCTGGAACACAAAGCTGGGCACAGGCGCGATCGATGAGGTCAATCGCCTTGTCCGGCAACCGGTGATCCAAGTCGAAGCGGATGGAAAGATCCACGGCGGCCTGGATTGCGCCATCGGAGATGCCGAGATGGTGATGATCTTCGAACCGTTTCCGAAGCCCTTCGAGAATCTGCACCGTCTCATCGCGAGTTGACTCCGGAATGACGATTTTCTCGAACCGGCGCTCCAGCGCCGGGTCTTTTTCAATGTGTTTTCGGAATTCGTCCGTGGTGGTGGCACCGATGCAAACGAACTCCCCGCGGGCGAGGGCCGGCTTCATAAGGTTTGCCGCGTCCAGTCCACCCTGGCGGTCGCCCGCGCCGATCATGGTGTGAATCTCGTCAATGAACACGATCAGATTCGGGTCCGCTTTGACTTCCGCCAGGAGCTTCTTCAAACGCTCCTCGAACTCGCCCCGGTACTTCGTCCCGGCCACCAGTGTACTCATGCTAAGTTCGACGATTCGCTTGCCGCCCAGCACCTGCGCATCCTTGCCGGCCGCTATTCTCTGGGCCAGCGCCTCCACAATCGCCGTTTTACCCACGCCCGGTTCACCGACGAGCAGCGGATTGTTCTTGGTGTTCCTGGCCAGCGTCTGAATGACCTGTAGAATCTCCTTCCTGCGGCCAATCACCGGCGATAACTTGCCGGCGCGGGCTTCCGACGTTAGGTCGCGTCCAAACCGCTCAAGCATCGAACCGGGCACGGCGGCGCCCGAATCCCCAGCGTGACCCGCCGCCCGAGGTTGCGCTGGTTGCGCCATACGTTGCGCGACTTCAGCCTTCAGCTTTTCAGGATCGCCGCCCTTTTGCCGGATTGCTTTGCAGGTCAACGATTCGCCATCGGACAGCAGGGCGACAAACAGTGCGCCCGCGGTAATCGAAGGACCATGCGCCGCTTCCGCTACTTTCGCCGCCTCATCGAACAACTTGCGCGCGCGGTCGGATCGGCGAATCACCGAGCCGGGTTCATGGTCGTGGTCGCCGGAACCCAAAAGCGTCCGTATCAGCCGCCGAATTTCGGCCGGGTTGATCCCCGCCTGTTCGAGCGCCTCCGGCGCCACCTGGAGTTCAGTGGCGACCGCCGCAACATCAACGCCACGCTCACGCAGTGCGGTAAGCGTTTTTTCCCCGGTAAAACCCTTACCCTTGGTGATTGCCTCGAAGAAATGTTCGGGTTCAACGAACTCGTGACGCGATGCCACCGCCTCTTGAACCGCCATGCGCCAGAGCAGATCAACCGCCATGGAATGTTTCATTGTTTCCCCGTATCTCAACCACCACCGCTGTTATGTTGTCCTGCCCGCCGTGTCGTTTTGCCAGCGCAATCAACTCGCGGCATATCGTTCTGAGATCAGGATGACTAGAAAACCTCTTACAAAACTCCTGCGGACGGCACGGAGGCCGTCCCTCCATTGTCGAAAACATGTCGTATTCTGTATCTTCTGGAGGGTCGGGCTCCGTCCCGACCGTTCTTCCGGGAGTTTTGCAAGAGGCACTTGAAAGCAATTTTTGCATTTCAGCATCCGATGCGGCAGACCAAAGGCCGTCCGTGCAGAGCAAAAGCCGGTCGCCAGTTTCCAATCGGAGCGCTTGTGTCTCGGGATAGACCTCGCCGTCCATGCCCACAAACCGCGTCAAACAACCCCGCGCCGGATGATTTTTCGCCTCTTCAGCGCTAATCTCCCCGTTCCGCAAGAGCAGCGCCACAATCGAGTGGTCCGCCGTCAGCGGCGTGAGGATTCCCGCGCGGAAGAGATAGGCGCGGCTATCGCCCATATGTGCAATATGCGCGAATGGCCACCGCACCCATACCGCTACCACGGTCGTCCCCATGCCTTTACAACCAGGATCATACTCGCCGGTCTTGCGGATTTCACGGCTGATTTCCAGAATGGATTCCCGCAACAGGCGTCTAACCGCCCGCGCCCTCGATCTTTGAGGTATTTCCGTGCTTCGTTGAGCAATCAGGCGCGGTAAAGTGGATGTCACCATCTGCGCTGCCGTGCCCCCGGCAGGTCCGCCGCCAACACCATCGGCAACGACAAAAAGCCCTTGTGCTTCATCAACCAGCCATGTGTCCTGATTCTCCTTGCGCACGCATCCAATGTCGGTACATCCGACCGCGACAACGGGCACGAGCTGCGGTGTGCTGGAATTATTCATGGTTTTGGAAAACACCTGGAAAATGAGTGGGCATAGGCCCTGCCGCCATCCATGCATTAGAAAGCATATTCACCGCGAAAGAACGCATAGAACGCATAGAAAACGAACAAATCAACAATTCTTGCATTGTGTTTGTTATCTTTCTTTGCGATCTTTGCGTTCTCTAGCGGTGAAATCAATATGGGAAGGTTAGTAAGTGCCAAACCATTTTCATGCGAGTTCAGTATTCTGCATTCATCATTCAGAATTCATCATTCATCATTCAGAATTTTGCAATTTCCTCACGACTCCACATCGTTCAAAGCCGCCAGCATCTCCCTGGCGTCCTGATACCGATCCTTGGGGTTTGCCTGAATGGCCTTGTCTATGACTTCCGCCAATTCACGAGCGATGCGGTTGTCGCGTTTGCGGATGGGTACGATTTCACCCCGCAGAATGATCTCCATCGGATCGCTGCCTTTCGGGAAATCGCGGGGCGTCTGACCCGTCAGCATGTTGTAGAACGTCGCCCCCATGCTCCAGACATCCGTCACCGGTTTCACGTACTTGAAGTTCGTGATCTGTTCCTTGGGCATGAAGATCGGCGTGCCGGCGAACGCCCCGGTCACGGTCATCCCGCTGAACCCCGCCTTGTCGAAGTTCTTGGCCAGGCCAAGGTCGGAAATCTTCGCGAGCGGTTGCGACGGCGTGCCCGAGAGCAGGATATTGGACGGCTTCAAATCGCGGTGAACAATCCCGCGACTGTGCGCAAAGGCCAGTCCTTGCAAGGCTTGTACCATGATCGGCAGGGCCATCGCCAACGGGAGCTTGCCGCCATTGACCGCCATGTAATCGTCCACGCTTCCGCCCGGACAATACTCCATTACAAAGTAGAACGCGCCGCCCACCGCCCCTGAATCGAACATGGTCACGATGTTCTCGTGTTGAAGCTCCTTGAGCAGGACGATCTCCTGCATGAACTTCCGCCGCGCATCATCGTCCACCGCCACGCGGGCCAGCATGACCTTGATGGCGACCTTCCGTTTATCCGACTCGCGTTCGGCTAAATAGACCGCGCCAAAGCCGCCAATACCGATTCGTTTGACGATTTGAAATCCCGCAATCACCGGCAGTCCATCCTTGCCGTGTGGCTGGCCGCCTGGCTTGCCCTCGGCCTTGGCCAGCATATCGAGCAGAATCCGCGCGGGGTCCACTTCAATGCTTTGCCGGCAGGCCAGGCAAATATAGGCCCCCAGTTTCTTGCCGCCGATTTCTTTGGCCACGTCCTTCCCGCAGCGCCCGCACAGCATCGGCCCCTCCGCCTGCTCCGCCTCGATCTTGACCGCAAGCACCGACTGCCCGACCTTCAGGACATCCCCATCCTTCAGGTCCACCTCGGGATATTTGCGCTTTTGCCCCTGTTCCGGCGACTCACCCTTCTGCCGGCTGCCGATCTGCTTGTCGTTCACGTAGGTGCCGTTCAGACTGCCAAAATCGCGGATACGGGCGTCCGGCGGATTCACCTCGATGATGAAATGCCGCCGCGACACCTGCGAATCGTCCGGCAGGCAGCAATGACATTCCTCCATCCGCCCGAAAATGAACGCGTCATGTTCCTCGAACACGAATTTCTTGCCCTGCATCGGCCCGGCGGTGATGTTCAATGTTACAGTGTTGCTCATGCCCTACCTGATTACGATCAAAAAGCGGTTGCGATTTAACGCCAGATAGCCCTGTTTGAAAAGGTTCTGCTTCCCCAGTACCGCCACGGCTACGACGTGGCGGCTCTTCGCTCCATACAGTCCTGTCGCTGTGCCAGCTCGTAGCGCTGGCACTACTTCAACCCTTTTCTTGGCGTCTTCGCGCCTTTGCGTCAAATCTTCTTCTTTATCCGTGCCATCCGTGTAATCCGTGGTAGTAGCAGTTTGTTCAGCCTTTCGCGCAGCGGATGTTTTTCCAGTTCCATGCTTGTGATCAACCCGCGCTCCAGCGCCTGTTGCAGCGCCTGGCGCAGATAGTCAGCCGAAACCGCCGCCTCTTTGATAAGGTCCGTAACCGCCCGTAGCGGGCGAGTAACACGATAGCCCGATCGCGCTTCAATCTCACTCGGCGCGAGCCTTTCACGGTGCAGAACCAGCACGTCCGGCACCGGGGCATTGCGCCGGAAGCCGGGCGGCACGGTCATATACAGGCATCGAGGCATCAAATCAGAGAGATCGAAAAGGGCCAGTGCGGTCTGGTGGGAATAAACCCCTTGCGGCGATCCCTGCCGGTTGCGCGACCATAGCGACCACATCGCGTATTGCGCATCTTCCGCCACCGGGAACCGCGCCAGCCGGTAAATGCCACGATAGTCACGCTTCCATGCGCCGGTGCGAAGGTGATAGACATGGTTGGAAGTGGGATAGCCGCACGCCACGGCCTGCCCTGCGGTAAAATACCCCTGTTGCGTCTCCGCAATCGCATATAGTTTTTCTGCCATGTCACGCATAGTCGCACGCTCAATACGCACATATACTATACATTCTATAGCATCCGTGCAAGGCCTTTTACCGTCGTGACACCCGTGAATCGTCCGGCAGACAGCAGTGGCATTCCTCTATTCACAAGGCAGGGAGGGTTCAGGGTTCGGGGTTCAGGAAATCCATGAGAGGCGGCGCTATTCTCCCGCACGGACGATTGGCGCCAACGACTTTCAGACTCTTGAAACGGTCTCTCATCTTACCTGAACCCCGAACCCTGAACCCTCCCTACGAGAGTTATCTCACTCATTGAGAATCGCTCCCAAATTCTTTTCGGCCCACGCAACAACTGCACGAAGGTCTCCGCGCTTCGTCCGCTCCGCTTCCCTCTTGAGTTGCAGAAATGCCGACTGCGCCAGACTCCGTTCGACAGTATTCATTGCGTGCAGTTCAAGCAATATAGATGCGCGCAATAACTGAGTCTTTGCTAGATCACTGGACAACTCGTTCCGGCCTTCCTGCTTCACCAACCGTTCATAGATCGCGATGCATTGGTCATACAATTCCACTGCCCCGCGCAGGTCGCCGATGTCCGCCACGGCATTGGCCTTGTTCATGTAGGCATTGGCCAATTCGTTTTCCAACTCTCTCCGACCATCCTGCTCCACCAACCGTTCCCGAATCGCAATACAACGGTCATATAATTCCACCGCCCCATGCAGGTCGCCGAGGTCCTGTACGGCAATAGCCTTGTTCATGTAGACTGCGGCCAGATTGTTCGCCAACTCGTTACGTCCTTCCTGTTCCACCAACCGTTTATCGATTGCGATGCATTGGTCATACAATTCCACCGCCCCGCGCAAATCGCCGAGTGATTTCACGGCAAGGGCCTTATTCATGTAAACCATAACCAACCCGCTCGCCAACTCACTTCGTCCCTCCTGCTCCACCAGCCGTTCCCGAATCACGATGCATTGGTCATACAATTCCACCGCCCCGTGCAAGTCGCCGAGTGATTGCTTGGCATTGGCCTTGTTTAGGTAAGCACTGGCCAGATCGTTCGCCAACTCGCTTCGCCCTTCCTGCTCCACCAGCCGTTCCCGAATCACGATGCAGTGGTCATACAATTCCACCGCCCCGCGCAGGTCGCCGAGTGATTGCTTGGCATTGGCCTTGTTCATGTAGGCCATAGCCAAATCGTTCGCCAACTCGCTTCGCCCCTCCTGCTCCACCAGTCGTTCATAGAGCGCGATGCAACGGTCATACAATTCCACCGCCCCGCGTAGGTCGCCGAGTGATTTCACGGCATTAGCCTTGTTCATGTAGGTAAAGGCCAGTCCGTTTGCCAACTCGTTCCGCCCCTCCTGTTTCACTAATCGTTCATAAAGCGCGATGCTACGGTCATACAATTCCACCGCCCCGCGCAGGTCGCCGAGTAATAGCACGGCACGGGCCTTATTCATGTAGGCCCCGGCCAGATCGTCAACCAACTCGCTCCGCCCCTCCTGCTCCACCAGCAGTGCCAGAATCGCGATGCAGCGGTCGAAAACTTTCACGGCACCAGTGCTGTCTTCCACACTGATGCAGAGCAGAGCCTTGTTTGTATAAAGACGCGCGAGAAGTAACCTATGTTCGGCATGCCCATTCCGAATCGCTTGTTCAAATGCTCGTTCGGCTTCTTCATAGATCGCTAACTCCGCAATACCCGCACCTTTGCGACTGAAAGCCGCCGGTGGTTGATAACGGTCGGCTTCTGTCTGATTTCTACCCGCGGCAAGATACGCTTCACGTAACCACTCGCGAGGATTGCGCCATTGAACATTTTCTACCCTGCGATCATGTTGTACGACCTGAGATTGCGGGGTGGAAATGCGGTGTGTTTTTCGTTCGTATGCCTGGCCGGTGGTGTTTTCAACGATTTCAATCAATGCCTGCGCGGCCTCATCCAGATTTTCCCAACGTTCCGCCGGATTACTGGCAAAGCATTTCTCTAGTACCTCAGCGACTTCCGTAGACATCTTGGGCAGACCTGCTTCTTCCTGACCGTTCTCGATGAAGTTTTCCAGCACGTCAGTGGCGATATGGCCGCCGTGCGGGCAGGACACGCCACCCATGAACATGTCGAGCACGCTCACGCCCCAGGACCAGATGTCGGTCTTGCGGGATAACGGTTTTCCTGCGCGTTGTTCAGGCGAGGCATAAGCCGGCGTCATGCCGCCGGAACTGACCAGAACGCTTTGCTGTCCACTCGGCAATGCCGGTGACTCGAAAGAACCATCGTCGGCGCGCATACGCGCCCGCGCCAGACCGAAGTCTGTAACCATCGGCACGCCACCCGCCGTCATCAGCACGTTGCTGGGTTTGACGTCCTGATGAATCAAACCCCGCTCATGAATCGCGTGCAGTCCCCAGGCAAACTGAATCGCCACATCCAGAATCTGCTCCAGCGTGGTCAGTTTGCGTTTTGTAATCCAATCGGCCAGCGACCCGTCCTCGATGAAGTCAGCAAAGATAACGATTTCGTCGCCCACCGTGCGGAAGAATCGGCAAGGGACGATATTTGGGTGCTCTGGCAGATCAATCCACGTTTGGAGTTCGGTAAGAAATGCCTTTCTGTACTTTTCGTCCTTCAAAAGCGTCTGCTTCACCGCAAACCGGCGACCGGTAGAATTGCTTTTGACCAGCCAAACCCGCCCCATGCCGCCGCGCCCGAGTTCTTGTTCGATCAGGTAATCGTCCAGAATCGACTGTCCTGTTTTCCATTCCGGCATAATAACGTCCGTCAGCATAGCAACCGATAAACTTCCGCCTCCTGATCTCCGGAAGTTGTAATGGTCGAGTTTCTCTTGGGCATGCCGTGCGAATGTGGCGCCGGGATGCTCCCCGTATAGTTTAACTATGGCGTCAGGGAGACCGTATGGAAAGTCCGAAACGAGTTCGTTAACACCGTAGGCGATTGGCAAGTCCATTTTGAGTCCCCTGTCAAATGGCATGAGAGTGAAGCCGTCTGGCGCCAAGTTCGATCTCCGTGGATGGTACATATCGAAGTGGAAGGTTGCCCACTGACTGGCATCCATACAGACAGTCTGGTAGATGTCAATGGAGTGCTCGCAAACGTGGGAGGAGGTGCTGCCAATCCTATGGAAGAACACCGCAAAGCCTGATCTTCCGAGAAGTTTTCCCAGATATTTGATCTCGCCAAGTGCACCGTTCACTGGGATTGGGTTGGACAAGGAGCCAAGTGGTCCGCTGGCGCCCGGCACTGAGTCACAGTCGACACCGTTGGCCACCAATCTTGCGAACTCGGGAGGGTACTGATCAATATCAGCACGCTGGTTTGCCAATGGTTCGTGAATCTGTTTCTTGAAGAAATTAAACATGTTTATCCCCTGAGATCATTTAGCCCAACGGTGCCGTTCACGGGCGGACGGGTTTCTCGCCGTACTGTGCGAGGCCCCGTTCGCCTCGTTCATTTCGTGAACTCAAGCAGACGTTTCAGGTTGCTGACTGCGAGTTGATATTTCTCGCGCCGCTCCTCCTCGTTTCCTGGTTTCGCACTGTATTGTTTGGGAAATGCCCCGAGGATGTCATGGATATTGTCTGAGAGGGTTAATGGGGTGGGGGTCCTCTTCGAAGTACAGGATTTCCCCGCTATTTTGAATTGTCCATAGAAGATTGTCTGCCCACGACAGGCTGCGGTGACAGAAATCGTATTTTGGGTAGAGGAGGTGTTGTTCCGCGTCGACAACCAACTCGTCGTCTTGACGCATGAAGTTCTTTAGGAATTCCGGTTTCCGACTCCTATCTGCGTTTCCACCGCAATGAGTGATGCAATTACGAACCTTTACGAGGTTTTCGACAGGTTGCCATTGTCCAGCGTTTGGTTCGAGAAGCCCTAATTTAGTTACGTACGCCTTCAGTTGGTCCCACTTTGGACCGGGCAGAGGCGTTGTAGAGTTTCTCTTTGCTCCGAAGCGCTGCGCGATCTCCCGTAGGCCACATTCCGTTGTGGCGACGACAAGCATGATGAAGGAGTAGAAGAATTGCCGGTGATAGGTTCTTGCGATCAAATCATATTCATTCTGCGCCAGATCAAAGATTTCTTGGGATACCGCCTGATTGTTGTTCAATGGTGCGAGCAAGTCTTGCTGCTTCTCAATAAACTCGTCGATATGCCTATCCATCTCGTGCAAATACTCGCTCATTGATCGAAAGATTCGCAGTCGCGGAATGTGTGCAAATGCAGGTTCGCGTTCTTTCATTGTTCGCACCCCTAAAACAACAGCGTTACCGTTCGGCCGCAACCAACATGTTTCGCATACTTCGTGACCGGTGCCGTTAACGGGCGGCCGGGTTTCTCGCCGTACCGTGCAAGGCCCCATTCGCCTCGTTCATTTCGTGAACTCAAGCAGACGTTCCAGGTTGTGATATCAAGGTTCATCTTCATTCATTTGGCCAATGCCCAGATCAGTTTGAGTCGCGCTTTGCGGCGATTGTTGGATTTGATTGTTCCGTCCCTTCAGAATCTTTTCTCCCAGTTCAGTGATCTGTTGGGTGTGTCTCTCTAACCGAGCCCAGTTGTAAGTGCTGTGATCCTGGAATGACATTTGGGGCTTGCCTTCACCGACTCGGTATGTGGTGGCGTCCTTTCCCCCCGCCGCGACACGCCAGTTGTCTTGTTGTTCCTTCCAGAGATCACGAAGGTGGTGGTGAAGTTGAGTTAGAGATGCGAGGAGTCGGTAGAACTCGCAAAGCGATGGAAGCTGTTGGGTGTACGCTCTAGTGAGAAGGCGCGAAGCGAAAGCCCGGAAGGCATAGTCGGAAAACGGGGGAAGGGGATAGTTGGCAAAGCTCTGACAGTGAAAATACACAATGTTGGGACCAGTTTCTTTTTCCTCTGTTGTCACCTTCTGCCACATCTCTTTAACCACCGCAAGATGGTCGCGGGCTTCGTTCATGATTAGATTGAACCCAACGGACTGGTCAGCAAGAGAAGTGAGCGTTCCCTTCACGCCCCAAGCAACCAAGCCGAGCAGGAAACCGACTACAGTACCGATAAGTGCTTCAGTCATTCATCCTCTCCTTGGCAGAACGTTGTTTGGTTACAGTTCACTGTCACACATCCGCTAACACCACAGTTGACCGTGGTTTTCACTGACGTCCTTGGACTCCGTGGCTTGGAAGTCATCGAAGCAGGTCGGGGCATCGGCCTTTGTGTACAACCCGGCGTTGTCCGACTTTCTGGCCTTGTTCTTCGCATCCTGATGGTTCCTGTCGGCGATATGGCGGGAGCGTACGACGATTCGGGGCGGGTGTCGAGTGCCGGAGGTCGGAAGTCGGAGGTCAGTGGGCTAAAAGCCATGCCGCGCTTCGTGGCGTAGTGTTCCGCGGCCTTGTTCGCTCAGGCTATCTTCAGACTTAAACGCTTGCCGATGGCCCCTGCAAACTTCTCCAGGGTGGAGAGTCTGATATCCTCCGCGTGGTTCTCAATCCGGGAAATGGCAGATTTCTTCGTGCGAAGGCGTCCCGCAATTTCGTCTTGAGTGATACCGGCTTCCTCACGGGCTGCGCGGAGCATGACTCCGATCTTGAACTGCTCATATCCGGTCTCGAATCCGTCCGCAAATGCGGGCGCACGCTTTTTCCGCTTTTCGATGTATTTTTCCAGATCATCCATGGTCTTGTCTCCTTCTCGTGTAGTCCGCCTTGCGTTCCTCCGCCAGCCGTATTTCGGCTTGCGGTGTTTCCTGGGTCTTTTTCTGAAAGGAATTTGACAGCACGACCAACTCCCGCCCGGCAAAAAAGCCGAGCAGTCTGAACGTGTTGCGGCCAACGTCAACCCGGACTTCCCATATATCATCCGTGTTGACCAGTTTCTTCAGGTAGTTGGCCGGCACACGTTCCAGATCCCGAATCACGCGCAATACCCAGGCAACCTTTTGAACGGTCTTGTCCGGCAAGTCGTCAAGATGCTCTTGAACCGGACACCGCCCGGACGACATCGTGTAGAATGTGATCGTTCTCATTGCGGGAAGGTTAACATATGAGTGAACATAGTCAACCGTATTCTTTAGAGCGTTGTTTGGCTCCAGTTGCCTGTCACATATCCGCTAATACCACAGTTGACTGAACTTTTTTTCTGCCGCCCTTGGTCTCCGTGACTTGAAAGTCATCGAAGCAGGCCGGGGCGCCGGTCTTCGTGTACAACCCGGCGTTGTCCGACTTTCTGAAAACCTTGACCTTCGCATCCTGATGGTTCCTGTCGGCGATATGGCGGGAGCGTAGGACGATTCGGGGCGGGTGTAAAGTGCCGGAGGCCGGAAGTCGGAAGTCGGAGGTGCGGCAGGGCAGTTGGCGGTTGGGCGGTAAAGCGGTGAGGCGGGGCGAAGAGGCCACGCGCAGCCTGACTTCCGCAGCACGACGAGCACGTGCCCGAATACTGAAGGCCCTGGTTACGATCTGCGGCTGGCGCGGTGACATCGGCCATGTTTGGCTGCCTTCCGCGGCAATCTCTCGTCTTGCATCCGACGGCTGGTTCGAAGCATTTCAGATTCGTTCCTGCCAACGCTTGGGATTGCGTTTGGCATGAAAGACTGAAAGAATAACGATGCGCGTATCGTCCGCCACGAAGAAAACCTCGTAGGGAAATCTGCGCACGAGAGCGATCCGTACGTTGCGGTGTACTTGCGGGTATTGTTCCGGATTGCCCAAGACCGCCCGGATGACGGCATCGACAGAAAGCAGGAAGTCGGAGCCAAGGCCGGGAACGCGATCCTCATACCAGTCGAACGCTTCTGCCATTTCGGCTTCTGCTTCCGGTCTGATAATGAGCCGATGGCTCATCTTCTGATCCTGATTCGTTCACGCACCATTCCCCACGGCGATCCTTCATCCGGATTCCGATGATACGCATCCAGCCGGCGGTCAAGTTCCGCCTTCTGATCCTCGGTCAGAGGGACAGTTTCCGGGACCTCCGCAATGCTGTCCCAGATGTCCTCCACGAGTTGGATGCGCTCGGGAACGCTCAGGCTCATAACGTCCGCTTTTGCTAGTGTGCTCATGACGGAAGAAGGCTACCATGTGTTCTGTAAACCCTCAATCTCTTGTTTTTGAACGTTGTTTGGCTCCAGTTCACTGTCACATGTCCGCTAACACCACCGTTGACTGTGGTTTTTCGCTGACGCCCTTTGGTTCCGCGGTTTGGAAGTCATCGAAGTAGATCGGGGCGTCGGTCTTCGTGTGCAACCCGGCGTTGTCCGAATTTCTGGCCTTGTCATTCGCATCCTGATGGTTCCTGTCGGCGATATGGCGGGAGCGTACGGCGATTCGGGGCGGGGGTCAAACGGCGGAGGTCAGAGGTCGGGTGGTCGGACGGTTGGGCGGTGGCATGGATGCTCATGACGCGGGTTCCACAGCGAGAAGATGGGCAAGGATCGAAAGGATGATCCCGCGCTCGGCGGGGCGGCTTTCAGCAATCATCAACGTGACGGCGACCAGCGTGGCGTTGGCCAGGCACTTGCCAGCGTTCGTATCGTAGAGCCGTCCGTTCTTTTCCAAAAACCAGAGGAAAAGAGCAGCGGCTATCCGCTTGTTTCCGTCCACGAAACTGTGATTCTTGACGAGGAAATAGAGTAGGTTGGCGGCCTTGTTTTCAAACGCCGGATAAGCGTCGCGACCATCCACAGTCTGGAATACGGCGGCCAGCGAACTACGCAGACTGTCGTCCTTCTCTACGCCGAAATGCGTGGATTTGCCAAACGCCTTGCGCAGTTGCCGAATCATGGCGACGGCTTCGTCATAGGCAATGCCCAGGATTTCCGTGGTTGCACCCGCCGGCGGCGTGGGGCCGACACGCTGGTGATCGTAATCGTCGAGCAGGTCGAGGGCGCGACTGTAATCTGCGACCACACGCAGGAGGCCCTCCGCCTCGCTGCTCGTGACCCTGTGACGTTCAAGAACCTGTTCCGCGAGGCGAATCGTCTGCTTCAATTCCGCCAGGCGGCGTTCGTTGACGGTGTAACCACGCACCAGATGCTCGCGCAGGACTCGTGTTGCCCATTGCCGGAACTGAACGCCTCGCGTGGATTTCACCCGATAACCGATGGAAATGATGACATCCAGACTGTACATCGTCACCGGCCGGTCGGATAAAGCAATATGCATTTTTTGCATATTGCTTTTGTCGGGCGTCAGTTCGCCCTCGGCAAACACATTTCGCAAGTGACGCGCGATGACCGATTGGTCACGATGGAACAACTGAGCCAGTTGCGCCTGCGTCAACCATACCGTCTCGCGTTCCAGACGCACTTCGACGGCGGGGCCGCGGTCGGCGGCATAAAGGACAACTTCGCCATGATCGTTCAAGATTGCACCTCCCGTGAAGCGCGGATATCAACCGACACCAACCAGTCCGGATGCAAAGAGGAATTCCACTGTATTGCGGTTTCGGAGCCAATCCGCGATGAAGAACTCACCGTCCTTCGCCTTGAGCATGTCCGTGAGCGAGATGTAATCGCCATCGGCGCCGGAGAGAATGGCGACTGCCGTTCCCTGGACTTCGATCATACTGCTTTTCGTCTTCTTCATGGCTGACCGTGGTTTTTCTCTGGCGCTATTGGGACTCCGTGGCTTGGAAGTCATCGAAGCAGGTCGGGACGCCGGCCTTCGTCCATAACCCGGCGTTGTCCGACTTTCTGGCCTTGTCCTTCGCATCCTGATGGTTCCTGTCGGCGATAATGCACTAATCCGCTTCTCCATCGTTTTCCCAGGCGTCCAGCCAATCGGGAAGATAAAGGCGGCGCACACCCTCGTAATCGTCCCCCAGCTCGCGGTCGAGCGTGAGCAACAGCTTCGGATAGTTGTCCTTGACCGCCAACAGGGGCGCGGACTCCCGCTCGACTGTCGCCTTAGACGGCAACAGGTACGCAACCTGGATGTACGTCTTCCTGCCATCGCGCTCAGCCACAAAATCAATCTCAAGATCGCCGATCCGCCCGACGGACACACGGTAGCCTCTGCGAAGAAGCTCGATGCAGACCACATTTTCGAGCATCCCGCCAATATCATCCGCACGATACCCGAGCAAGGCTGTGCGCAAACCCAGATCGCTGACGTAGTGCTTCTCGTTCACCTCCAGATGACGCCGCCCCTTGATATCGTACAGCAACACCCGGTGGGTCAGATGCGCATCCGCGAACCACCGCATGTAGTTCAGGATGGTGTCCACTCCGACGGAAAGTTTCTGGCTCTTCAGAAAAGCATTGATCCGGCTGGCGTTCGTGAGATTGCCGATGTTGTCGAAAACATACCGCCCCACATGTTCGAGCAGGACATAGTTCCGCACCTGATGACGACGCACAATGTCCTTCAGCATAATCGTGTCGTAGACGCCAGCGACGAATGGACGGAACGTCGCATCGGCCAAGCGCCCGAACTCGTGCAGGCCGGGCAGTCCGCCGTAGTGCAGAAACTGTCTGAACGCCTCCGCTGTCTCCGTTTTCCGCAACCCGTTGAAAGCCCGGAATTCGGCAAAGGAGAGCGGGAAGAGTTGCATTTCGACGAACCGCCCCGCCAGCAGCGTGGCCAGTTCGCCGGAAAGAAGATGGGCGTTCGACCCGGTGATCACCACGTCAATGTCGCGCCGACCGGACCAGTCCGCGACGATTCGTTCCCACCCCTCGATCTCCTGGATCTCATCGACGAAAACGTGGCAGACGCCCCCACCTTTCGGGCGTGCCGCTTTGACATGCGCCGCCAGATCGTGGTACGTGCGGATCGCGTCAAACTCATACGACTCTTTGTCGACATAAACGATCTGCTCGCGCCTCACCCCGTCCGCAACCAACTTATCGATCAGCAGCCGGACCAAACAACTCTTGCCGGACCGCCTCATCCCGGTAATGACCTTCACCACGGGCTTGCCCAAAAACGGCGCGATTTTCTGCACATAGAGATTTCGCTTATACACGATAGAACCTCGTTTTTATTCGATTGCTTTTGATATGCGCGAAATCTATCACATCGCATCTGCACTCGCAACCATGGGAAACAGGCCAAAAAATTTCTGTTTTTCTATGACGCCCTTGCGCTCCGTGGCTTGGAAGTCATCGAACCCGGTCGGGGCGGCGGTCTTCGTGTGCAACCCTGCGTTGTCCGACTTTCTGAAAACCTTGTCCTTCGCATCCTGACGGTCCCTGTCGGCGATATGGTGGGAGCATACGGCGATTCGGGGCGGGGGTCAATTCGGAAGTCGGAAGGCCTGCGATTCAGACAGTGGGGAGGCGGCTGTGCAAAGAGGCCGGGATGGGGCGCGGTTGACGGCAAGCAGTGCGGCGCGAGAGATTGCGTACCAGCGCCACCTTCCGAACGACTTGATCAAAGGGGCGTAGCGAGAAGGTTCGAGGTGGTTTTCACGCGTAATAGGCAGAGTCCGACGGA
>CAIYGI010000295.1 GCA_903925685.1 uncultured bacterium
CGGTTCCACAGGAACCCAACATTGTCTTCAACGGGACAAACTCCGCACAGTTGAATAAACTCTCGATTGGCGATTCATGGATACAAAGTCCGGTGATTAGCAACGGTGTTGGATCGCTTATGTTCTATGCGCGCAGTGCGCCATCTGCCTTCACGCCGACATTCTCCATTGAGACGTCTAGCGACGGAACGAACTGGAATTTGAATGGGGTGGTACCGACAAATATTCTCAATACGGCTTGGAGGCTGTGCAGTTTCGCGATCAATTTGACGAACAATCTGGCCGTGCGCGCCCACTTGACCTCTGGATCCGCCTCTGAGCAATATGTGCGCATTGATGACATGTTCATCAGTTACCCGGCCGCGCGGGTGGCGGTCACCAATGTGATCATTGAGCCTGGGCACCCTTCGATCACCGACCCGGTGTTTGTCGCCTGCGACGTCGCTTCCATCAGCAGTTGGCCCTTTGCCGCCTACGGGATCAGCCCGAAACTATGGTATCGCACCGGCGGGGTGACCAACGGGCCCGTGCCCATGAATTCCATCGGCGGCGCGCGCTACCGCTCGGCGACGGCCATTCCGCCGCAACTGGTCAACGCCCTGGTGGAATATTCGATTCAGGTGGACTTCGGCGGTTACTACGGCCTGCCGGCGGAACAGCAGTCGCCGTTCTACTATCCCGGCGGAGCCAGGACGCAGGGTTGGGCGCCCTATTCTCCGCGGCGTGGTGGATCGAGTTATGGCGAAGTGGATGTCGTGGTCAACAATGCTTCCCTGGGCATGGATCTGATTGCGCCTTACCAATGGCAGGGCGTTTTCACAATCTCAACGCTGACCAACCAGGCGGCGATCGTTCTGCAGGGACTCAATCCCTATACCAACGGCGCCACCCAGTACGGGCAGACGATTACGCTGGGAGATCCCACGCAGTGGAAAACCAACGCGCCCCTCACCGGCATAGCGCAGGCGGGCGGCGCCTCCTTTACCCTGAGCGGCGCGCTGCAGGGACAATATGTCTTCCAATACAACGAGCAGTCCGGCCAGTACCTGCTGCGCAGTTGCACCTATCAGGACTTCAACAACGGCTGGCCCATAAACCCCCCCCCACTGTATACGTTTGCGTCCGCCGATAGCACACCGCCCGTCAGCCCCAATTTCAGCCTCTGGGGAACCAATGCCGCGCGCTCGGTGCCGCAGACGTTCGTCTCGAATGTCACCTGGTCTTTCACGAACACTTACAGTCCAACCACGATCTTCAATAATATTGGCGGCACTTTCTGGGGCGCCAATCAATGCTCCGGCCCCACCACCAACAGCGAACTTCAGACGTTGAACGCCGCCAACAACGGTTATCTCGTCCGGCCCAACAATAATGCCGCGGAAGGCTGGCGCGGCGTCGGTAAACTCAGCATGAATTGCCGCTCTACCAATTCCGTGCCGATCACGGTGGGCTTGTACCTTTGCCCTACCAACGCCGACTACGACTCTTTCGTCAACTGGATTTTCGTAACTAATTGCGTGCTTACCAATAGCGCGGTGGACGTCGGCTTCAACGTGAACACCAGCGCCGCTATGTCCGTGATTCTGGCCCACCGTGACGGGAACGAGTCGGCGTATTTCAAGAATGTGAATGTCACGGAGTGGTACGCCGACACCCGCACCGTCGGCGTCACACGCGCGGAAAGCTTCGGGGACTTGCTGTGGACTGCAGCATCCACCTACACCAACGGTTTGATCAGTCCGAGCACCGAATACGGCATCTATGGCTGCCGGATCGTGAACGCGAGCCCCGCCTACTGGGCGGAAACGGTGGCCACGAGCAATCAGGGCTATGTCGTGCAGGCCAATCGCGACCTCGGACTGCTGGGCGTCGGCACACTGAAAGTGTCGGCCTGGGCGCCCGGCGGCGACGCCGGACTGGCCATCTACATGGCGCCACTTGGGGATTACACCAATCGGACGCGCTGGGTCTACGTGGCGGGTTCCTCCAATCTGGTCAGCGGCGGCACCACCGCCAACATCCAACTTACACTGAACCAGGCCACCAACACGGCGATTGTCTTTGCGCACACCACCGGGGATGCCGCACTGCGGATGAGCGCGCTCTCGATCACATCCTACGATTCCACCAATGCCTGGGTGGCCAGCGAAGTTTGGATGGAGTCCAACACGGTCAACCAGTGCCGTATGGAACCCAGCCGCGCCGAGGCCGGGCTTAGTCAATACCTGCGTACGCCGCTGATCGCCGACCGCGCCGTCCAAATCGCGGTTAGCTGGCTGGCTGGCGACTCCAACAGTCCGGCCGCTTTCGACGTTTATACTACTTCCGGCAACAACTCGACCAGTTGGGGCACCAACAAACTGGGCTCGGCCAACGGCTGGAGCGCGCAAACCAACAGTTTCACTCTGCCCGTCAATTCGACCAACCTGTTTTTCTGGGTGGTTAACACCAGCAGCAATAACGGCGTCTTGATCGTGCGCGACGTGGTGGTAACCCGCGCGCGTTCCACCTCGCTCTGGCTCGGCAACAATGTGGACGTGGAGGGAGACAGCCGGGCCTTCAGCGGATTGAGTTGTTTCCTGAACTCGAACGCGGTTTCTTCGGTCATCACCAACGGCATGAACAGCGTGTTGTCCGATGTGGCGCCGTTTGTACAGACGCCCATGATGACCAACGGCATCGGCGAAGTCAATTTCTGGTACCGCAACTGGGCCATTACCGGCAGCAGTCCGACCCCGGCCCGGCTCGACATCCTGGCCTCGCCGACCGGCGGCACGAATAACGCGGGATGGGTGACGCTGGCGACCATCACCAACATCGTCAACACCAACGATTATATTTACTTCACCTACGTCAACTTCGACAGTTCCAACCGCTATGTGCGCATCCAGAACAATACCAACAACCAGCCGGTGGGACGGGTCTGTTTGGACAACGTCATCGTCATCACGCCGATGGCCTGCGATGTCGTGCTCAGCAACCTGACGGTTTCGCCGCGCATCCCGCTTTACACCAACGCCGTGGATGTGATGGTGGACCTGGCCGATCCATTCCTCTTCCCCTCCAACATCGCGCTTAAAGCCTACTATCAGACCGGCACGACCTATGGCGCCTGGAGCAGTACCACCGGCACAATCGCCATGACCTGCATCGCCAGCAACCCCTCCATACGCTGGTCGCGCTACCAGACCGTGTCGCAAATTCCGGCGCTGCCGGTGGACACCTTCGTCAAATACTGGGTCGGCGCCACCTTCGACGGCTATCTCACCCAGGCCACCGCCAGCCACCCCAAGGTCAACCAGGACTTTGTCACCCCAGCCTGGTATCGCCCGGTGAACTACGGCACCACTAACGCCTACTACATCGTTTTCTCCTGCCCCACCGGGGCGGTCTGGATTAATGAGTTCAATTTAACGGATCAAGCCTATGGCGCAATACGTCAGTACGTGGAGTTGGCCGGAAAGAATGGATCGTCCATAGGAAACTGGCGGTTGTACGTGTATGATATTAATGGGCCCTCCAGTACCAACGCGTTGTACTTTGTGCCCGATGGGACCACCCTGGGTGATATCACCAACGGATATGGGTTTTGGGTGCTTGGCAAGGCCGCCATCACCCAGCGAAACATGACATTCACCACCAACTTGCCGACAACTGGTGGTTTGGAACTCCGGCGCAGTATGGGTTCAATGGTAGACGCAATTTGTTTCTCATCTACAAGTGATAGCAACGAAGTTGCCAACCTGATCGCATTAGGGTTCATGTACGTTGTTCGCGATCAAACGACTAAAAACCTGCCGGTTAATCTTACTGGCAATCTTGCCAGTGGACTACAATGGGACAACAACAACGGCAGTTCCTTCTCCTACACCCCCGGCGCCGCCAACTACGGCGAAATTTTTCCGCCCATTCCGTTGCCGGAACCAACACTGACCTCGCTGGCCATTCTCAGCATCTGGCTGAACACCAACGTCTGGATTATTCACACCGGCACCAACGGCTGGGTGCCGACGCCGTGGTATGCGACCAACCTGGCGGTACAGCCGATTCAATGGACCAGTGTACCGGTCTATTCGAGCACCTATCCATTGCCGATGAACGGTCCTTACACCAGCAACTTCCCGCGTTTGACCAACGCGACCGCCTATTTCTACACCATCGTCGCCACCAACTCCGCCCCCTAACCGGCGGAAGAAGCGGCTTTAACTAACAGCCTTCAGCCCTCAGCCTTCAGCCTAATCCCCTATTCCCCATGGCCTTAATACACGCGCACTTTTTTTCTCAAGTCCTCGGTTGTCAGTCCTGCATGGACGTGATCCTGCCGGAACCCTGGTCGCGCACGGTGGCGGACTGCCCCGACCGTCCCGTCCGGCATCCCTGCCTCTGGCTTTTGCACGGGCTCTCGGACGATCATACGATCTGGCAGCGCCGCACCTCCATCGAACGTTATGTTGACGGACTCGGACTGGCGGTTGTGATGCCCGCCGTGGCGCGCAGTTTTTATACCGACATGCGCCATGGCGGCCGCTACTGGACCTATGTCAGCGAGGAAGTGCCCGCCGTGGCGCGGTCGTTATTTCCGCTTTCGTCCCGGCGGGAGGATAATTTCGCGGCGGGGCTTTCGATGGGCGGTTACGGCGCATTCAAGCTCGCGCTGCGGCATCCCGAACGCTACGCCGCCGCCGCCAGTCTGTCGGGCGCGCTCGATCTGGCCGCCTGGGCCGCCAAACCCGCCGACTCGTCCGACATACGGCTGATTTTCGGCGATGCGGCGAAGGTGACCGGATCGGACGACGACTTGCTGGCCCTGGCCGGACGGTTGGCCGCTCTCGACGGGGCGCTATGTCCGCGCCTCTTTCAATGGTGCGGCACCGAGGACGCGCTCTACGCCGGCAACCTGACCTTTCGCGATCGGGCGCTGCAGGTGGGGCTCCCGCTCACCTACACGGAAGGCCCCGGCAACCACACCTGGGACCGCTGGGATCTCCAGATCCAGCGCGTACTCTCCTGGCTGCCCCTGCCGCGCCCCGTTTGACGTTAAACGCGACACGTTAAACGTTAAACGTTGAACGTTCAATGTTGACTGTTCGACGTTCGCATTCCGACACGCCACCGCGTCACCGCGGCGGCAGGGATGTGTCTTCGCCACTTTTTCGAAGCCGCCGGCCTTCGCGCGTGCTACGCAGCGAAGCGCTGCTTCGCAGAGTAGTAGCAGGTGGCGCGCCTGCCGCGAAACAGGTTCCGCCCCAGTCCCACGCCATCCGCCTTCTTCTCTCGCCCCTCCACCTCCCTCCGCTCTCCGCTTTCTCTCCACCTCCCAGCTTCCGCCCTCCACCTCCTTACCTTCCCAAAATCTGTTCCTCTTTTCCCGCTTTTGTGGCAACATTCGTCCGACTTCAATAAATACAGGAGCAAGCCTCGTCATGACCAAATACACGAAGATCGCCGTTCCCGACGACGGACAAAAAATCACCGTTCTGCCTGGGGGTCGACTGTCAGTTCCGGACCGCCCGATTCTGCTCTTCATCGAGGGCGACGGCATCGGGCCGGACGTTACGCGCGCCGCCATGATCGTCTGGAACGCCGCCGTCAAGAAGGCCTACGGCGACCGGCGCTCCGTGGCCTGGGCGGAAATTTTCGCGGGCGAGAAGGCCAACACGGTCTACGCGCCCGCCACCTGGCTGCCGCGCGAAACGCTGGACGCGATCCGGGAATACACCGTGGCGATCAAGGGCCCGCTGACCACGCCCATCGGCGGCGGCATCCGTTCGATCAACGTGGCCTTGCGCCGCGAACTCGATCTTTACGTCTGCCAGCGTCCCGTGCGCTGGTTCAAGGGCGTGCCTTCGCCCGTCAAGCGGCCGGAGCTGACCGACATGGTGGTCTTTCGCGAGAACACCGAGGACATTTACAGCGGCATCGAATGGGCGGCCGAAACGCCCGAGGTGCGCAAGGTGATCGCCTTCCTGCGGGACGAGATGGGGGTGGATAAAATCCGCTTCCCCGCCACCTCGGCGATCGGCGTCAAGCCCGTCTCGCGCGAGGGTTCGGAGCGCCTGATCCGCGCCGCCGTGCGCTACGCGATCGCCAACCGCCGGTCCAGCGTGACCCTCGTGCACAAGGGCAACATCATGAAGTTCACCGAGGGCGCCTTCAAAACCTGGGGCTATGAACTGGTGCGCCGCGAGTTCGCCGGCCAGGCCGTCGGCTGGGACGATTGCGGCGGCAAACCGCCGGCCGGCCAGGTGCTGGTCAAGGACGTGATCGCCGACGCCTTCTTCCAGCAGATTCTGACCCGCCCGCAGGAGTACTCGGTTGTCGCCACCCTGAACCTCAACGGCGACTATATTTCCGACGCGCTGGCGGCCTGCGTGGGCGGCATCGGCATCGCGCCGGGCGCGAACATCAACAACGACACCGGCGTGGCGGTTTTCGAAGCCACCCACGGCACGGCCCCGAAATATGCCGGCCAGGACAAGGTCAATCCCGGTTCGCTGATTCTCTCCGGCGAGATGATGTTCCGTTACCTGGGCTGGACGGAGGCCGCGGACCTGCTGCTGGGCGGCATGGAACGCACGATTGCCGCCAAGACCGTAACCTACGACTTCGCGCGCCTGATGGAAGGCGCCACGCTGCTCTCCTGCAGCGCCTTTGCCCGCGCCGTCGCGGGAAATCTTTAGTGAACGGTAAACGGTGAACGGTGACATGAAACTCGCTACATGCTCCCAGACTGTTCACTGTTTACTGTTCACTCTTCGCTCTAACCCCTCTGGCGCTGAGCAGACACCATTAAGGAAAGCCGCATGCTGATGTTTCGCCGTCCACGGCCGTATGCCGGACTGGAGAAAACGCTGGGTTATCGTTTCAAGACGACGGCCCTGCTGGAGCTGGCGCTCACGCACCGCTCCTATCGCCACGAGACGGAGGGCGTGGCGGGGGATAACCAGCGCCTGGAGTACCTGGGCGACGCCGCGCTTGGACTGGCCGCCGCGGCGCATCTCTATGCCGAGGATGCGACCGCCGACGAGGGACTGCTGACCGAACGGCGCAGCCGGCAGGCCAGCGGCCGTTCGCTGGCCCTGGCGGCGCGGCGGCTGGGCCTGGGCGCCTGGCTGCGGCTGGGCCGCGGTGAGGAGTGCAGCGGCGGGCGGGAACGGGAATCGCTGCTCGGCGATGCGATGGAAGCGGTCTTTGGCGCCGCCTACCTGGACGGCGGCATGAAAGCCGTCGAAACCATCTACCGCCGCCTCTGCGCCAGCGGGGACAGCTCCGCCGCGGCGGCCGCCGAAAGCCGCTGGATGGACAATCCCAAAGGCCAGTTGCAGGATTGGATGCAACGCGCCGGCCACGGCGCGCCGTCCTACCGGCTGGCGGCCGAAGAGGGCCCATCCCACAAGAAACGTTTCGTCGTCACCGTCCGCGTGAACGGCCGCGATTACCGCGGCACAGGCTCCACGCGCCGCGCCGCCGAGGCCCACGCCGCCACCGCAGCCATGGCGGAGTTGGCGCAGGAGCAGAACTGAATGGTGAACAGTTAACAGTAAAAACTGTTCCCTCTTCACTGTTTACTGTTCACTTTTCGCTCTTCGCTCTTCGCTCTTCTTCCTAGAAATGCAGCCGCAGGTTCAAATCGAACGAACCGGAACCGAAGTACAGATAGTTGACGCCCGCATCGAGATTGTGGGAGATGAACAATTCACAGCCCGCCAGAAAGCCGGCCTTGTCCTTGGCATCGTAATCCTGCCCAAAGGCCTCGCCTTTCAGGGTGGAGACCGCCGGCCCCAGCGTCAAGCGCACGCTGTAGGGTATGGCGTTCAATTCCTGGCGGCGATCAGCGAAGATTTCATAACCCGCCGTGAAGGCCGCGAACCACTCCTCGCCCGTCATGTCCTGCCCGGCCAGTTTTGAGCTGTACTGGGCATATTGCCCCTCCGCGGCGAAGGTGATCTGGCCGGATAAAAAGTTAGGGTCGGCCAGATCGTATTTCCACAAATCCAGGCGCAAGCCGGCCAGCCAGCTCATGTCGTTGTCGCCCCAGACGGGGTCCTTGTCGAAGCGGCCGCGCGCGCTCCCCGCGCCGCCGAAAACCGTCAGCCAGGGACAGATGTCCACGCCCAGTTCGCCGCCGAAAGTTTGAAACTCCAGCTTCCGCGCCGTCTCGCCGAAAGTCACATCGCGGCGCATGAAAAGAAAGTCCAGCCCGATGCTGATTCGCGACAGCGAGTCGGCGGTCAATAACGACTCGCGCGGCCCGGCGTCGCCATAAACGGCGGCGCCCGCGCTGACGGCGAAGGCGGTTAACAAAGGCAGGACAACCAGATAACGGTGCAGTTTACGCATTCCTGATACTCCTTAAACGGGGGCGCCGGTTGCGCGCCGCACCGTGGCCCTACTGTCGCCCCTCCCGCCGCCCGCGTCAAGCGGGGATTGATGACGGTCACAGAGCCATTCTCGCGACATTCTCGCCACCGCGTCACCGCGGCGGCTACAACTCGCCACGAATAAAATACAATTACTCGCCACATGCGAAGGACACGAAGCGAATTGAATTCGGTAGGGCGCTCTCGCCGAGAGCGGGCGCGAATATCCAACCGCCAACACTCAATCTCCAATTTCCAAGGAATACGGGGATGTTCCCTTGACTGCTGTTCCCTTGGATATTGGACATTCCTTGTTGGATATTGGTTATTGCATTTCGTTCAACGTTCAGCGTTCGATGTTGACTGTTCGAAGTTCGCCTTCCCTCCACCATCCACCATCCACCTGCTTCTTCGCCCCTCGCCCCTCGCCCCTCGCCCCTTGATCCCTCCACCTCCCACCACTCACCTTCCCGCTGGCGCGCCTGGCAGGATTCGAACCTGCAACCTTCTGATCCGAAGTCAGAAGCTCTGTCCAGTTGAGCTACAGGCGCAAGGAAGGCGGTGAATCGGTGAGTCGGTGAGTCGGTAAAACGGTTGTCGGTGAACTATTCTCTGCGCCTCCGAGCCTCTGCGCGAAAACCTCTTCATTCGCGTTGATTTGTGCAGATTCGTGGGCAACCTTCCCCGTTCAAAATTGAGCGTTCGCCTTCCCTCCACCGATTCACCAACTTACCGACTTACCGACTCACCGTTTCACCGATTCACCGACTCACCGATTCACCGACTCACCTTTCTCCTCCCCCTCGGCGGCGAGCATCGTCGTCAGCGTGTGTGCGGCGCCGGGCGGCACGGTGATGACTTCCGGCCCGGCGTTGGCGGTTTCGACGCAGACCATGCCGCGATACTCGTCGTCCCCGAAGTCCGGCATACGGCGGGCGTTTTCGATCCAGGGATTCCAAACCACCGTAGTGCGGCTGCCGCCCTTCCCGATGCGCAATCGGCGCGGCCAAAGTGGATCGTCCAGCAGGCATTCGGCGGAGGTGTTGGTATAGATGCGGTTGGTTTCTCCGCAAATCGTAATCGGCGCGCGTTCCTGGTTGAGGGTGTAGTGGTTGGCCTTGTCCATGTAAGGCGCCTCCTCCAGTCCCAGGATGCGTATGGCCGTCACGTCGCGCACGGCCAGATAATTGTGCAGGGCCTGGGTGATGCGGAACGGCTCGGGGCCGCGATTGTAGGTAGTCAGGTCCAGGCGCAGGTGGTCGGAAAGCGTCATGCGCAGCGTCAGTTCGAAAGCGTAGGGCCAGGCCTGGCGCGTCTGCGCGTCGTCCCGCAGGCGCAGCGTGATGGCCGTTTCGTCCGGCGCCGCCTTGCTGTCCGCCAGCTCCCATAAACGCAGGCGCGCGAAACCGTGCCCAGGCGCGGCGGCGTCGGTGGGGTGCGGGCCGAACCAGGGCCAGCAAACGGGGATGCCGCCGCGGATCGGCTTGCCGTCCTCATACCAGCTGGCGCCGCTGAGCCACAGCACATCCTCGCCCCCCGCCGGCCGGTAATGCAGGGCATGCGCGCCGTGAATACACAACTCCGCCTGGGCGCCCTCGTGTTCAAGTAACGCCACCGGCAGCCCCCCCGGCCCCGCGCGGAAGGAAATCCGCCCCTGCTCGTATTGACGCTGCCACAGTTCGAACATCTAAAAATCGTACACCATCCCGCGTTAGGAAGGCAATATCGAAGGAAGGTGGTGAGTGGTGAGTGGTGAGTGGTGAGTGGTGAGTGGTGAGTGGTGAGTGGTGTGGGGTGAGTGGTGTGGGGTGTCTTTTGTAACCGCCTGCATGCGGCAGGTGGCGAGCCTGTCGAGGAACCTGTCACGGGGCCAATCTCGCGACATCTGACCTCCTCTTTCCACTCTCCGCTTTCTTTCCCCCCTTTCCGCTCTCCGCTTTCCGCTTTCTTCCCTCCACTCTCCACCTTCCACCCTTGTCCTTTCACGCCTGCCTGAGGCATAATGATCCGCAACGCGTGCGGTGCCTGTAAATAATCGAGTTTTGCAGGATGCTCCGGCGATTGGGGAATTGCGAATATGAGCGAACAAAAACCTGTAAAGGATGATGCATCGAAATCCGCGCCGGACCCGGCGGCGCCCGCGGAGGGATCGCGCAGCGTCGTGCCCGCGCGCTTTATCTTCCCCTCCTTGCTGCCCGTGATCGCGCTCGATACCAGGCCGGGCTTTCCGCGCATGATGATGCCCATCAACGTGGAAGAGGAAAATCTGCGCAATGCCCTGCTGGCGCGCCTGAAAGCCGGCGAGAAATTCGTCGGACTGGTGCTGAAACGCGCCGCGGCGCCAGACGCCGTCCCGCAGCTTCCGTCCGCGCCGCCGCGGGCGGCCGACCTCTATACCGTGGGCGTGATCGCCGAGGTGCTCCAGGCCCACCGCCCCGATCCCGAGGGCGCGCTGCAACTCGTGCTGGGCGTGATCGACCGCTTCCGTATCGGCGCCGTGGTCAGCGAAGCGCCGATGCTTGTGGTCGTGCCGCAGTACGTCAACGAAACCGAGATGGCGGAGAACCAGGAACTGCACGCCTTTTCCCTCTCCGTGATCACGGCCATCAAGGAACTGGTGCTGCTCAATCCGCTCTTCAAGGAGGAACTGAACCTCTTCCTCGGACGCACCAACATCAAGGAGCCCGGCCGGCTGGCGGACCT
The DNA here is from genome assembly GCA_903925685.1 of uncultured bacterium. GTDB lineage: Bacteria > Verrucomicrobiota > Kiritimatiellia > CAIKKV01 > CAIYGI01 > CAIYGI01. Next base: position 11,064 of record CAIYGI010000295.1, read on the forward strand.
GGCGGCCACCCTGACCTCGGCGGCGGGCCCAGAACTGCAGGAGATTCTGGAGGCGCTCAACATCCGCGAGCGGATCGAGAAGGTGCTGCTGCTGCTGAAACGCGAGATCGAAATCTCGCGCCTGCAGCAGAAGCTCAGCAAGCAGATCGAAGAGCGCATGAACAAACAGCAGCGCGAGTTCTTCCTGCGCGAGCAGTTGAAGGAGATCAAGAAGGAACTCGGCCTCTCCAAGGACAGCCGGACCGCCGAGATGGAGGCATTGCAGGCGCGCATCGACAAGTTGAAACTCAGCGACGAGTCCCGCGCCCGCATCAAGGAGGAGATGGACAAACTGGCCGTGCTGGAGCCGGCCTCGCCGGAATACACCGTCACGCGCAACTACCTCGACTGGCTGACGATTCTGCCCTGGGGCCTCTTCAGCGATGACCGCCTGGATATCGTCGAGGCCCGGCGCATCCTCGATGCCGATCACTACGGCCTCGCCGATGTCAAGGAGCGCATCCTGGAGTTCCTCGCCGTGGGGCGGATCAAGGGACGCATTTCCGGCTCGATCCTCCTGCTCGTCGGCCCGCCGGGCGTCGGCAAGACCTCCATCGGCCAGTCCATCGCCCGCAGCGTCGGCCGCAAGTTCTACCGCTTTTCGCTGGGCGGCATGCGCGACGAGGCCGAGATCAAGGGCCACCGCCGCACCTATATCGGCGCCATGCCCGGGAAGTTCCTGCAGGCGCTCAAGGTCTGCGCCACGGCCAACCCCGTGCTGATGCTCGACGAAATCGACAAAATCGGCGCCAGTTTCCATGGCGACCCAGCCTCGGCGCTGCTCGAGGTGCTGGACCCGGAACAGAACAAGGATTTTCTCGATCACTACCTGGACGTGCGTTTCGACCTTTCGAACGTGCTCTTCGTCTGCACCGCCAATACGACCGACACGATTCCGCCGGCCCTGCTCGACCGCATGGAAACGATCCGGCTGGCGGGCTACATCCTCGACGAGAAACTGGAGATCGCCGCCCGCTATTTGGTTCCCAAACAGCTCAAGGCGCATGGCTTGACCCCGCGGCAACTGGCGATTCCCAAGTCCGTGCTGGCGCGCATCGTCAACGGCTGGGCGCGCGAGCCCGGCGTGCGCATGCTGGAAAACCAGATCAAACGCATCTGCCGCAAGACCGCCATGCAGATTGCCGAACGCAAAAAATCCCGTCCCCTGGTGCGCGTGGCCGATCTCAAGACGCTGCTCGATAAGCCGTCCTTCAGCGATTACGATCCCTTCCGCAGTCCATGTCCCGGCGTGGCCACGGGGCTGGCCTGGACCAGCATGGGCGGCGTCGTGCTGCATGTGGAGGCCAGTTGCGTCGCGGCCTCGCAGCCGGGCTTCAAGCAGACCGGACAACTCGGCAACGTGATGGTGGAATCGTCCGAAATCGCCCACACCGTCGTGCGCAGGCTGTTGGAGGACGAGGCCGGCGTCAGCGATTTCTTCCAAAAGCACTTCGTGCATCTGCACGTGCCGGCCGGGGCCACGCCGAAGGACGGCCCCTCCGCCGGAATTACCATGGCCCTGGCCCTCTATTCGCTGGCCACGCGCCGTCCAATGCGGCCGCACATGGCGATGACCGGCGAGCTGACGCTCAGCGGCTTCGTCCTGCCCATCGGCGGCGTGAAGGAGAAAACCCTCGCCGCGCGGCGCGCGGGCGTCCGCGAACTGCTGCTGCCCGCCGAAAACCGCAAGGATTTCGAATCCCTGCCGGCTCCGCTGCGCCGCGGCCTCTCCGTGCATTACGTCTCGCGCATGACCGAGGTGCTGGAACTGGCCCTGCAGAAGAAGAAAAAACGCTGAATGATGAACGATGAACAGCACATGATTGGACATTCCTTGTTGGATATTGGTCATTGCATTTCCTTCGACGTTCAGCGTTCACCACCCTCCACCTTCCACCTTCCACCTTCCACCTTCCACCTTCCACCTTCCACCCTCCACCCTCCACCCTCCACCCTCCACCCTCCACCCTCCACCCTCCACCCTCCACCTTCCACCTTCCACCTAACACCTAACACCTAAAATGACTCTCTGGGATAAACGCCTCTCCTCAGCAATTTTCGGCCTGGTGACTCTGGTTGTGCTCCTGGCCCCCTGGCTCTTCGGGGCCTGGGAGGCCTGGTGGTTCTGGCCGTTCGTGACGGCGATTGCCGCCGCCGGGACGCTGGGTTGCGTGCGGCTGGCGCTGGGCGGACTGCGTTACAGCCCGGCCACGCTGGGTTCGTTCGCCTTCGGACTGCTGGCGTCGCTGGCCCCGTTTTTGATCTACGCCCTGATGCGGTCACTGGCCGCGCCGGTGTTTCTGGATGCCGAGCGCAGTTTCATGCTGCAACTTACCCCCCTGATCCTCGGCTTCGTGATCGTGCTGCACTTCGATGCGCGGCACATGCGCTGGCTGGGAGTGCTGATCGCGGTCAATCTGGCCCTGTTGGGCCTCTACGGACTGGTGAATCATTACTTTTTCGGCAACGCGCATGTGCTCTGGGAGCCGGGTTACTCGCAATATCAAATTGGCTATGCCCGCGCCACGGGCACTTACTACTGTCCCGACCACTTTGCCGGCCTGATGGAATTGGCGGTCGCCCTCGGTCTGGGACTGCTGCTTGACCGTAATCAGGCGCGCCGCCTGCGCGCCGGCGGCGCCGCGCTGTCGGCTCTGGGCGTCTGGTGCGTGCTGGCCAGCCGCTCGCGCGGCGGCGGACTGACCCTGCTGGTGCTGGCCGCGGGCGTCTTGGTCTGGGGCCTGGCCCAGTGGCGGCCGCGGGTGGCGCGGCGGCTGCGCCTGGGCTTGCTGCTGACCGTCGCGCTGATGCTGGTGACGCTGGCGGTTTTTGGCGGCAACTACGTCAAGCGCTTCAAAGAGTACCCCTGGCGGAAGATCGAGCTGTCGGAACGCTACCAGATGACCATGGGCGCCCTGCGGGGCTGGCAGAGCGCGCCCTGGTTCGGCATCGGACCCGGCATGCATCAGAATCTCTGGCCGCATTTCGCCGCCAGCGCGGATGGTAACCGCAAGCTTGGAAAACGTCCGACGTATCCCAACACCGGCTATCACTCCTACGAGGCCCACAACGACTGGGCGCAGTTTATGGAAGAGTACGGCCTGACGGGCCTCGCCTTGTTCCTGGTCATGCTGGGCGGACTGGGCAGGGGGCTCTACCGCGGCTGGCGTCGCGAACTCCGGGAACGGCGCTACGAGGACTACGGCCCGACGGGACGCAGGCACCATGCCTTGACCCTGGCCGCGCTGCTTGCCGCCGGCGCCTTCTGCTTCCATTCCCTCGGCGATTTCAATCTGCAGATTCCCGCCACCGTCTGGCTGCTGGCAACCCTGATCGCTATGCCGCTGGGCATGATCGCCCAGGAACACCCCATGCCTGGCCGCAGAAGCAGAAAAGGCTGAACATTCTTCTGGTTGTCGATGTTGGCGCAGAAGGCAGGCGGACCAGAACGGCGCGGGTATTGGCGGGGCTTGCGAGCCTAAACGCCCGCCGTTTTCTCCCTGCATTCCGCTTTCACGCTCGCCGGAATGAAGGCCAGAGCGGCATAAATCATGCACGGGACAATCACCAGGTCGTCAAGTTGACCAAGTATCGGAATGAAATCGGGAATGATGTCGATCGGCGACAAAAGATAGGCCGTCGCGCCGCCCAACAGCCAGCGGGAAATCCGAGGCGTCCGGGCATGCGAGAAAAGCGCCCGATAGTAGGCCAACTCCCGCTTCGCCCTGTTTAGCGCTTTTCTCACTTTATGGCCCGTGCGTGATTGCTTGTTGCCGCGGCGAAAGTGCAACGCATGGGCGCAGAACTTGCGTGGCACACCATGCCTATTGCGGTTACGGCCTATTCTTTTCCTCGGCTCACTGTTGTCCAGAATCTGGACGTTTCGACCCACTCCACATGACCATCAATGAATAATATATTTCCACCCTCGCCGCCATGGTTCGTTGGAGAACAGTAGGCGAGGACGGTTCCTGAAGGTGCTGCAGTACTCACGCCGGACACCAAAATGTAGTCTGCCCACACGTTCACGTTTGAGAATGAACCCGGCAGGTGTTCACTTGATGGGCAGATGAACATGTCCGTATTTCGCCAGCCAACATAATTTGAAAGCGGCTGCCAGATCGAAACGTTATTGCTGTGATCCACTTCGTACATTCTCGCCGCTAATCCGATACTCCAAAGACGGCCCGTGCAAACCACTCGCCTGCTAGCTTCTCGCGCGCGGACAACCCACAGCGCCGCGGGGATAGTTACAGCAAGGGCAGCAATACCAAGCAACACCAACTTGGTCCGAACTCCGGTTGCCTTCATATATTAACTGCCTAACGGTACGCATGACCGGAAGTGAAAAGCCGCGCTTTGGCGCGGCTTCTCACTGTACGTGTCCATGCGTTGGTTCGACCGGATTTATCCGTACTTCCGTTTCGGTTTCTCAAGCATCACCATCTGCTGGGTTTCCGACCGATGATGAAGAGGATACTCCGAAACGTCCTCAACGGCTTCATTGCCCCACTGTGCCCAACCCTTGCGCGGATGCCTGGCAAAAAGTTCCAAGTATGGACCGGGCGAGCAGTCCTCAATGATGTCGTACAACTCGTCTGGCTTGCGGGAATGCTCACGCTTCCGAGTCGAAACGATGTTTGTTTGGGTGCGTCCCGCATCAAGTGTGCGCATACTTCCACGAATTCCGAACAGGACGAGTTCCGTTACGTTTCGGAAGTAGAATCCGACGCCTCTACCGTCTGGACCACCATCCTTTCGCACCTTGTACCACACAAGGTTCGTCTTGTAGGTGAAACCCCAACGTTTCATAACATCAAGCCCTTCCGAAATCAGGGCGTTCGGCACCCAGAGGTAGAGATGGGCGCGAGCCGCCGCAAGGCGGTTCACTGGCAACTCAAAGATTTCCTCCATTGTCATCGTGGAGTAGCGCAATAAACGCTGGTGTTCCGGGGCCATCTTGCCGGTTCGGTTCTCGAACCGCCACGGCGGGTCGGCCAGAATGGTGGAGAATGGGCCCTGAACTCGACCAAGCAGATCTTCGGCTGCCGATGCTTGTGGAATGTTAAATATCCTCGACATAGAGTATCCTCCGTATTCCGAAAACCAGAAGCGGACAGCCTGCGCCCCCTCCGCCCTGAATGCGTGGAAGCAGTTTCGCCATGTGGGTCGTCGAGGCTCCGTAGGAGTCTCCACGACCCAGGGCGTCAAACACCTCCTGCAACTCGTCGCATCGCGTGACAATTACGCCCACTGACACCGCACGAAGATCAAACAGCAACCGGAAATTGTTCAGGTCCCGGTCAAAGAACGGATCCTTGTTGTTCCATTCGATTTCGAGGGCGATCTGGTTCTTGAAGCAATCAACGGCGTGCGTCGGCGACTCCATCACGTTGTCGTCCACGATGATACTGGTCCGAAAACGCTTTTCGACCCAGCCCTTCTTGGTCAGTTCTGCGTCAATCCACTCCGCGACCTTGGACTTCCGCCCGCCTCCGACAGCAATATGGCTCTTGGAAAGGCGAAATCGCGCGAGAACATCGCAGATATCCTTGTACTCTCGCGGAAAATCCTCGCGCAGGATGGCGCAGGCGTGTCGCCATTCGTGAATCTCGTAGTTCTCCCGTATGAACGTCGGCAAATCCGTTGTTGTCATGTCGTCACTGTGTCACATCTGGCATTGGGTTTCAAGTCTGCCCTTCTCTGGTCGACATCTTTATTCGCGCCTCGGATGTCGCGAATACAGGGAGAGGCTACGCCCGCGGGTGGCGAGCGTCAAGTAGCGTCAAGTTGCGGTGGCGGCTTAAAAACGATGTGTTGCCATAATGCACACATCGTAATACTGTGAAGTCGATGCAGGAAGAAAAAGACATGCTGGAATCGGTCGAGAGCGGCGAATGGAAGCGCATACCCGACTTCAAGCGCGAGGCGCGGCGTTACCAGTGCAAGTACATCACCGGAAGTCTGACGGCGAAATCCACATGAAAAAGCAAACCTGGTCCGAAAGGAGCACGAATATGCGGAACAATCAGCGCGCGCGGCGGATGGCTTTTGTAATCGTGGCGTGTTCGTCCTTTGGCCTGCAGGCGGGGGAGGCGAATTACCAGCCGTTCATCGTCGGCGAACGGGCGGCGGGCATGGGCGGGGCGGTGGCGGCGACGGCCGACGGTATGGATGCCTGCTTTTACAATCCCGCCGGTATCGGGCGCGAGCAGCGCGATTCGATTTCCGTCAACGGCACCCTTTACGGCATCCAGCATTTCGAGTCCAAGGATGCCGCCTTTCCGGGCGAAAATCTCGAGGCCTCCTCCTTCTCGACCATTCCGACCGGTCTAAGCGTCGTGAAAAAACTGAACGAAGGCACCGTGGCGGCATTTTCCGTGTTCGTGCCGTCGCAGTACAGCGTGCGGGAAATCCAGGCCTTCAAGGCCCAGCAGCATTACTACAACTTCAGCCAGGACGAGCAGACGCTCCAGTTGGGACCCTCGATCGGCCATGTCGTCAACGAGCGGCTGTCGATCGGCGCCTCGGTCTTCGGCGTTTACCAGACGGCCAGTCAGTTCGAAAACCTTTACTGGAACGACTATTCCTACACCTACAGCGCCAACTACAAGTATTCCGTCATCGGCCTGATCGGTACCCTGGGCGCGCAATACATTTTCGCGGACGAGTGGTCGGCGGGCCTCACGTTCACGACGCCCTCGGCCACGCTCTCCGGCAACGGCCGCGTCCAGGTCAGCGAGGTGCTGGGCGGGCCGGCGGCGTCCGGCGCCGATGCGATCTATTACGAGAAACTGGACGCCGACAACGGGCTGCCGGCGCAGATGCGCGCGGGCATCGGCTGGCGCCGGGCGGGCGTGGCCAGCGCCGGGCTCGATCTGACGCACCATTTGTCGCGCAGTTACAACTGGATGGAAGGCGAGCAGGATGGCAATACCATCACCATTCGGCGGGAACGCAAAGCGGTGACCGATGTGCAGGTCGGCGGCGAATACATCATCCGCAAGCGCTATCCCATCCGCGCCGGTTTCTTCACCAGCTTTTCGTCCGCCCCGGACCTCGATCCCGAAAATCCCACCGGCGTCAGTCAGATCGATCTCTATGGCGTAACGGCCAGCGCGGGCTCCGTTGGCGCGAACGTGATCTTGAATGTCGGCCTCAGCTATGTCTGGGGCACCGGCAATGGCTATGGCAAGCGCCTCAACGACACCGGCGAATTGCAACCCATCATCTCCGAAACGAGCGAAAGCGGGCTCTTCGCCTTTGCCAGCACCGCCTACCGGTTCTAAGCCGGACATGAAACGGTGATTTTGTGCGCGGTCGCGTCTTGTGCGAAGCGCGGTTTCCTGCTACTGCTGTGCGGCAATGAGCACCACTGCATGGCGTTTGATTCCGATCCTGGCGACGGCGGCGCTGCTGGGCGCGGGCTGTCGGCGCGCGGCGCCCTCTGCGCCGGCCGCGGGCGCCGAACCGCGGGTGGTGACGCTGGCGCCGAATCTGACGGAACTGGTCTGCGCCGTGGGCGCGGGCGACCGGCTGGTCGGGCGCACGAGCGTTTGCAACTACCCGCCCGAGATCGTGGCGCGCGTGCCGGTGGTCGGCGACTTCGGCGTGCCTTCCATCGAACGCATCCTGGAACTGAAACCGACGGTGCTGCTGGAAGTCGACATGGCCGATGCCTCAACCCCGGCGCGCCTGCGCCAACTGGGAATCGCCGTCGTGCATGTGCCGTGCATCCGGCTGGATGACATTCCGAATGCCATATTCCTGGTTGGCCGGAACGTGGGCCGCGCCCGCGAGGCGGCGCAGATGGCGGCGGACTTGCGCAATAAAATCGTCGCCCTGCGCGCCGCGGCGGCGGGCGCCCATGGCCCGCGGCCGCGGGTCTACGTCGAAATTTGGAACGATCCGATGAGCACGGTCGGGAAAAATTCCTTCCTGGCCGAACTGGTGCGCATGGCGGGCGGAGACAATGTGGGGGACGTGGCGGAGCAGGACTATTACCAGGTCTCCTCGGAATGGGTGGTGGCCCGCAATCCGGAAATCGTGCTGTGCTTCTACATGGGCGGCGCCAAGGCGGTCGAGGCGTCGATCGTCAACCGCGCGGGCTGGAGCCGCGTGGCGGCGGTCAAGAATCGCCGCGTTTACAGCGGATTCGACAATGATGTTATGCTGCGTCCCGGTCCGCGCGTGCTGACGGGAATCTCGGCGCTGCAACGAGTGATTAAAGCAAACGATGAACGATGAACGATGAATAGATAACAATACCACGATTCCAACCTGCCTGACGATTAAATTACCGAAACTCAATGCATCTTGCTTCCTCCATTCTTCATCGTTCATCATTCATCGTTCATCGTTTCTTCCCATGAACCGCCGTTTCGCAATCCTGCTGGTGTTGGCGCCGCTGTTGCTGGCGTTGTGCCTGGCCTTTGGCGCGTCGGGCTTCGGTTTTCCAGTGCTGGCGTGGGAAAATGAAATCCTCTGGTTGCGGCTGACCCGCGTGCTGGCGGGTTTTGTCACGGGCGCGGCGCTGGCCGTGGCGGGCGTGGTCCTGCAGGCGGTCTTGCGCAATCCGCTGGCCGAACCGTACGTGCTGGGCGTGAGCAGCGGGGCCGGGCTGGGCGCCGCGGCGGCGATTCTCGGCGGGCTGGGCGCGCTCGGCGCCTGGCCGGTGCCGCTGGCGGCCTTCATCGGCAGCGTGCTCTCGCTGACGCTGGTCTACGGACTGGCCAACGATCACGGGCGGGTGCCGATCTACGGACTGATCCTGAGCGGCGTGATTATGAGCGCGGTGGCCTCCAGCCTGCTGATGTTCATGGTCACGCTGGCGCCAATCGAGGGGCTGCACAGTGTGCTCTGGTGGATGCTCGGCAACCTGGAGGTCGGCTCGGTTCAACTGCTGGCCGTTGCGGCGACGGGCATGCTGGCCGGCTGCGGGGCGGCCTGGACGCTGGCGCCGGAATTGAACGCGCTGACGCTCGGGACGGACATGGCGCACCATCTTGGCGTGCGCACGCGGCTGGCCGTGGGTGGCGCGCTGATCTGCGCCACGCTGATCACCGCGTCGGCCGTCGCGCTGGCCGGACTGATCGGCTTCGTGGGCTTGATCGTGCCGCATGCGCTGCGCGCCTGGCTGGGTCCCGAACACCGCCGCCTGATCCCGGCGGCGGCCCTGGGCGGCGGGGCATTTCTGGCGGTTTGCGATGCGCTGGCGCGCACTGTCCTGGCGCCGGTGGAAATTCCCGTGGGCGTGGTGACGGCGCTGCTGGGCGGCCCTTTTTTCCTCTTGCTGCTGCGCCGCCGCCGCGGCGGAGGCTGGCTGGAATGAGCGCCCCGGCGATCGAGATCCAAGCGCTTTCCGCAGGCTACCGCGACACGCTGGTCTTGCGCGAAATTTCGTCTACCATCGCGGCGGGCGAAATTGTCGGCATTCTGGGACCCAACGGCGCCGGCAAGTCCACGCTCTTCCGCTGCCTGACGGGGCTGCTGCGGCCGGTCGCGGGCACGGTGCGGATTTTCGGACACGACGCCTTCAGCCTGTCGGCCCCCGAGCGGGCGCGGCTGGTGGCCGTCGTGCCGCAGGAGGTCGAGACGCCGATGGCCTTCACGGTGGAGGAGGTTGTCGGCATGGGCCGCACCGCAGCCCGCTCGCGCTGGGCCGGGGCGCCGATGGCGCGCGACCGGCAGGCCGTCGAACGGGCTCTGGCCTATACCGACACCGCCGACCTGCGCCACCGTCCACTCTCCTCCTTGAGCGGCGGCGAGAAACAACGCGCGCTGGTGGCGCTGGCGCTGGCGCAGGAGCCGCGCCTGATTCTGATGGACGAGGCGACCTCGCATCTCGATCTCAACCATCGGCTGGAAATTTTACAACTCGTCGAGCGCTTGCAGTCCGAGCAGGGGCTTACGGTGGTGATGATCAGCCACGATCTGCAGCTCGCCGCCGAATTCTGCCACCGCCTGTTGCTGCTCGATCGCGGGCGCCTGATGGCCGACGGCGCGCCCGCCGCCGTGCTGACCGAGGAGCACATCAAGCGCGTTTATCACTGCGCCGTGCGCGTGCAGTCCGATCCGCAAAGCGGCGCCCTGCACCTGCTGCCCACGCCGCGGCTGCCCAACGGCGGCGCCGTGGGACGAGGCGTGCATGTACACGTTGTAGCGGGCGGCGGCTGCGGCGAGGAAACCCTGCGCCGCCTGGCGCTGTGCGGATACACGCTGAGCGTCGGGGTGCTCAATCAGGGCGACCTGGACGCCGAGGTGGCGGACGCGCTGGGCGCCAGGCTGGCGCTCGAAAAGCCCTTCTCGCATGTGAGTTCCGCGGCCCTCGCGGCGGCACAGGCGCTGTCGAAGCAGGCCGCCGCGGTGGTGCTCTCGCCGGCGCCCTTTGGGCCCGGCAACCTGCCCAATCTCGATCTTCTGGAAGCGGCCCAGGTGGCCGGACAACAGGTCTTTATCTGCGACGGGATCGAGGCGCGCGATTACACCCCAGGCCATACGGCCATTGCCCGCGTCAAGGCCCTGCTCGCCGCCGGCGCCATACCCTGGCACACCCCCACCGACCTGACCGAGAGACTGAGGGAGAAAGCGACAGTAAGCAGTAAGCAGTAAGCAGTAAGCAGTGGGCAGTGGTTGGAAGAAGGATAAAGAGGAATTTCCTCCACCATCCACCCTCAACCATCCACCACTTTTATTCTTACGCTGCCACGAACGTTCCAGGCTGCACCTTCTTGAAAAGGGCCTTGTTGCCGTACAACAACACGGTCAGCGCCGAAACGGGCTTCTTGGCCTGGAAGACATAGCCTTCGGTTTGCAGCGCCTCGATAATCTCCGGGATGTTCATCGGCTTGCCGGCCTTTACCAGAACGCTCAGGACGCGTTCCTTTTGCGACGTTCCATCGCCACGATGCTTGACCGCGACATCACGCTTCGCCACCTGCTTAGCCCTGGGGCGCGATCCCTTCCCCGCCACCAGCGTGCCGTCTATTCCCAATACGGTCGACAGCACCCGCTGCAGCTTCGCAATTTCTTTCTCGTATTCGGCGATCTTTGCGAAAATCTTCTCGGCTTTATGTTCGCGCGCCTTGAATTCCAGCAGGATCGCCTTTTGCCGTTCCCGCAACTCGTCCAATGTTTGCATTGCAGCCACTCTCTTTCTTATTTACGGTCTGTGCTCCTTAAAACGCGGTCATAGACGGGTTATGTTAACAATATGGCATCTCATTCTGCAAGAACAAACGCGACAGAACAAACGCGATAATACGGCGCTTCATCTGTAGGGATGGCCTCATTTCAAAGCGTGCGAAATCGGACCCGCGTTTTTCATGGCATTGGGTCGGCCCGCACATATATTTTCACGCGCCGCGCAGGCGCCGGGCCAGCAGGTTAAGCGCTTCGGGATAGGCGATGTACTCCTGGACCTGAATGCGGGCGTGCAGGGTTTCGGGCGTGTCGCCTTCGAGCACCGGCACCGTCTTCTGCACCAGGACCGGGCCCGTGTCCGTGCCGCTATCCACCAGGTGCACCGTGCAGCCGGACGTTTTGGCGCCGCTGCGCAGGGCCTGCTTCCAGGCTTCCAGTCCGGGAAAGGCCGGCAAGAGCGATGGATGGATGTTGACTATCCGGCCCGCATAGGCCGCCAGCAGCGCGGGCTTGACGATCCGCATGAACCCGGCCAGCGCCACCACCTCGGCGCCATGGCGGCGCAGGGTTTCGATGTACCGCCGTTCGCCATCGCCGTCGAGGCGGGTTTTGGACGGCCCGGCATCCAAAAAGAAGGCGGGCACGCCGTGCGCCCTGGCCCGTTCCAGAATGTAGGCCAACGCCACGTCCGCGATCACGCAGACCACGCGGGCGCGCAATCTGCCGGCGGCGATCGCGTCGAAAATCGCCTCCAGATTGCTGCCCTTGCCCGAGCCCAAAACGCCGATCGCCAAAGGCCGGTCATGCGTCGCGCCGTCGCTCGTCGATGCCGGAGGAGTTGTCATGGTAGGTATATCCAGATGGCAGCAGAAACCTATTACGGCCATGCGGAGGTTGCAAGAAGATTAATCACGGCTTCGCCTTACCGCTGTCGCCTTACCGCTTGCTTCCACGCGGGCGCGCCGGTATAAACGCAGGTTGACAACGACACCGCTTCAAGGAGCTGAAAAATGGCGGGAATTTTCAAGGCCTACGATATCCGCGGCATTTACGGAAAGACGCTCAGCGACGATCTGGCCTTCCGCATCGGGCGCGCTTTCGCCACCTTCCTCGGCTGCCGCAAGGTCGTGGTCGGACGCGACATGCGGACGCATTCCAAGCCGCTGTTCGACGCCCTGACGCGCGGCCTGACGATGCAGGGCGCCAACGTGATCGACGTCGGACTCTGCTCGACGCCGATGTCGTATTACGCCAACGGTTCGCTGGGCGCCGACGCCAGCATCATGATCACCGCCTCGCACAACCCCGGCGAGTGGAACGGCTTCAAGCTCTGCCGCGCCCAGGCGGTGCCAATCAGCGGACTTACCGGCATCGCCGACATCGAACGCCTGGCGAACGGCAACGCCTTCGCCCCGGCCGCCGCACAGCCCGGCCGCGTTACAGCTTACGACATCGTCCCGGCCTACGTGGCCCACATCCGCAAGTCGGCCGGCCTAAAACTGCCCCGGCCGGTCCACATCGCCGTGGATTTTGCCAACGCCATGGGCATCTACGAGGCCAGGGTGCTCGAAGGGCTGGTGGATATGACGCGCCTTTTCGACACCCTCGACGGCACTTTCCCGAACCACGAGGCCAATCCGCTCAAGCTGGAAACCCTCGCCACCCTCTGTCAAACGGTCAAGTCCGGTCGTTTCGATTTCGGCGTGGCCTTCGACGGCGATGCCGACCGCGCGGGGTTCGTGGATGAAACCGGCGCCGTCGTGCCCATGGACATGATTATTGCCTTGATCGCCCGCAGCCTGCTCCAGCGCCAGAAGGGCGTGATCTACTACGATCTGCGCAGCAGTTGGACGGTCAAGGAGGTGATCGCCGAGAACGGCGGGACTCCCATGATGAGCCGCGTCGGTCACGCCTTCATCAAGCAACAGATGCGCGAGAGCAATGCCATCTTCGCGGGCGAACTTTCCGGTCACTACTACTTCCGCGCCAACTATTTCACCGAGAGCTCCTCGCTGGCCGTGCTTTACGTGGCCAGCATCGTGACGCAGTCGGGACAGACGCTTTCGCAGTTGATCAAGCCCTTCCAGCGCTATTTTGCCAGCGGCGAGATCAACAGCGAGGTCGCCGATCCGCAGGCCGTGCTGGCCCAACTGCGCGCCACCTACACCGGCGGGCGGGCCTTCGAACTCGACGGCCTTTCCGTCGAATACACGGACTGGTGGTTCAACGTGCGCTGTTCCAATACCGAGCCGCTGGTGCGGCTCAATCTCGAGGCCACAACCGCGGCGGCCATGCAGAGGCGGCGCGACGAGATTCTGGCGATCATCAGGAAAAAACGATGAATGATGAACGATGAACGATGAAGAAAAGGCAAGGGCGGTCAAGCACATGGATCAGACGGTAAATCAACTTTTGGCCGACTGGATGCGGGAGGGCTTTCGCGGCGCCGATCCGGACGGGGATCTGGCCGGCATTTCCGTCGTGCCCGCGGTGCAGGCAGGGTTTGGCGACTACCAGTGCAACCAGGCCATGGCGATCGGCAAGCGCCACCACCAGCCGCCGCGCACGGTCGCCGGCGCCGTTCAGGCCGCCCTGCCGCCCCATCCGGCCGTCGCCAGGCTGGAAATCGCCGGACCGGGCTTCATCAATATCCACCTCGCGGACGACTGGCTGGCCGCGCGCGTGAATGCCCTCGATGCGGCGCCCGAGGCCGCGCTGACCCAGCCCGGCGCCGGCCGCACGGTCCTGCTGGATTACTCCAGTCCGAACGTCGCCAAGCCGATGCACATCGGCCACATCCGCTCGACGGTCATCGGCAACGCCCTCGACCGTCTGCACCGCGCGCTGGGATACCGCGTAATCTCGGACAATCACCTGGGCGACTGGGGCACCCAGTTCGGCATCATCCTGATGGGCTACCGCCACTTCCTGGACCGCGCCGCGCTGGACGCCAGCCCGGTCGAGGAGCTCGAGCGCATCTACGTCAAGAGTTACGAAAAGAGCAAGGAAGACCCCGCCTGGCTCGACGCCGCGCGCGCGGAACTGGTCAAGTTGCAGACCGGCGACGCGGACAACCTGGCGCTCTGGAAGCAATTCGTCGCGCTCAGCCTCGGCGAATTCCAGCGCATCTACGACCGCCTGAACGTGCGCTTCGACCTGGTGCGCGGCGAGAGCTGGTATCACAACCTGCTGGAAGGCACGATGGAACGGCTGCGCCAGAATGGCCTGGTGCGCGAAAGCGAGGGCGCGCAGGTTGTCTTTCTCGAGGAGGAAAAGCTGCCGCCCTGCATCGTGCGCAAGAGCGACGGCGGGTTCAACTACGCGGCGACCGACATCGCCACCGTGCTGACGCGCGTCGAGGAATTCGCGCCCGATGCCATCGTCTATGTCACCGACGAGCGCCAGCAACTGCACTTCCGCCAGGTCTTCGCCATCTGCCGCCGGCTCGGCGTCACGACGCGTCTGGAACACATCTGGTTCGGCCTGATGCGCCTGCCCGAGGGCACCTTTTCCACCCGCCAGGGCAACGTGATCAAACTGGAGCGGCTGCTGGACGAGGCCGAGGCCAAGGCCCGCCAGCTGGTGGACGCCAACAGCCCCGACATGCCCGAGGCGGGCCGCGCAGAAGTCGCCCGCGCGGTCGGCATCGGCGCCGTAAAATACGCCGACCTCAGCCAGAATCCCCAGAGCCTCGTGACTTTTTCCTGGGAGAAGGCGCTGGCCATGAACGGCAATTCCGCGCCCTATTTGCAGTACGCCTGCGCCCGCATCGCCAGCGTACACGACAAGTACCGCGCGCAATTCCCCGACGGCGCGCTGGAGAGCCATCCGATCGTGCTGAACGATCCGCTCGAACGGGATCTGGCCCTGCGCCTGGTGCGTTTTCCCGAAGCCGTCCTGCACGCTGTTGAAAACGACAAGCCCAGCCTGCTGGCCGACTATCTCTACGAGACCGCCGGCGCCTACAGCGGCTTCTACCAGAACCTGCCCTTTCTCAAGGCCCCCGGCGGCGTACGCGAAAGCCGCATCCGCCTTGGCCGCGCGACCGGCAGCGTGTTGCGCCGCGGCTTGAACCTGCTCGGCATCGAAACCCCTGACCGCATCTGACCATGATACACATCTTCGTCTTCAGCCAAACCCAGGGACGCCTGATCAGCCAGGACGTTTCCATCGACCTGCTGAAAGTCCTGATGCAGGACGAAGGGCTGCAGTTCTGGGTGGACGCGAACGATGCCAGCGAGGAGGAGACCCGGCAACTGCTGGATGAGGCCTTCCACTTCCATCCCTTATCGATCGAGGACTGCGTCACGCCCAGCGACCGGCCCAAGGTCGAGGAATATAACGGCTACCTTTTCATGATCCTGCATGCCGTGGACTACAGCGCCAGCGAATTCCGCACCACCGAATTGAACCTCTTCATCGGCAAGAACTTCCTGGTCACCTTCCATCGCGATCCGTTACGCAGCGTCACGGCCGCGATCGAACGGGTCAGGCAAAACGCCTCGGCGGTGGCCCGCGCCCCCGACCGCCTGACCTATACGATTCTCGATCTGCTGCTGGAAAACTATGCGCCGGCCATGGAACAGCTCAACGTGGACATTTCCAACATCGAGGAAGCCGTGCTGCGCGATCCCAACATGGAAATCCTGCCGCAGGTCATGCAGTTGAAATCGCAGGTCACGATGCTGCGGCAGATTGTCGGACCGCAGCGCGATGTCATCTCCCGGATCGCCCACGGGGAATTCAAGATCGTGCGCCCCAGCATGCTGCCATACTACCGCGATCTGCTCGATCAGCTGGTGCGCATCAGCACCCAGGCCGACAACTATCGCGAAGCGCTGACCAGCACGCTGCAGGTTCACCTGAATCTGCAGCAGAACCAGATCAACCGCGTGATCAAGGTCCTGACCATCATGGCCACGCTCGCCATGCCCATTTTGGCCGTCACCAGTTTTTACGGCATGAACGTCCAGCAATGGCCCAGCACCAGCCATTCCATGACCTTCAGCTACGTCTGGGTCCTGGGTCTTTCTGGCGCGCTTACCTGGCTGATCTACTGGGTCATGAAGCGCAAAGGCTGGTACTGAGGCGCCGGAAGCGCGGATCAAAGCGCCAGCGCGGCGAAGACCTTGTAGCCGTGCAGCTTCTCGCGGCCGTGCAGTTCCTTGAGTTCGATCAGGAAATCCACTTCCGCCACCTTGCCGCCGGAGCGTTCGACAAGGCGCGCCGCGGCTGCGGCCGTTCCGCCGGTCGCCAGCAGGTCGTCCAAAATCACGACCTTCTCGCCGGCATGAAACGCATCCTGGTGAACGGAAAGCGTGGCGCTGCCGTATTCCAGATCGTAACTCTCGTCGTAGGTCTTGAAGGGCAGCTTGCCCTTCTTGCGGATCGGCACGAATCCCACGCCCAGGCGGTCGGCAAGCGCGCCGCCGAAGATGAAGCCGCGGGCGTCGACGGCCGCGATTTTGCCGATGCCCGTGTCCTTGTGGCGGGCGGCAAAGATGTCTATGCACTCCCGGAAAAGCGCGGGATTTCCGAGGATCGGCGCGATGTCGAAAAAGAGAATGCCTGGTTTTGGAAAGTCGGGAATCCCGCGCACGGCGGCAGCGAGTTGTGAACTCATATGGCACTCTCCTGTTCGGACCGAAAATGGCGGGAGCGACGGGGCTCGAACCCGCTCGAACCCTGGCTCAACACTCCCCCTGAAAGCCCAGATAATGTGGCACATCTCGTTGAAAGTCAAAGAATTACTGGCATTCTCTGCGATTCAGACAGTGGGGAGGCGGCTGTGCAAAGATGCCGGGATGGGGCGCGGTTGACGGCAAGCAGTGCGGCGCGAGAGATTGCGTACCAGCGCCACCTTCCGAACGACTTGATCAAAGGGGCGTAGCGAGAAGGTTCGAGGTGGTTTTCACGCGTAATAGGCAGAGTCCGACGGA
>CAIYGI010000296.1 GCA_903925685.1 uncultured bacterium
CACAGGGCTGGTAACAGCAGGCACAAACACGATTTTCTGGACCGACACAAACGCGATTCTCAGCGCGAAATTTTTCTCAGTTGGCGATGCCCTGACTGACACCGATGGTGACGGTTTAGTGGACGCCCGAGAAAAGCGCCTTTATCACAGCAATCCAAACAGTATGGACGGCGACAACGACGGCCTCGTGGACGGCTACAGCGGTGTTGTGTCGACAAATGCCTACTCGGCCGGCGTGACAACCAACGGCGGCCAGTACGTGGAAGGCGAGTTGACCTGGGGTACATCGCCGGTGCTCTTCGACACAGATGACGACGGCATGAGCGACGGCTGGGAAGTGGCCCACGGCCGTAACCCGCTTAACGGCAACGACCCGCCAAATGTGCGTGGCACTATAAATTATTCCGGCGGGCAGACCGGCCCAATCATCGTGTTGGCCGTGGAGACGGCCGACAGTTGGGCAACCAACTACTCCGTGCGGATTAACAGTCCCGGCGCGTACCGCATTCCGAATCTCACGCCGACGAATTACTGGCTCAAGGCATTCGTGGATTACGACGGTGACGCGAGTAACGGCTTGGCCGAGGCATGGGGCGTCTATTCCACCAACGCGATCGAGATAACCAATAAGGTAGCCGGAATCAACATTTCGCTGGCCGACCCGGATGCGAACACCAACAATGTCCCGGATTGGTGGGAAATCGCCAATTTCGGCAGTCTCACAAATTCCGGCGCTGGCGACGATCCAGACAGCGACCAGTACACCAATCTTGAGGAATATCAGGCCGGGACCGATCCCAACAACGTAAGCAACCACCCGTGGAACGTCAGCGGCACGGTCGCCTACAGCGGACCGCAAACTGGCGCAATCTGGGTGATTGCCAGCCCTTCTTTGGAAAGTTGGACGGGCGTTCGCTCGACCAGCATCGCGCAACCTGGCGCCTATACGATCACGCACCTGCCGCCCAACACGAATTATTGGATTCGCGCCTGGCGGGACACGGATGGTGACAACACTGCCGCCTTTTGGGAGGCGTGGGGTGAACATGCCGGGAATCCAGTTTTCCTTGACGGGAGCATCTCAAATATAGACCTGACCTTGGCCGATTTTGACAGTGACGGCGACGACCTGCCCGACTGGTGGGAAGTTTTGTACGGTCTTAACCCCTTCGACGGCGCGCGCTCCGACGCCGCCGGCTGGTGGAAACTCGACGCTGCCAGCGGCACAAATGTCCTGGATTCCTCCGCCTACGGCAATCACGGAACACTTTTGAACGGCCTGACCAACGTATGGACCGAGGGTGTGGTCAGCAATGGCCTGCGCCTGAACGGTACGAACAGTTACGTGCAGTTGGCCGACAGCGCCAGCCTCAATCCGCAGTTCGTCAGCGTGGCACTCTGGATACGCCCCGACCACGATTATACGAACGGCTCTACGGCATTTTTCAGCAAACGCGTCTCCGGAGGTTCCGCCGGGTATAACCTCGGCTATGAAAACGGCAAGTTGTCGTTCACGATTTACGCCTCCGGCGCCAAGACTGTCCAGCTAACCTGTGCGCTCTCCAACGGCGTCTGGCGGCATATTGCGGGCACCTACGGCGGCCAGTGCC
>CAIYGI010000297.1 GCA_903925685.1 uncultured bacterium
CACAGGGCTGGTAACAGCAGGCACAAACACGATTTTCTGGACCGACACAAACGCGATTCTCAGCGCGAAATTTTTCTCAGTTGGCGATGCCCTGACTGACACCGATGGTGACGGTTTAGTGGACGCCCGAGAAAAGCGCCTCTATCACAGCAATCCAAACAGTATGGACGGCGACAACGACGGCCTCGTGGACGGCTACAGCGGTGTTGTGTCGACAAATGCCTACCCGGCCGGTGTGACAACCAACGGCGGCCAGTACGTGGAAGGCGAGTTGACCTGGGACACATCGCCGACGCTCTTCGATACCGACGATGATGGCATGAGCGACGGATGGGAAGTGGCCCACGGCCACAACCCGCTTAACGGCAACGACCCGCCAAATGTGCGTGGCACTATAAATTATTCCGGCGGGCAGACCGGCCCAGTCATCGTGTTGGCTGTGGAGACGGACGAAAGTTGGGCAACCAACCATTCCGTGCGGATTAACGGTCCCGGCGCGTATCGCATTCCAAATCTCACGCCGACGAATTACTGGTTCAAGGCATTCGTGGATTACGACGGTGACGCGAGTAACGGCTTGGCCGAGGCTTGGGGCGTCTATTCCACCAACGCGATCGAGATCACCAACAAGGTAGCCGGGATCGACATTTCGCTGGCCGACCCGGACGCGAACACCAACAATGTCCCGGATTGGTGGGAAATCGCCAATTTCGGCAGTCTCACAAATGCCGGCGCTGGCGACGATCCAGACAGCGACCAGTACACCAATCTTGAGGAATATCAGGCCGGGACCGATCCCAACAACGTAAGCAACCACCCGTGGAACGTCAGCGGCACGGTCGCCTATACCGGACCGCAAACTGGCACGATCTGGGTGATCGCCAGCCCTTCTTTGGAAAGTTGGACGGGCGTTCGCTCGACCATCATCGCCGCACCCGGCGCTTTCACGATCACGCACCTGCCGCCCAACACGAATTATTGGATTCGCGCCTGGCGGGATACGGATGGAGATAACACGGCCGCCTATTTTGAAGCGTACGGCGACGCGGCACAAAACCCTGTTTACCTCAACGGCAACTGCACGAATGCCGATCTGGCCTTGACCGATTCCGATAGTGACGGCGATGGATTGCCGGATTGGTGGGAAGTGCGGTACGGGCTGAACGCCTTCGATGGCGTACGCTCCGACGCCGTCGGCTGGTGGAAACTCGACGCTTCCAGCGGCACAAATGTCCTGGATTCCTCCGCCTACGGCAATCACGGAACACTCTGGAACGGCCTGACCAACGTATGGACCGAGGGTGTGGTCAGCAACGGCCTGCGCCTGAACGGTACGAACAGTTACGTGCAGTTGGCCGACAGCGCCAGCCTAGAACCGCAATTCGTCAGCGTGGCGCTCTGGATGCGTCCCGACCGCGATTATACAAACGGTTCTGCCGCCTTCTTCAGCAAACGCGTCTCCGGGGGCGCCGCCGGGTATAACCTCGGCTATGAAAACGGCAAATTATCTTTCACGATTTACGCCTCCGGCGCCAAGACTGTCCAGCTAACCTCCGCGCTCTCCAACGGCGTCTGGCGGCATGTTGCGGGTACCTACGGCGGTCAGTACCAGCGACTTTACGTGGATGGCGTACTCGCCGTGGAGACGAATTATGACTGGGGCACAGGTTCTGGGGAGATTGCCCAGAATACCGTGAATCCCCGACTCGGCGCGACCGCCGACACTTCCCCGAGCAACCATTTTTCCGGCACGCTCGACGATGTGCTCGTCTTCGGCCAGGAACTTTCAAGCAACCGTGTTTTCGGTCTGTACCAGGAAGGTGCGGATTTCGACCATGACGGCCTGTCCAACTGGAAGGAATATCAAATTGGAACCTGTCCGACCAACAGCGATACCGATCTTGACGGGATGCCAGACGGATGGGAGGTTGCTAATCTCCTCGCGCCGACGGACCCAAACGATGCCGGCGACGATCCAGACAATGACGGGTTGGTAAACCTGGACGAGTACTTGAACGGCACGGACCCGCACAACCCGGACACGGATTCGGATACGTTGTTGGACGGATGGGAGGTAGCCTGGGGGTTCGACCCATTACACACCGATGAATCGGGCGACGATCCCGACGGGGATGGTTTCAGCAACTACGATGAGCAGGAGTTGAACGGCAATCCATTTGAGGCCGCGATGAGCGGCGAACAACTCTGCTGGAAGATGCTGAACTACGCGACCGGCGGCGACCAGATGATGCAGCAGACGCAGATGGACACACCAAACCCAACGGGCATGCGGGTGGATGTAATTGACGACAACGTGTGCTTCGATCGCCAGATCGTCACCAACCGGTATGAGTACGGTCAGTTGGCGACCTTGGGCTACTTCCTTCGCTTGACAGTCACCGGCATAGTAGAGGACGTGAACAGTGGGTATGACCAAGTATTTGTTCAGAGCACGTACAGCACTAACATGATCCAAGACGAGTTCTTCTTCGAGGGACACAACGATGGCAACTCAGGCGATCCGGCCACCATGGTCTCGGATTCGGCGACACACGATGTGTTGTTCTTGAATAACGGGGCGGCTACCCTCATGTATGACACGGTGGACGCCCTCTACCACAGAGGTTGCTATGCCCAGATCACTGCGGCCAGCATGGTCAACCCTTTGACGGCAGCCCTACAGTTCCAGAACTCACACATGAGCACCGGCAAGACCATCGATCCATACAGCCCACCTGCCAGTGTGCGAATCGGTGTCGTCACAGGTGACTCGGTGACGTTCAAAGCCTCGCTTTCCCCTAACGTTACTTTGCCGAATTCTGTATATGTTTGGAGTGGTGCGGCATCTGGCAACGGTCCGAACGTTACCATTTCATTCCCTGATGCCCACGACTATTCAGTAGGGCTCAGTGTCGCGGGGTGGTCGAACCGCGTCGCGGGCATCACGGCAATGGACGTTCCATCGCCGAACGAGGGGACATGGGCGACAATGCACCCAATCTCGGCAGCAACCGCGTACACTCTCGGACAGGAAGCTCAGGCGTGGGCCCAGACGAATCAGACAGCGCTGGGGGGAGGCTTGACGAACGGTCGCGCCGATGCGGCTCGCCACAGTTACTGGAATGTCCTGATGAGCGTGGAGATGGATGCGGCAACGGCTGAAGGTGCAGGAACCGCTCACGAGCGAACCAACATCGAAGGCGGCGGTGAGCACAACGCCAGCGTTATGGACCTTCACAACAATGCGGTTGGCAGAACCGTCTCGAACGGACTGACCACAAATCGAGTCGATTGTGCGAATGCGGTGATAAATGTCTTGAACGCCGGATCCCCATGGATCATGGAAGATTTGGCCAATGCCAATGAAGTCGGGCTTCTCAAGCCCTCAAACCAATAGGAGAACAGCCATGAGAACCCTACAACCTGCAATCGTTGTTGCCTTTATTTTGGCCTTTGCAGCAAGAGAACGAGCCATATCCCAGGAGCCCTTTCTCATGCCCGAAAGTTTCCGCGACGTGCAAACTGGCATGCCCCTTGACCGCTTCTTGTCAACCAGGACAAACGCACATGCTTTCGCATTGCTTCCGGACCATGCAACGGTCACAAATCGCACCAAGCAGATGTTCATTGAGCATATCGTTGGACATCCGCTCTTCGACGAGGTGTTGTACGGTTTCCGGACTAACGTACTTGACACACTTGTCTTCGCCGGGCGAATCGATGGGTCCTCGCAAGCAAGGAGAGGCGACGGTTTTTTTGCCGCTCTCGTTTCAGCGTGGGGGACGCCTGACCAATTCGATGTTGTCGATCTCGATGATGGCAAAGGAAGTTCCAAATCGCCGGCTCTCCTCTGGCTCAAGAACGGTCAACTTGTTGCTGGGAGCCTCACGCCTGTCGAGCGACTCAAGGCCACGGGAAGAGGAAGTGTGCAGCTCACGATTCAACGGTTGCCGGATGGCGAAAGGGGCTCGTTGAGTAACCTGTTTGTCCGCTCACGGGTCTCGGATGCTCAGAGAGGTGCGATACTTTCCCCGGTGCAAAAGACTTTGGACAACCGGCAGTCCGGTCCCTCCATTGGGGGGAGAGAGACACAGTAGCCTAGCGGAACAACTGCGGAGTTGCTGTCCAATGAGGTTGGTCTTCTAAAGCCATCAAATCAATGACAAGGGAGTAACACAATGAAGCACACATTGCTAATTCTGCTTTTTATGGCAACCACAGTTTATGCAAGTTCACAACAAGAGAATCTCATGCCTGTTGGTTTTGAGCAGATTCAAATCGGGATGGATTGGCGTTCGCTAGTGGCCCTTCGCCCGGACGCCAAAATCATGAGTATGATGCCAAATCCGGGTATAAACGTTAAGCCAAATCCTGACAAGCCCAAGGAAGGTCTTGACGAAAAGTTGTCGGAGGGACCGTTTGACCGTGTTCTATACGTTTTCGATAAGGGCATTTTGGTTGCTGTGATGTTTGCCAAAGAAAATAACAATTCTGCTTCGGGCAAGAGCGAAGAAATTATCCGTAAAGTTGCGCGAGAGCGCGGAATGCCGACTCGCATTGAGTTGACTGGGAATAGACGTGACCATGGGGTGTTTACCTGGCAGGACCAGACTTTGCACATCAACGTCATTGTACCAATTGACGAGGAAAAACCGAAAAAAGGCGTGATCGGACTTCAAATCATGGATCGGAAGTACGCCGAGCGGATCAAGGCTATCGGGATTACTGGCAATGTCGAGAAGGACAATGATCTACAAGACGCAGACAAGGAGCGACTCGAATCTCTCAAGTCTCAGGTTAAAAAACTTAAAGGGGGTATCCATGTAACGCAAACGCCCCCTACAGGTTGTGTTTTCTTTCGACGATCTGTCGGTAGGGCAATGGGGCGGTCTGCACGGCTTGCTCTACGAGACGATAAAACAGCAAGCCTCGTGATTGAGATGTGC
>CAIYGI010000298.1 GCA_903925685.1 uncultured bacterium
ACGTCATCGAGACTCACTAGAGAAATATTCGGGAGGGCGAGCGTCCTCGCGAGCCGCGTGGGCAGCGGGTGAAAAGGCGAGGCACGAATGGTGGCAGCCTCCGCAGCCGCAGAATTTGGGACTCGTTGATGTTTTATTGATGCCCACCGTCGTCCTATTTACAAGTCTGGGTTATCGGACCGGCCTATAATAACCAGCGATCGAGTACGGAATGGAGGATGCCATATGATTGACCTGTTTTTTGTGGCGGTGATCGCCGGCTTTTTTGTCGTCTGCGGATTTTATGTCCGCTTCTGCGACAAGGTCTAGGAGGTTTCCATGCAGTCCGTAATCGTGGGCATCGTCGCGCTGCTGCTGTTTGTCTATTTGTTCGCGGCCATGATTTGGCCTGAAAGATTTTGAGGTGTCGTCATGGAGTATTCAGGTTGGATTCAACTGATCGTTTTCGTACTCGCGCTCGCGGCGATCAACAAGCCGATGGGGCTCTATCTCATGCAGGTGCTCGACGCGGGCGGCAAGACCTGGCTTGACCCCATCCTGAAGCCATTGGAGCGGGTCACGTATCGTTTGCTGGGCGTGAATCCCGGTGTGGAACAGGATTGGAAACGGTACACGCTCGCCATGTTGCTTTTCAGTCTGGTGAGCTGTCTGTTCACCTACGCCATTCTGCGGCTGCAACACCTGCTGCCGCTTAATCCGCAGGGGTTCGGCCCGTTGAGCGCACACCTCGCCTTCAATACCGCCGTCAGTTTTACCACCAACACGAACTGGCAGAGCTACGGCGGCGAGTCCACGATGTCGTATTTCTCGCAAATGGTCGCGCTGGCCTTTCATAACTTCGTTTCCGCGGCGACGGGCATCGCCATCGCCGCGGCATTCGTGCGCGGCATCTCGCGACACTCGGCCAGGACGCTCGGCAACTTCTGGGTGGACCTTGTGCGGGTGACATACTACCTGCTGCTGCCGATTTGCCTGGCCCTGGCAGTCTTCTACGTCTCACAAGGCATGATTCAGAACTTCAAGCCGTACACCACAGCGAAACTGTTGGAACCGATGAAGGTTTCCGTGGCCAAGGTCGATAAAGACAGCAAGCCGATCCTCGACAAAGACGGCAAACCGGTCATGGAAGAGCAGATCGTCCAGGACCAGACCATCGCCCAGGGGCCGATGGCCTCGCAGGTCGCTATCAAGCAACTCGGCACGAACGGCGGCGGGTTCATGAACGCGAACGCAGCGCATCCTTTCGAGAACCCGACGCCGCTCTCGAACTTCCTCCAGATGCTGTCTATCTTCGGCATCGGCAGCGGGCTGACCTGGTATCTCGGGCGCATGACCGGGAACCAGAAGCACGGCTGGGCTGTGTGGAGCGCTATGATGGCGTTGTTTCTCGCCGGGGTCCTGCTCTGCTGGTGGTCGGAGGCCCACGGCAATCCGATTCATCAGCAACTCGGGATCGCCGTGTCCGGCGGCAACATGGAGGGTAAGGAGGTCCGCTTCGGCATCTTCAATTCCGCGCTGTTCGCCACGGTCACGACCGACGCGTCCTGCGGCGCGGTCAACGCCATGCACGATTCGTTCACCCCGTTGGGTGGGTTCGTGCCGCTGTTTAACATGGAACTGGGCGAGATCATCATCGGCGGGGTGGGTGCGGGGCTGTATGGGATGCTTGTCTTCGTGGTGCTGGCGGTCTTCATCGCGGGACTGATGGTCGGACGCACACCCGAATACCTGGGCAAGAAGATCGAGGCCTACGAAGTGAAAATGGCCATGCTGGCGTTGCTGGTGCTCTCGGTTTCCATTCTCGGTTTCGCGGCGTGTGCGACGGTGAGCAAGTGGGGGCTCGCGGGACTGAACAATGCCGGGCCGCACGGCCTGAGCGAAATACTCTATGCCTACAGTTCCGCCAATGGCAACAACGGCAGCGCTTTTGCCGGGCTGAGCGCCAACACGCCCTGGTACAACACCACGCTGGGACTGGCCATGCTGATCGGACGCTTCCTGATGATCGTGCCGATCCTTGCGATGGCGGGGTCCCTCGCGCGCAAGAAGGTGGCGCCTCCCAGTTCCGGCACGTTCCCCGTGTCGGGCGGCACCTTCGTAGTGCTTTTGATCGGCACCGTGCTGTTGATCGGCGCCCTGAACTTTCTCCCGGCGCTGACGCTGGGGCCGTTGGTGGAACACTTCCTCATGGGACAGGGAAAACTTTTCTGACGCGGGAGATTCAATGACACAAAAGTCGCCATCGCTTTTTGACTGGAACATCGCCGGGCCGGCGATAGTGGACGCCTTCCGCAAACTCGATCCGCGGCTGACGATCAAGAACCCGGTGATGTTCGTGACCGAGGTCGGCGCGATGCTGACCACGGCGGGCATTCTGACCGCCGCCGGCGAGCGCGGTTTTGTGGCGCAACTCGCGGTCTGGCTCTGGTTCACGGTGCTGTTCGCCAATTTCGCCGAAGCCGTGGCGGAAGGACGCGGCAAAGCACAGGCCGAGAGTCTGCGAAAAGCGCGCAAGGACACGATGGCGCGGCGCCTGCGCGATGGCCGGGAAGAGCGGGTGGCCGCGCCGGAACTGCAGATCGGCGACCTGGTGGTGTGCGAAGTCGGAGAAATCATCCCTGCGGACGGCGACGTGATCGAAGGCATCGCCAGCGTGGATGAATCGGCGGTCACGGGCGAATCCGCGCCCGTCATCCGCGAGAGCGGCGGCGATCGCAGCGCCGTCACCGGCGGCACACGGGTACTCAGCGATCGTATCGTCATTCGCATCACGATGGAAAAGGGAAACGGGTTTCTCGACCGCATGATTGCGCTGGTCGAAGGCGCGCAACGGCAGAAGACGCCGAATGAGATTGCACTGACGATCCTGTTGTCCGCACTGACCTTCATCTTCCTGCTGGTCTGTGTGACGCTGAGACCGTTTGGCATCTATTCCGGAGTAGTTTTTTCCGTGCCGGTGCTGATAGCGCTGCTGGTCTGCCTGATCCCGACCACCATCGGCGGTCTCTTGAGCGCCATCGGCATTGCGGGCATGGATCGCGTGCTGCAGCGTAACGTGATCGCCATGAGCGGGCGCGCGGTCGAGGCCGCGGGTGACGTGGACGTGCTGTTGCTCGACAAGACCGGCACGATCACACTCGGCAACCGCATGGCCACCGAGTTCATTCCCGCACCGGAAGTCACGGAGGAACGGCTCGCCGACGCCGCGCAACTTGCCTCGTTCGCCGACGAGACGCCTGAAGGCCGCTCGATCGTCGTGCTGGCCAAACAGCGCTTCAACCTGCGCGGCCGCGAGATCGGGCCGCAGCATGGCGGCTTCATCCCTTTCTCGGCGCAGACGCGCATGAGCGGCGTGGATTTGCCCGGCAGCGAGGGTTCGCCGCCCCGCAGCATCCGCAAGGGCGCTTTCGAGGCGATCTATCGCCACATTGACCTGCTTGGCGGAACGATACCGGAAGCCGTCCGTAAGTATGTCGAGCACATCTCCAAACAGGGCGGTACGCCGCTGGTAGTGAGCGACGGCAACGTAGTTCTGGGGGTGCTGCAACTCAAGGACGTGGTCAAGGGCGGCATCCATGAACGTTTCGCCCACCTTCGCAAAATGGGTATCCGCACGGTCATGATCACCGGCGACAATGCGCTGACGGCGGCGGCGATTGCGGCCGAGGCGGGCGTGGACGACTACATGGCGCAGGCCACGCCCGAGCAGAAACTGCAGCGCATCCGCGACGAACAGGCGGCCGGGCATCTGGTGGCCATGACGGGCGACGGAACCAACGACGCCCCGGCTCTGGCGCAGGCCGACGTGGGGGTGGCAATGAACACCGGCACGCAAGCCGCCCGCGAGGCCGGTAACATGGTGGACCTTGACAGTAATCCCACCAAACTCCTGGACATCGTCGAAATCGGAAAACAGATGCTGATCACGCGCGGATCGCTGACCACCTTCAGCATCGCCAACGACATGGCCAAATATTTCGCTATTATTCCGGCCATGCTGATGGCGACCTTCCCAGCCATCGCGCCGTTGAACATCATGAAACTGGCGACGCCGCAAAGCGCCATCCTGAGCGCCGTGATCTTCAACGCGCTGATCATTATCGCGCTGATCCCGCTGGCGCTGCGTGGCGTCCAGTATACGCCCATCGGCGCGTTGCGGACGCTGCAGCGCAACCTGCTTATTTACGGTGTCGGCGGCATCGTGGTTCCGTTCATTGGCATCAAGCTCATTGACCTCATTATCAACGCACTCAAACTGGTTTAACCCATGAAACAACTTCTTGCAGAATTCCGCTCCGCACTGCTTGCCACGCTCGTGCTGGCCGCCGTTTGTTGCGGGCTTTATCCGCTCGTGGTTTTCGGCATCGCGCAACTCGCCTTTCGCGATCAGGCCAACGGCAGCTTGATCGTGGACAAACACGGTGTCGTGCGCGGCTCAGAACTTCTCGGACAAGTCTTCACGGGCAAGCAGTACTTCCACCCGCGTCCCTCCGCCGCTGGCAACGGATACGACGCCGCCAATTCCAGCGGCAGCAACCTTGGCCCGACGTCGCAAACACTACGCGATACGATCAAGGAACGCATCGCAGCCTATCGCCAAGAGAACGAATTGAAGGACGCGGATTCCGTGCCCGCCGATGCCGTCACAGCCTCGGGCAGCGGCCTTGACCCGCACATCAGTCCTGAGTCGGCAAGGTTACAAATTGCCCGTGTGGCCGCCGCGCGCGGACTGGCCCCCGCGACCGTCGCCGCGCTGGTCGAGCAGGCCTTAGAGCAGCCGCAACTGGGATTCCTGGGAGAGGCGCGGGTGAACGTTCTCCGCCTGAACATGGAACTCGATGCAAGGGGTGCCGCACACTGAAGTGCAAAGCCGAAGTTCTTGCTTTCAACCTTTCGCCATGGTAGAAATCTACCGTTCGTCAAAACGTATGCGTTACGGAGAAAGGCTGATGACAAAAGCGAAAGTACGGCTTGCCCGCCGTAGCCTCGGCAGAGGCGGGACCAAGAAGATTCACGTCGATTTGCCGGAGGAAGTTCACCAACGGGTGCGTGTCAAAGCCGCGCTTGAGGATCTCTCAATGCAGGCGCTTGTCGCCGAAATCGTGACCAATGCCGTCGCTAACGTCGTCCTGCCCAAGATCAAGGAGGGCAAACGCCGTGTCTGAAAAACCCGTCATCTACTCGTCGACCGATCCGGTTCCTCCGATTGTCACTATACGCGGGCAGAAAGTCATTTTGGATTCCGACCTGGCCGGCATCTATGGTGTGGAAACCAAACGACTGAATGAACAGGTCAAGCGCAATGCCGACCGATTTCCGGCGGATTTTATCTTCCGCCTTTCGCCACAGGAAGTTGCGAACTTGAAGTCGCAAATTGCGACTTCAAGTTC
>CAIYGI010000299.1 GCA_903925685.1 uncultured bacterium
CAGGCCGAGGGCGGGAGGGTACGGTAGAGTCAAGTCGCGCTGGACGATGAACTCTTGCGCCAAGTCCGAAAGCGAGGTTAATGGCGCGCTGGCGTCATCGACGTAGAAGTAGTCATCGGCGAACAATTCCGGCGCCAGGAGTAACGCGAGCGCCAGAGCCAGACTTGTAGTGCTGGCACCCCCGCTTTTTTCGTCGCGTTGTTTTGCATGCATGTGTGTTTCCTGCATCTCTTGTACAAGTTGTCGGTTAAAATACGAGCTGGGTTCTTTTGCGGCAATCTCAAAAAAAGAGGGCGTGTCCTACTCACGTCCCACTACAGGCACTGGTATGCCCTCTCTGGAACGCTTTCGGGCACGCCCAGTTGGGGCGTGCCTCGAACCGTGTCCAGAGTTTTGAAATTACCAGTTTCGTAGTGGACCGCAGCCGATGCCGCAAAATTTATAGTTTTGTGCCGTTTTCTAAATCGTTCGTTTCTCCTCGTTATACGTGGCCTGCACAAAGCGCGGCCACAACGTCACGGAGTAAGAACCACATTAGCTGGGATTGCAAGTCTTTTTTGTGAGTCTTTTTTGTGATCTTTTCTAAATCCCTCACCCCGAATATCTGGTCAGTACGACTTTAACGTAGTGGGAGACGTGTCAGTCGCAATCAGAGGAACGTTGTAATTGGGTGGCGTGGCGGACAGACCCATGGCGCAGGTCTCTGGCTTTCGATTCGCAAGCTTCTGGCTTGCGCCACGAACCACCACCCTGATACCACAAAGTGGTAGTAAGGCGTTGACAGTTGCGGTTGTTTGACGTTTACTCTGGGGCGTGTTTAATTGGGAACAGTCTTTGCCTGGAGACCGGCGGCCGTTGAATGCGGCGCTGTCGCTTGGTTTTTCGATGGCGGTGGGGATGGGCATGTTCGCCGGGGCGGGATGGTGGCTGGACCATCGGCGCGGCGGCGGTGTGTTATGGACGACGGTCGGCGCGGGATTGGGGCTGCTCTACATTGCCTACGAAACCTGGAAGGTCGTGCGCGAGGTCAACGCCGAAGACGCGCGTAAGCGGACGCGGGGGGCAAATGCGCCGCGAAAACACGGTCCTCCATGAAGCGCCGCGGCTCTGTTTTGACGGTGTTTCTGCTGCTTTCCGCATGGGTGACGCTGGAGGGCTTCGTTTTGCCGCTGGCGGTGGCGCGTCATTGGGGGTATTCTGCGGCTTGGTTCCCGCTGGCCATGGGGTGGGCGCTGGCCGGGGTGAATGCGCTGGCGGCGACTTGGTTCGCCCGGCGGGCATTGGGCGCGCCGATGTATGTCTGGGCGCTGTGGGGCTTGTTCGCCAACACCATGCGCGTGGCGCTGTTGGTGATCGTTCTGGTGGTTGTGGCGCGGTTCTGGCCGACGGGGTTCAAGCCGCTGGCGACCACGCTGGTCTGCGGCTATTTTGCGTGGTTGCCGATGGAAATCCGCGGGTGGCGGGCGTGGGGAATGTAAGAGGGTGGAGGGTGGAGGGTGGAAGGTGGAAGGTGGAGGGTGGAAGGTGGAAGGTGGAGGGTGGAAGTCGGATGTCGGTAAATCGGAAAAATAAGTCATGAATGCGGCGGTTGGCGGCGCCTTGGACGACTTGCAGTCGCGGATCGACGCCGTTCAGGCTTTCATTTCGGAAGATGTCGGTAATCTGGACCATCTAAAGATGCCCCTGTTCGGGTGGTCCATGCCGGACTGGGTCAGTGTGCATGGGCTGATGGTGACGCTGGCGGCGCTGACGCTGCTGGTCGTGTTCGGGCGGCTGTACGACCGGCGCGCGGTGGTGCCGACGGGGCTGACCAACGCCCTGGAGGCGATGGTGCTCTTCATTCGCGACCAGATTTCCATTCCTTATCTGGGCTCAGAAGATGGGCGCCGGTTCACGCCTTACTTTTGCTCGCTCTTCTTTTTTATTCTGGCGATGAACCTGATCGGACTGATTCCGGGACTGCGCGCGGCGACCGCCAACCTGGCGGTGACGGGCGCGCTGGCCTCGATCACTTTTGTCTTCATGGTGGGCGGCGCCATGGTGCGCCACGGAGTGCTGGGCTTTTTCAAGGGCCTGGCGCCGCAAGGCGTGCCGTGGCCGATATTGCTGGTGCTGCTGCCGATCGAGTTCATAGGTTTGTTCATCAAGGCCGGCGCGCTGACCATCCGTTTGTTCGCCAATATGCTGGCCGGACACATGGTTGTTTTTTTCATGCTGGGCATGATGGTCATTTTTGGCGCCTGGGCACTGCCGGCGGTGGCGATGGCGATCATGATTTACCTGATGGAAATTTTCATCGCCTTTCTACAGGCCTATATATTCACCCTCTTGTCGGCGGTGTTTATCGGTCAGTCGTATCATCCGGCGCACTAGAAGAGGAAAATGTAAAAGCGGTCAGATGAAACAGGAATAAGATTACGATCATGCGGTAGGCGATCTGGTGTCTCAGAGGAGTTTGTGGTGTTGAGTTGAGTGGCGGTTATTCACAACCTGCGCCGGCGGCGTAAAGCCGGGGCGCGTATAAAAACGAGGTGAGACGATGAACGGATCGATTGCGGCGTTGGGTGCGGGTCTGGCAAGCGTGGGCGCGGGCATTGGCATTGGGCTGGTGGGCTATGGCGCCATGATGGGTATTGCCAGGCAGCCGGAGATGGCGGGCAAGATTCAGGTGAACATGCTGATTGCCGGCGCGCTCATGGAAGGTGTGGCGCTCTTCGCGCTGATCGTTTGCATCATGGCGAAATGACGACATTGGTTGTTTAGACCGCAGACTGTCAGGCCACAGGCCGGATTGTGAGCGAAAATAACATGCTGGAGCAACCGCTTAGCACTAATCAGTCATCGATCTCCGTGCCGGCGCCGCATGCCAGCGCCGTCGAGGGGGCGCAGCCCCACAATTTCATGGACGTGTCCGTCCCGATGTTGTTGTGGACCTGGGTGGCGTTCGCCTGTCTGGTGTGGATTCTGAACCGTGTGGCGTGGCGGCCGATACTGAAGGGGTTGGACCTGCGCGAGCAGCGTATTCGCGGCGCGCTGGACAACGCCGAGAAGGCGCGCCTCGCGGCGGAAACCGCCCAGCAGGAGCACGAGCGCACGATCGCCGAGGCGCAGCAACAGGCCAAGGCCATCCTCGTTTCGGCCCGCGCCGCGGCCCAGGCCGTCACGCAGGCGGCCGAAACCAGGGCGCGGACGGCCGGCGAAGCCTTGCTGACCGATGCGCGGCGCGAAATCGAGGCCGCCACCGAGCAGGCGCGAAAGACGCTGCGTCAGGAAGGCGCGGAGATTGCGATTACGCTGGCCGGACAGATCGTCGGACGCAGCCTCGATGACGAGCAAAACCGCGCCCTGACCAAACAGTGGTTGCAGAACGTCTAGGACGCCCGTCATGCATACCCGCCAGACATCTCGCCGCTATGCCCGCGCCTGGTTCGACCTGGCGCGCGAACGCGGCGTTCTGGCCGCGGCCGATGCGGACGCGCTGGCGTTGGAACAGGTCTGGCGCGAGGTTCCGGAGTTCGCGGCTTTTTGCGGAAATTATCAGCTGCATCCGGCGCGCCGCAGGGAGTTGATCGCGACCATCTTCGGCAAGCGGGTGGCGCCGCTGACCTTGCGCTTTCTTTCGCTGCTGGAGAGCCGCCGGCGCCTGGACCGGCTGGCTGACATTCTGGACGAGTTCCGCCGTCTGAGCGAGCGGGCCGCCGGCGTGCTGCGGGCGACGGTGACCACGGCGGTGGAAACCGACGAGGCGCTGCGGACGGCCGTGATCGAAGCGTTGCAACGCCGCACCGGCGCGCGCGGCGTGCGGATTGACTGGAAGGTGGACGCGGGGCTGATCGCCGGCGCCCAGGCCCTGGTTGGGGATACTTGGGTGGATGTCAGTGTGGCGGGACGTCTGGCGCGTATGCGCCGGGCCGTCTCCGGTAGTTGAGTCCGGATGGGAGAGGAAATGGTATGATGGAAATTCGCGTTTCGGAAATCGCCTCGATCCTCAAACAAAATCTGGCGGCGGACGACCGTCCGGTGGATATAGCCGAAGTCGGCACCGTGCTTACGGTGGGCGACGGTGTGGCGCGCGTGAACGGCTTGTCGAATGTCATGGCCGGGGAACTCGTCGAGTTTGCCGACGGCAGCATGGGGATCGCGCTCAATTTGGAGGAGGATAACGTCGGCGTGGTGCTTTTCGGAGCGGACGATGCCGTCAAAGAAGGCGACCAGGCGCGCCGTACGGGGCGAGTCGCCGAGGTGCCCGTTGGCGACAGTCTGCAGGGGCGCATCGTAAACGCCCTTGGACAGGCCATTGACGGCGGTCCGGCGATCGCGTCCACGACGCTGCGCCGCATCGAGATCAAGGCCCCGGGCATCATCGAGCGCCAGGACGTGCATGAGCCGCTGCAGACGGGCATCAAGGTCGTGGATGCGCTGACGCCGATCGGCCGCGGGCAGCGCGAACTGATCATCGGCGACCGCAAGACCGGCAAGACCACGCTCGCGATCGACGCGATCATCAACCAGAAGGGCGCCGGCGTGCAGTGCTTCTACGTGGCCATCGGCCAGAAACTTTCGACTGTCGTGCAGGTCTACGAAACCCTGCGCCAGTTCGGCGCCATGGATTACACGACGATCGTCTGCGCCTCGGCCTCCGACCCGGCCCCGATGCAATACATCGCGCCCTACACGGGCTGCACGATGGCGGAGTGCTACCGCGATTCCGGACGTCATGCGCTGATCGTTTACGACGACCTGACCAAGCATGCCCAGGCCTACCGCCAGCTTTCGCTGTTGTTGCGCCGTCCGCCGGGCCGCGAAGCCTTCCCGGGCGATGTGTTTTATCTGCACAGCCGCCTGCTGGAACGCGCCGCCAAACTCAGCGCCGCCGGCGGCGGCGGCAGTCTGACGGCCCTGCCGATCGTCGAGACCCAGGCCAACGATGTTTCGGCCTACATTCCCACCAATGTGATTTCGATCACCGACGGCCAGATATTCCTGGAAACCAACGCCTTCAATGCCGGCCAGCGCCCCGCCCTGAACGCCGGCATTTCCGTTTCGCGCGTCGGCGGCGACGCCCAGATCAAGGCCATGAAGCAGACCGCCGGATCGCTGCGTCTCGATCTTGCCCAGTATCGCGAATTGGCGAGTTTCGCGCAGTTCGCCTCCGATCTGGACGCGGCGACGCTGCGCCAACTGGAACGCGGACGGCGGTTGATGGAGTTGATGAAGCAGGGCGTGCATGCCGTGCTGCCCGTGGACGTTCAGGTGGCCCTGCTTTACGCCGGCAACAACGGGTTGCTGGACGACATCCCGGTCAAGTCGGTGCGCGCTTTCGAACTGCAAATCATCGAAGCCCTGGAAACGCCCGACGCGGCGGAGTACCGCCGGTTGTTCGCCGGCAAGCCGGTCATGACGCCCGAATTGAAGGCCGTGTTGGACGCACTGCTCAAACAGATCAAGAGTCGGGGCATTTAAGCCGGCAGCCGAGGAACCATGCTTTCGGTCAAGGATTTCAACGTCAAGCTGCTCAGCCTGCGCAACATGCGCAAGCTGACCAAGACCATGAAAATGG
Organism: uncultured bacterium; assembly: GCA_903925685.1. GTDB lineage: Bacteria > Verrucomicrobiota > Kiritimatiellia > CAIKKV01 > CAIYGI01 > CAIYGI01. The sequence continues at coordinate 5,561 of CAIYGI010000299.1, forward strand.
TCTCGGCGACCAAGTTGCGCCGCGCCATCGAAGCGGTCAAATATACCGACGAGTACGCCAAGCCGTTGCGCCGGATCGTGGCTCGGGTCGCCAGCGGCGAGGATGCGGCGGAACATGTCCTGATGCGCCCGCGCCTGCCGGTGCGGCGGGTGCTGGTGGTGATGCTGACATCGGAAAAGGGCCTTTGCGGCGGGTTCAACAACAATTTGTTCCGAGTCTTGAATCCATGGCTTGAGCAGCGGGCCAAGGAAGGACAGACTTCCTCCGTCAGCCTCTACGGCCGGCGGGGCTGCCTGATGTACCGCAACCGTGTAACGGTCCGGCAAAGTTACCAATCGTCCGGAGCGCGTCCGGAGTATGCCGACGCCTGGCGTGTGGCGCTTGATGTGCAGTACGATTTCGTTTCCGACCGCGTGCAGGAAGTTTATCTGGCTTACAATCGTTTCCAAAGCGCAATGTCGCAGAAACCCGTGATCGAGCACCTGCTGCCGTTCGAGTGCGTGACAGACGTTCACGACGACGATATGCGGACCGACCCCCTGGTCGAGCCCGACAATGCGGCGCTGCTGGCCACGATTCTGCCGCAGATCATCGGCCTGCGCATCTTCCTGGCCCTTCTGCACAGCGCGGCGGGGGAGCATGGGGCGCGGATGACCGCCATGGATGCGGCGACGACCAATGCCGACAAGTTGATTAACGAGACGATCCTGTTGCGCAACCGGGCGCGGCAGGCGGCGATCACCCGCGAACTGGCCGAGATCATCTCGGGGTCCGAGGCTTTGAAAGGCTAGGCCGCTGTAACGGCCCGGATGGATGGCTGAAGCTTTTAGACTGAAGGGAAACCGCGATTATGAGCAGTGAAAACATCAGGATGGGACGTATTACGCAGGTTCTCGGCGCCGTGGTGGACGTCGGGTTCGAACCGGGCGAGCTGCCGCCGATTTATACGGCGCTCAAGATCACCAATCCCACGATCGACGCGCGCGAATGGAATCTGACGCTCGAGGTGGCCCAGCATTTGGGCGACAACGTGGCCCGCGCGATCGCCATGGACACGACCGACGGACTGGTGCGCGGCGCGCCGGTGATGAACACCGCCTCGGTCATCACCGTGCCGGTGGGCATCGGAACCGTCGGCCGGGTTTTCAACCTGCTGGGCGATCCGATCGACAACGCCGGACCGGTCGTCGCCGAAAAGCGCATGCCGATCCATCGTCCGCCGCCCAAGTTCGCCGAGCAGGACACCCGCAGCGTCATCCTGGCGACGGGCATCAAGGTGATCGACCTGCTGGCCCCGTACCGGCGCGGCGGCAAGATCGGACTTTTCGGCGGGGCCGGCGTCGGCAAGACCGTCCTGATCCAGGAACTGATCCGCAACATCGCCACCGAACACGGCGGCTACTCCGTCTTTGCCGGCGTTGGCGAACGCACCCGCGAAGGCACGGCGCTCTACCGCGAGATGCGCGAGTCGGGCGTGCTCAAAAAGACCACCATGGTCTACGGGCAGATGAACGAGCCGCCCGGCGCGCGCGCGCGCGTCGCGCTGTCGGCGCTGACCAACGCGGAATATTTCCGCGACGAACTGCATCAGGACGTGCTGCTCTTCATCGACAACATCTTCCGCTTCACGCAGGCGGGCTCGGAGGTATCGGCGCTGCTCGGACGCATTCCGTCGGCCGTCGGCTATCAGCCGACGCTCGGCACCGAGATGGGCGAACTAGAGGAGCGGATCACCTCGACCAAGGAGGGTTCGGTAACATCCATTCAAGCCGTGTACGTGCCGGCCGACGATTATACCGATCCGGCGCCGGCCACGACGTTTACGCATCTGGACGCGACGACGGAGCTTTCGCGGCAGATTTCCGAACTGGGCATCTACCCGGCCGTGGACCCGCTGACTTCCTCCTCCTCGATGCTGACCCCGGAAATCGTCGGCGAGGAGCACTACCGCGTCGCGCGCGGCGTGCAGGAAATCCTGCAGCGTTACAAGGAACTGCAGGACATCATTGCCATTCTGGGCATGGACGAACTCTCCGCGGAGGACCGTTTGACCGTGGAACGCGCCCGCAAGGTTCAAAAGTTTCTTTCGCAGCCCTTTTTCGTCGCCGAGACCTTTACGAGCATTCCCGGCGCCTACGTGCAAACCGTGGATACCGTGCGCTCCTTCAAGGAGATCCTGGAAGGCAAGCACGACAAGATCCCCGAACAGGCCTTCTACATGGTCGGCAACATCGACGACGTGCTTAAAAAAGCGCTGACGCTGAACGCCTAGGACCGCCATGAGTTTCCATCTGCGCATTCTCGGCCCCGACCGCGTCCACTTTGACGAGACCGTGACGGCCTGTGTGCTGCCGGGCGTGTTGGGTTCCTTCGGTGTATTGACGGGGCACACGCCGCTGGTGGCGGCCCTCGGAACGGGCATGGTTAAGATCACGCGCGAGAACGGAAGCGAAGTTTGTTTCGTGATCGATGGCGGTCTGGCCGAGGTGGCGGCGGACAATACGGTGGCCTTGGTCAACCAGACCTTCCTGGTGAGCGACCCCGTCGCGGCCCAGAACAAAATCGCCGAACTGCGCGTCGCGGCGCTTTCCGCCGGTCCTGTGCGCGCATAATTGGTCTATACTTGACGGAAGGCGCGCTGGTAGCAGGTCATGGCGCAGGAGCGCTTGAATAAGGCGCAGAAGTGCGGTATAATCAACCTGCAACGGCCATTGTATACTACAAATGAAGCTGATTCTAGAATTATTTGGCAAGCGTTTTCAATAAGTCCAAGCGTTTTCAGAAAGTTAAAAAACAGAAAAATAGATGCGTGGCGCGAAAGTGCGCCACAGCAGAAATGCAGGAGAAAATATGACATCAGGACGCGATATTCGACTGGGGCGACTTTTTGGCGCGGACGGCAAGGCGGTCGTGGTGGCGTGCGATCACGGAATGTTCGACGGTCCGCACAAGGGCATGGAGGATATCCCGGCCATGCTGGATCGGGTGGGCGATGGTCCGGATGCCATCCTGCTTTCACCCGGCATGTTACCCCGAACCTCGAACTTCTTCGGGCGGCGGGCCGCGCCGCTGGCAATTGCCCGCCTGAATTTCAACTCAGTCTTCTGCTTTCAATGGGGCTACAAGCAATCGGTGATTTCCAATCTGTACCAGCCGGAAGATGCCGCGAGTAATGGCGCCGATGCGGTACTGGTTTGCCTCACGCTTAAAACAGGCAGCGAAGCGGTGGATGCCCGCAACGTGGAAATATTCGCCGACCTTTGTCTCAAAGCGCACCGGCTCGGCTTGCCGGTCGTGGGTGAGTATTTTCCGCACAGCCACCTGACCAAAAAGCCCGACGAGTTCCACTCGGAAATTCTCGTCGGATGCCGGATGCTGGCTGAGCTTGGCGCCGATTGCATCAAGACGTTTTACACACAGCGCTTCGCGGAGGTCACAGCCAAGTGCCCGGTGCCGATTCTGGGGTTGGGCGCCGAAAAGACGCCTACCGATCTGGCCGCCCTGAAACTGGCCGAGCAGGAGATGCGCGACGGTGCGGGTGGCGTGGTTTTTGGACGTAACGCGGTGCAGGCATCGAACCCGAAGGCTTTTGTGGCTGCCCTGCAGGATGTGGTGAAACGCCGCGCGACAGCCGAGGACGCTTGTCGCGCACATGGGCTGACCACTGCCTGACCTGCGGGCGAACAGCCGCAGACGCGCCCATGAAAAACAACACGCCACCCTGCCTGATCGGTCTGGATCTCGGCACCAGCGCCATCAAGGGCGTGTTGACGGATGGACAGGGCACAGTGCTGGCCGAAGCCGGCGCGGAAGCCCGCTTTCTTCATCCGCACGACGGTTGGGTGGAGAACGACCCGGAACAACATTACCGGAATATCTGCCGCGTCATCCGCGAACTGGCGACGAAGGCCCCCGGCGAGATAGCGGCCATCTCCATGGCCGCCGCTTCCGGCAACACGCTTTTGACCGGCGATGGCGGCGCGCCCCTGACCAATATCATCAACTGGATGGACCGCCGCGCCGAGCAAAATCCGCCCGCGGCTCTGGCCGGTCTTGATGCAGCGGCGGTCGCGCGCATCACCGGCTGGCCCTGCGTCACCGGCTTTCCTCTGGCCAATCTGGCCTGGCTGCAGGAATACCGGCCGGAACTATACGCGTCCGCCGCGCACTACGGTATGGACACCGACTGGCTGTTGTACCGTCTGACCGGAAAATGGTTGATGGATCATTCCACGGCCACAACCTTTCACCTGCAGGAGCAAACAACCGGCGCGTACTACGAGCCGTTTCTGAAGCGGCTGGATATCCCGCGGACGAAGCTGTCGGAGTTAACGCATTCCGGGGTTGCCGTTGGTCCGCTGACCGCACAGGCCTTGCGCGATACGGGACTTTCGAAGCGAACCACCGTCGTCACCGGTTGTTTCGATCATCCTGCCGCCGCCCGTTTTGTCGGTGTGCTGGAGCCTGGGCAACTCATGCTCTCCTGCGGCACCTCGTGGGTGGGGTTCACCCCATTCATGGACCGACAGGCCATTCTCGACGCGCAGATGCTGTGTGACCCGTTCCTGTCTGCCGGCAATGGCCCCTGGGGCGGTATGTTTTCCGTGCCGTACATCGGGCGCACCATTGACTGGTATGTCAACAACGTGATTGCTCCCGGCGAGCGTGACAGGATGCGCATCTTCGACGACTTGGCGGCGCAGGCCGCCCCCGGCGCCGGCGGTCTGGTGATTAACCTGCAGGAACCGCCGCAGCGGCGCGACACCGAGCATGCCAATCTTAGCCGCGCCATCATGGAAGGCGCCGCCCGACTTCTGAACGAGAAGATTCAGGAACTAAAGCCCCATGGTTTTAGCTATGCCAGGGCGGTCATGGTCGGTGGCCCCGCCAACAGCCCGATCTGGCCGAAAATCGTCGCTGAAATCACCGGTATCGAGGTGGCAGTCGGCGGGCGTTCCGCCGGCGCGCGCGGGGCTGCGCGGCTGGCCGGCATTGGAAGCGGCGTTTTCCGTGATGAACATGACGCCTTGCGCGTGCCGGGAGAACCAACATGAGTATTATTGATGTCAGCGATTCCGATCGCCAGATCTACGAGCGGGAACTACAGGGCTTTCTACCGCCGAAAATCTTCGATGCGCACGTTCATTTGTTCGATCGCTCCTGTATGAATCCGACCTATCAGTGTCTACCCCGCAGCATATTCGGCAAGTTCGGTGGCGTGTTCACTCTGGAGCAGTGCCTGGACTGGGCGAAAGCGCTGCTGCCGGAGCAGGAATTCCATCTCAACAGCTTTGGCATGCCGTCGTACGACGCCGATCTGAATGCCTCGGCGGCTTATTCCGGCCGCATCTCGGACAATCGCCGTTGCTTCGCCATGTCCTTGGTCTCTCCCCGGGATACGGCCGAGGCCGTCATCCGGCGCGTCGAGCACAACCACCTCATTGGCTACAAGGCATACCTCAATTTCGTCGAGGGAAAAAAGCCGCGGGAGATCGCCATTCACGACATGCTGCCCGCGGCACAGATGCAGGCGGCCGACGAACGCGGGCTGGTCATCACGCTTCACATTCCCCGTCCGGGACGTCTGGCCGATCCGGTCAACCAGGCCCAGATGGTGGAGTTGTGCCGCCGCTACCCGCGGACGCGGATCATTTTTGCGCACATCGGGAGAGCCTACTATCTCAGCAATGCGATCGGGTTTCTGGACGGCATCGCCGCCTGCCCGAATGCCTATCTCGACACCGCCATGGTCAACCACGAAGGCGTACTGGAGTACGCCTTCCGGAATTTCCCGCGCGACCGCATTCTCTTCGGCTCCGACGCCCCGGTCGCCTTTCTGCGCGGGAAATCCGTGGAGGTCAACAACCAGTATGCCTACCTGATGGGCGAGGATTACGCGATCGGCACCTCGATCTACGACGCTAGCCATGCCGTGACCTTTACCACGTTCTTCTATGAACAGCTCCGCGGCATCAAACTGGCGGCGGAACGCGCCGGTCTGTCGCGAGCGGAGATCGAGAATGTATTCTTCCACAATGCCAGCCGCCTGTTCCAAGCGGTGGCAACGCGAAACTACGGAAACCGAAAGGAATGACCATGACGCTTCAGCGAGTTCCCAAGGCGGGGCTGTTACCCTTCTATCTGAAACTCTACGACGATCTTCTGCCCGAGTGCCGGAGCGGGTTTGACGGTTTCGTCGGGCGCATCGCCGCCGCGCTTGAAACGCGGGGGCTGGCGGTGCAAGCCGCGCCGGTCTGCCGCGTTGCCGACGAGTTCGCCACCGCCGTCAGGCAATTCGAGGCGGACGGGGTTGATTGCATCGTCACCCTGCACCTGGCCTATTCACCGTCCCTGGAAGCGATCGAGGCCTTCTGCGCGACGAAACTCCCGATCGTGATCCTCGACACAACCATGGATGCGGATTTCGGGCGCAGCATCTCCCCGGCACGGATCATGTACAACCATGGCGTTCACGGCGTCATGGATTTTGCCTCCATGCTGCGTCGTCGGCGGCGGGCGTTCGAGATCGTGGCCGGTCACGACGCCGACCCGCGGACGATGGACCGGGCCGCCGACCAGGTGCGCGCCGTCATCGCCGCCGGAGCTTTGCGTGGCAGCCGTGTGGTGCGTGTTGGGAACACTTTTGCGGGCATGGGGGATTTCAGCGTGGCCGAGGACGTGCTGTCCGCCAAGTTGGGAATCAGTGTCCAGCAGATCGGACTGGATGTGCTCGACGCCGCCGTTACGAATGTGACCGACGCCGCCGTGGCCAAAGAGGTGGCGGACGATCGCAAACGATTCGCCTGCGCACTGACGGATGAATCCCACGAACGTTCCGTACGCGTCGGCCTTGGACTGCGCCACATCATTGAAGCAGGCGGTTACAGCGGGTTCAGCGTCAATTTCCAGGCTTTCGACCGCGGCGGCCGTCCCGCCAATACCATGCCGTTTCTGGAAATCTCCAAGGCGATGGGGCGGGGGATTGGCTATGCCGGCGAGGGCGATGTGCTGACCGCCGCTCTCGTTGGGGCTCTGGCACGCGCGTTCGGCGCCGTGACCTTCACCGAAATCTTCTGCCCCGACTGGGCTGGTGACACTCTCTTCCTCTCGCACATGGGCGAGATCAGCCCGGCGGTGGCCGGCGACGTGCCGCGCGTCATCTTCAAACCGTTTTTCGGCGGTGGCTCGCTGGATCCGGCCGTGCTGACTTGCGCCGTGAAACCCGGTCCGGCCGTGTTCGTCAATCTCACCCCCGGCCCGGACGACACCTTCTCGCTCATCGTTGCCCCCGTCGAGGTGCTCGCGGAGGACGCTTCACTGGACCCAGCCATGCGTGACGTGGTGCGCACCTGGGTGCGGCCGCAGGGCAAGGTGGCGCCATTCCTGGAAGCCTACTCACGCGCTGGCGGCACGCATCACAGCGCCCTCGTGCTGGGCGACCGTGCCGACGCCGTGGCCGCCTTCGGCCGGATGAGCGGGCTGGAGGTTGTGCGCATTGAATGAAAATATGGCAACGGCATGCGGTTGTTGAGGCGGGAAACGTGAAGCGCGCGATGACCCATCGGGGAATGAACCCACAATGCATCTGAATGGCTGGGACATCGCGCTTCTGCTGTCGGTCTCCGTTCAGGCGACCTTGGTCGCCTATGCGCGCACGCCGCGGACCAAGGCGCTGCTGATCACGTTTCCGATCCCGACTACTTTCGCATACTTGGCGCTGGGCCAGCCGGTGGACGCCACGAACATGCTTGGGGTGGCGCTGCTGATGCTCTTCACCCACGGCGTGCGCTGGCTGCATGTTCACGGGAATCGGCACATCATCCTTGCCATCATCTGCGGCGCATGCCTGTATAGTCTGCTGGGCTGTGCGATCGCCTATGTTGTGCCCCGTCACGAATGGACGTTTTGGACGGCGAGCGCCGCGGTGCTCGCCGTGGGGGGGACGCTTCTGTGGTTCCTGCCGCAACGTGACGAGCCGTCGCACCGCAGCCCGCTGCCGATCTACGTGAAGCTGCCCATCGTCATGGCGGTGGTCACATGCCTGATTCTGGGCAAGCATTGGCTGCAGGGGTTCATGACCGTCTTCCCGATGGTCGGCGTGGTGGCGGCCTACGAGGCTCGGCACTCGCTGTGGACGATGGCGCGGCAGATGTCGGTGATCATGCTGACCCTTGGGCCGATGTTGATTGCCATTCACATGGCTCAGCCACTCGTCGGCCCCTACGGCGCGCTGGCGATCGGGTGGCTGGTGTTTGCCGGAACGCTGCCGGTGATGGAAAGGCTGAAGGATCGCTGCCGTGGCGATAGCGATGGATACATGCGGACAGATGCGTCCGATTCGTCAGATCGGTCCGATGTCTTAACCAACCGCCTGTAATGGCGGGCTGAACACAAAGGAGACGAAAGTCATGACGAACAATAATGCAGGCAAGACAACCGCCGCCGGTAAGCGCGGCAAGCCCATTCGCGTGGGCGTGATCGGTGTGGGGCGGGGCAGCAGTTTTGCCTCGGGCGCCACGGACCTGGTGGGCATGAAACTGGTGGCGCTGTGCGACATCTGGAAAGAGAAGCTGGACGAGGCGGGCAAGAAGTATGGCGTGGCCACCTACACGGACTACGACAAGTTCCTGGAACACGACATGGACGCCGTGGTGCTGGCGAACTACTTCCACGAGCACGCGCCCTTCGCCGTCAAAGCCCTGGCGGCCGGCAAGCATGTGATGAGCGAGACCTCGTGCAACGCGACGCTCGCCGAGGGCGTGGCCCTCTGCCGGGCCGTCGAGAAGAGCGGCAAGATCTACATGCTGGCGGAGAACTACCCGTTCACGCGTTTCAACATGGAGATGCGGCGGCTTTATCGCTCGGGCGAGATCGGCCGGGTCACCTACGCCGAGGGTGAGTACAACCACCCGATGGACACGGAAGGGACCAATTCGATTTCGCCGGGGCTCAACCACTGGCGCAACTGGAATTACTCCACCTCCTACTGCACCCACGCGCTGGCGCCGCTGATGTGCATCACCGACACGATGCCCCTGTCAGTTAACGGGCTCTCAATCACCGCGCCGGAAATCACCGATGCGCTGCCACGGCGCTCCGACCCGGGGTCCGTGATCCTGTGCCGCATGGACAACGGCGCCGTCTTCCGCATCTTCGGTCTGTGGCTTCCCGGGCACAGCAACTGGTATCGTGTGCATGGCACGCGCGGCGCCATGGAAATCACACGCGGCCCGGGCTATTTCGGTCCCGAACAAGTGCGGGTCTGGCATGACGAGTGGAACTGCCCGGCGAGCACGCCGAAAGAGCGGACGTATACACCGGACTGGCCCGAGCATGCCGACCTGGCTAACAAAGCCGGCCACGGCGGCGGCGATTTCTGGACGAACTTCGAATTCGCCAACGCCATCCGTTCGGGCAAACAGCCGTATTTGAATGTCTATCGCGGCGTGGCCATGAGCAGCGTCGGCATCCTGGCCTGGAAGAGCGCTCTGGCCGACGGCGCACCCTTCGCCGTGCCGGACTTCAAGAAGGAAAAGAGCCGCAAGGCGTTCGAGAACGACCACTGGTCGCCTTTCCCGTCGCACGCCGCCCCCGGCCAGCCGCCGCCGTCCATCCGCGGCATGTTCAAGCTCAAGCCGGAGGCCGTCGCCCGCGCCCGCAAATTATGGGTAAAACAGGGTTATAAAGGCGAATAGTTACTGGGGAGGAGCCAGAATTCAGAAGTCAGTAGTCAGAATAAGGAACCCGCATGGGCCAGAGAGATACGAAGAGAACAGGCGCTAAACGCAGGGTGTTGGCGGAATGTTCCTTGCGGTCTTCAACGGCTGATTCTTGGGTGTTTTATTCTGAATTCTGACTGCTGACTACCTGAGTGGTTACGGCGAATAAACGGTACGTAGTGAATAATAATAGGAGCAAGATGGATAAAACGACAGGATTTGCTGAATTTGAAGACAAGTGGCAAGCCAATGCCCGGCTGGCGCTCGACACCTTTGCCCTGCGCCCTACGCAGGGTATTCCCTTGTCGTCGATGAACGTTATGCAATGGTCGCACCTGGAGACACTCTCCGGCAATCCGCCGGGCAGCTACGCAAAGGAACCCGTCCGTGTCTACCGTGAATTCCAGCTCAAGGTCGGGGCCTGTTTCATTGACCAGTGGATTCCCGACAACCCCTTGAGCATGAAGGATCAGGGCTATGACGATAAAGCCCAGCGCGGCGCCACCACCGGCGCCGAGGAAATCGTGCGCGATGGCATGCTGATCGACTCGCCAGAGGCCACCGTCGCGCACATGGAGAAGGTCCTCTTCCCGCAATGGGAACAGTGGCGGCGCGATCTAGAGGTCAACGCCGACGAGCAGGTTCGCAACCTCATCGCTACGGAAATTGAAGTGCAAAACCTTTTCGGCTTGAACATGCTGAAGAGCCCCTATGGCGGCTTTTTTACCTTCCCCGGCTTTCTCTATGGAAACTACGGCTATGCCAACTACTTCATGGCCTACGCGCTTTACCCCGAGGTGATCGAGCGGGGCTTCAAGATTTATGCCGATGCCGCCGAAGTCTACAACCGCATCGCCGCCCGCGCCATCGTCGAAGGCGGCTTGCCGCGGCTGATCCGCCTCGACCACGACATGGCCGACTCGCGCGGCACGCTGGTGGACATAAAATCGTTGGATAAAATCTGGTTTCCGCACTTTGTCCGTTCGATTCAACCTTTTCTGGATGCCGGCATCCGGCTGATTTGGCACTGCGACGGCAACCTGATGTCCATGGTGCCGCGCCTGCTGGATGTCGGCCTCGGCGGCTTCCAGGGGTTCCAGTACGAGGACGGCATGGACTACGAGAAAATCTGCAAGATGAAGACCAGGGACGGCGATGGCCTGTTCATCATTGCCGGCGTCTCGGTCACCACCACCTTGCCCCACGGCAAGCCGGCCGACGTGCGGCGCCAATTGGACTGGCTGGTTGCGAAAGGTCCGAAAGTGGGTCTTATGCTCGGCTGTTCCAGTTCCGTTGCCCCCGGCGTGCCGCTGGCGAACATGCAGACACTGATCGAGGGGTTGGCGCACTATCGTCAGCATGGCCGATCCGCGAATGGCGTCCAATAATGACCGCTGTGGGGACAGACTCTAAGATAGCGCGCTGAAAACTTGACCGGACCGCCAAGAAACATACGGGAGAATAATCAATATGAAACCATTATTTGAAGTCAAACCGGTTGACCGCGAGTTTTATGCGAAACGCCTGCGCGACTGGCTGCCGGATAAAATCATAGATATCCACACCCACGTCTGGCTTGACCGCTTCAAGGACAAACGAGGAAACGAGCCGGTGCGCTCCGTGACCTGGCCGGCGCGCGTGGCCAAGGATTGCAGTATCGAGGATTTGGTCGAAACCTATCGCGTGATGTTTCCCGACAAAGCCGTTACGCCTCTTATTTTCGGCAACGTTTTTGCCGAGCGTGACGATCGGGCGGGCAACAACCGTTATGTGGCGGAAAGCGCCGTGAAGGCGAATTGCCCGGCGCTGATCTGTTCGCATCCAGAATGGCCGGCGGAAGAATTGGAGGCGCGCATCGCACAGGGTAAGTTCGTCGGCGCAAAAAGTTACCTGACGCTGGCCCCGACCTATCTGCCGGAAAAGGAAATCCGGATTTACGATTATTTTCCGCACGCCCACCTCGATGTGCTTAACCGGCGCGGCTGGATTTTAATGCTGCACATTCCGCGTGACGGCCGCCTGCGCGACCCAGTCAACCTGGCGCAATTGCTGGAAATCGAGGCGCGCTATCCCCGCCTGCGGGTTGTTATCGCCCACGTGGGGCGCGCCTATTGTCCGGAGGATGTGGGTAACGCTTTCAAGGTTCTATCCAAGACCCGGAACATGTGTTTTGATATTTCGGCCAACACCAACGCATTGGTCTTCCGCCAGTTAATCGAGGCTGTTGGTCCGAAGCGCATTCTGTTCGGCAGTGACTTGGTGATTGCGCGCATGCGCATGCGGCGGATTTGCGAGAGGGGCAATTATGTCAATATTGTACCGGCCGGATTATATGGCGATGTCAGCGGCGACAAGCACATGCGCGAAGTCAGCGGGATTGAAGCCGATAAACTTTCGTTTTTCATGTTCGAGATCATAAATGCCTTCCGTCGGGCGGCCGAAGAGACCGGCTTGACCCGTAGCGATGTTGAGGACGTTTTTTTCAATAACGCCGGCCGGATGCTGCGCGGCGCGCGGGGGGGAGCAAAGTACAGGACTGTTCAAGAACCCAAGGAAAAGGCGACTGCGAAATGCGGGCGTAAAACATGAGAAGGAAACAAAAGCAAACCGGCATAGAGTAAATGTTGGGATGATATACCATCAAGAAAGGATCGTCATGAAGACCGTTAAAAACCAGCGGACCATTCGCGTGGGCGTGATCGGCGTGGGGCGCCGCGCCATGAGGTGGCCTTCGCCAAGGACGACGTGAAGGAGGACTTCGACGGCCGGCAATACTCCGGCCATCTCACAAGACCGGCCAAACGGCCAAGTTGTTCAATGAGTTCTGAATTCTTTACCGAAGCGTTCGAGCAAATGCCGCCCGCCGAGCGGGAGAACTATCACCGCCGCCGTGGCCGCCTTCGGACGGATGAGCGGGCTGGAGATTGTGCGCATCGAGGGGTGAAATTATTATGAGCAACATGAACGAACTGAATGTCGGTATCGTCGGCGCCTGCGGGCGTGGGGCGAGTTTCAAAGCTGCCTGTGACGCGCTGGGGCAGGTGGCGATCCGCGCTGTCTGTGATGCCAATGCAAAAGAGTTGTCCGCCGCCCGCGAGCGTCTGGGCGCATTGGAGCAGTACACGGATTACGCGGAGATGTTGGAGAAAGCGAAGCTGGATGCCGTGATCATCGGAACCCCGATGCACTTTCATGTGCCGCAGGCCGTCGCCGCGCTGGAGCGCAACCTGCATGTGCTTTCGGAAGTGACCGCCGGGGTCTCGGTCGGGGAATGCCGGCAATTGGTCGCCGCCTGCAAGCGGAGCCGCGGCATTTACATGATGGCCGAGAATTACACCTATTCGCGTCCCAACGTGATGGTGCGGGAGATGGTGCGCCGCGGCCTGTTCGGCACGCCTTACTACGCTGAAGGCGAGTACATCCATGAACTCAAGGGGCTGAACGAGGTCACCGTGTGGCGGCGCAAGTGGCAGACCGGCGTCGACGGCGTGACCTATGGCACCCACAGCCTCGGTCCCATCCTGCAGTGGATGCCGGGTGACCGCGTGGTCGCCGTCAGCGGCGTCGGCAGCGGCCACCACTACCGCGACCCGCGCGGCGCCGTGTACGAGAACGAGGACTCCTGCCTGATGCTTTGCAAGATGGCCTCCGGCGGCCTGGTCAAGATTCGCGTGGACATGCTCTCCAACCGCCCGCATGCCATGACCAACTATCAGATACAGGGCACGGATGGCTGCTATGAATCCGCCCGCGCCCATGGCGAAAAGGACCGCATCTGGTTGCGCACGCGCTGCAAGGACATGAACACCTGGCTGGATCCGGCCGAGCTGAGCGACGAGTTCCTGCCGGATTTCTGGAAGGAAAACATGCAGCGTGGCCAGGCGGCCGGTCACGGCGGCGGAGACTTTTTCGAAATCCTCGACTTCGTTGACGCCATCGAGGGCACACGCCCGAACCCCATCGGCATCCACGAAGCCATGGACATGACCCTGCCGGGACTCTTCAGCCAACTGTCGATCCAGGACGGCGGACGGTGGATGGAAGTCCCGGATTCGCGGGCATGGTGAGCGCCCAATCATGCAGCTGAACCCTTGGGACATCGCGCTGCTGTTGGTGGTCTCCGTCCAGGCAACCGCCCATCATCGTGGCGGTGGAGTGGGTGAAGGAACGGCAGCATGGTGAAAACCGGTGTTTCCAAACAGTCTAACAACCTACAGCCTATCAACCTGCATCCTATGGCGCGCTACCGGCGGCACGGAAGGCGAAAATAAAACGATACAGGGGCATTTATGAAGCGATCCGAAATCAACGCGGCGATCGAGGAAGCCCGGGGCGCTTTTGCAAGGCATGGGTGGAGCCTGCCTCCCAACCCGCGATGGGATGTGACCGATTTCGGGCTGGGCGATTTCGCACGGGTTGGATTGACCCTTGTAAACCTGGCGGAACAGCCGGAGTATTGCGAGAAAGTGATGTATGTGCGGCATGGCCAGCTGACGCCGCGCCATTACCATGCGTTCAAGAAGGAGGACATTATTTGCCGCTGGGGGCGTCTGGCGATCGAATTGCCCTCTGTGCGAGCGGTCCGTCTTCAGGTGAACGGTGAAGCGCGCGATATTCCCGCGGGAGCGCCGCTGCTGCTTTCGGCAGGCGAAAGGATCACACTCACCAGCGGAGTCATGCATGCCTTCTGGGCCGATTCCGGTTATGCCATTGTGGGGGAAGTATCCACCGCGAACGATGACGCTCATGACAACCAATTTGAAGACCAGCGTGTGGGACGCTTCGCCGCAGTCGAGGAAGATGCGCCTGCTTGCGTGAAACTGGTCAGCGATTGAGCCGTGAATGGAAAGTATGATGGTGAAATGATGACCCAAAGGAATGGGATTACCTGATCCTGAACGAGATCGAGGCGGCCCGGGCGGTGGGGATCAAGGTGCGGGACGAAGATCGGCGTCTTGACGGCGCCGCGTTGATTGATGCGGTGGAGCGGTTGTATGCGTTCGGCGGCATGCGGCTGGTGGCCGTTCACATGCCGGAAGGGTTTTACATGCGCGACCGGTCCGGTCGGCGCTATGCAAGGGGCTCGATGCAGCTGCCAGAGGGCTACATCGCCGGCGCGGTCGGGGCGGGCGACGCGTTTTGCGCGGGACTGCTGCTGGGTCTCCATGAAGGCTGGGAAATGCCGGAGGCCGCCCGGCTGGCCACTTGTTGCGCGGCGGCCAGTTTGTCGCGTCCGGGCGCTTCGGAAGGCATTCTGCCTTTGGAAGAAACGCTCGAGCTGGCAAAGCGCTTCGTCGAGCGCAAGCCGCCGGTGGCGGTATAAGGAATACGGATGGCGCAAGGGCTTCCCGCCATCCCTCAGATTTGGCGCGCAATTTCTTGCCGCGTGGATGCGTCTGATATGAAAGAGCTGGTCGGACGTATTTGCATACGTAATTGATTTTTGATTTTGAACTTGCGTTTCCGTCATGACTTGTTGTATTATTTACCTGATTTATCCCGAGAGGAGGTTGGATTAAATGCAAGTCATGCAGGAATTGAAACGCAGGCAGAAGGCGATACTGAAAGAGTTCAGGGCGCGCGAGCGGAAGGGCAAACAGTTGCTTCGTAAGATCGCGGCCCACGAGAAGGCTTTGGAGATGCTCAAGAACGAGATGTCCGCGCTTTTCGATCAAAGCGGCGCGGCGCCGGCGGCGGGTGTGAATCCTGCGCCTTCAGGCGTGGGCGGCAAGGCGCGGCGTACGGGTGTGCAACGGGGGAGCCCGACTAAACTCGATTGCGTCAGGACTATTTTGGAAAAGGCCGGGCGATCGATGAGCATTTCGGAAATCGTGGATGCGCTGCAGTCCGGGGGGTATGCTTTTCAGTCGGAAAAGCCGAAGGCCGCGCTTGCCGTCATGCTTTACACGCACAAGCAGTTGTTCAAGAAGGCGTCGCCCGGCCGTTTTACGGTGGCCGGGGCGAATGAAAGCCTGACCGCTGGCGGCGATTCCGGCAAGGATTGTGGCGGGCTGGCCACGTAATGGTCCGCTGACGGGCGGCTGATTTTGCAGGCTGAGCTTGACGGGCGTAAGGAGTCGGTCTCGGCGAGGACCGCTTGTCAAGGGCTTGGCCGTTTGACGAAGAGGTGAGTTTCCATGACGTGGCGCAAGCAACTACAGGTGAGACCGGGGGCGGACTTCCGGCTCGCCGATGTGGATACGGGCGGCACGCCGGGGTGGAAAAAGTCCAGGAAGTCCGAGGCGGAAGAGCGGCTGCATGAGAATGTGGCGGCGCTGGCCGGCCTTGAGTACAAACTGTACGCCGAAAACCGGCGTGCGCTGCTGGTCGTTTTGCAGGGCATGGATGCCTCCGGCAAGGATGGACTGGTCCGCACGGTGTTTTCGGGGTTGAACCCGCAAGGTTGCCGGGTGACCTCGTTCAAGGCGCCTTCCGTGGAGGAACTGGCGCACGATTTTCTATGGCGTATTCACAAGGCCCTGCCGCCCCAGGGCGGAATCGGAGTTTTCAATCGCTCGCATTACGAGGATGTACTGGTTGTACGGGTGCATGATCTGGCGCCGAAAGCGGTATGGAAGGCGCGTTACGCCACGATCAACGATTTCGAACGGTTGTTGACGGAGTCCGGCGTCACGGTGCTCAAGTTTTTCCTTCACATTGGACGCAACGAGCAGAAGCGCCGCCTGCTGGCCAGGCTGGACGATCCGAATCGCAACTGGAAGGCCTCGGAGGCGGACTTTGTGGAACGCGCCCGTTGGAACGACTATATGAAGGCGTATCAGGATGCGTTGACGCGCTGCAGCACGCCGTGCGCGCCGTGGTATGTGATACCATCCGACCACAAGTGGTATCGCAGCCTGGCGGTATCGGAAATCTTACGTGAGACGATGGAAGAAATGCGCTTGAAATTCCCGCCGCCGCTGGCCGATATTGCCGCTTTGAGGCGTAAAATAAAGTAGCGATGCCAACCGCGCACAAGAACGACAAGAGGGTCGGCGAGGTGACCTTGCTGGCGGGTGGTTCCGCGTGGCGGGGACGGGGCGCGGACCCGGCGCTGGCGGCTGCTTTGCGAATGACGGATGGGCATGCCCCGCGGGTGGCATATATCGGCGCCGCCAATGGCGACGATGCCCAATTCCGGCGCTGGGGCGAGACCGTGCTGCGCGATGCCGGCGCCGGCGAGATTCTGAATGTGGCCCTGATGCGCGGCGGGTCCGCGGCGGAGGTCGGGCAGGCGCTGGAGCGCGCCCAGGTGGTCTTTATGTCCGGCGGCGACGTGGAGGCCGGAATGTCCGCCATAAACCATCGCGGTGTCGCCCCGCGACTGCGCGCGATGCATGCCGCCGGGATCCCCTTTATCGGCGTTTCGGCGGGCAGCATCATGCTCGGCTCTTTTTGGGTGCGCTGGAAGAGTCCAAGCGACGACTCCTCGGCCGCGCCGTTCGACTGCCTGGGTCTGGCGCCATACATCTGCGACACACATGCCGAGGACGAAGAGTGGGCCGAGATCAAGGTCCTGCTGCGCCTGCTTGGCGCCGGGCATATCGGGTATGCATTACCCTCGGGGTGCGGAATTCGCGTTGCCGCCGATGGCCGGGTCACGCCGGTCGGCGGACCGGTCTGGCGCATGACATGGACGGATCACGGCGTATGCTCGGAGCAATGTGCTTCCCCCGGTAGCCTGAATGGCAAGACGCGGCGCGCCTAAACATCGCAGGCAAAGTCTGGTCTGACGAGCCCCTGACCCGCGAGCGGCTGCCTGCCAGCGCCGAAGGCCGGATTCCGGAACGGCCATGGCGGGAGATGGTGGGCGGTACAGGACTCGAACCTGTGGCATCCAGCGTGTAAAGCTGGCGCTCTGCCAATTGAGCTAACCGCCCGCTTCGAAAGAAGCTATCCGACGCGCCCCGAAAAAGCAATTGCGTTTGATTATTCAGAAACTGGCGTTGAAGATCGGGCAGAAATTCATGTAGTTGGCCTTGGAGACGAAATTGAAGAGGCCGATCTGGATCCCGTGCAGCGTGTCGCAGGCGTTGGCGACCCCGATCTGGACGCCGCGCATATTGCCGACCCAGTTGAAGACGCCGATCTGCGTCCCGCCGAAATCCTCGCCTGCGGTGTTGTAGAGGCCCACCTGCAGTCCGTTGCCGGTGGCGTCGATGCGGTTGATCAGCCCGAACTGGCAGCCGACCATTTCGTTGCCGACCCAGTTCATGCCGACGGCGATCTCGACGCCGAGCAGGTTGCCGGCGCGGTTGCCGAGCACGCCGATCTGGCAGCCGCGCGTGTCGCTGGTCGCGTAGTTGAAACCTCCGATGTCCAGGCCGTAGAGGGCGTTGATCTTTCCATAGAGCAGGTTGAGGCGGAGTCCGTAGACGTCATAGGTGGAGGGAAATATCTGGGCGGGCTCCCACAGCGAGAGCTGGAAGCCGCTGGTGCCGGTGCCGACATTGGCGCCGGTTCTGACGTCGGACGGGGTGGGGACCCAGCGTCCCATTTCGGCGGCCTGCGCAAAGGTGGCGCAGAGCAGCGATGCGGCGGCGAGGGCGGTCATCCGGAATGGAGCTATGCGTGTCATGGCGTGTCTCCCGATTACTTGTTGAAGCGGATTGCGGTGCCTTCAACTTTTACGATGTCCTTGGAAAATAGAATCCAGTAGTGAAAATAGCTTTCCACCGTGATGTCGATCAGGGCGTCGCCGTCCACGCGGACAACGGCCTTGTCGAGGGCGGCCCGCACGGAGTTGGCGCTGGTGACGGGCAGGATGCCCAGCAGGCAGATGCGGCTGTCGGTGGCCTCGGTCTTGCCGAGAATCGTGTACTTGCGGCCTTCGAGCGGCGTGTTGCAGGCCGCGATGCCGCCAGGAAGGTGGGCGCACCCCTGCAGCATGGCCAGCCCGGACAACAGAACAAGCGACTTGAGGCAGGTCTTTAATTTCATTACGCAACCCTCCATGTTTCGGTTTAACGGCGGGGCCGATCTGGGCAGCGGTCCGGCACGACGGTCAGCAGTTTGCTGTGCCTGTGTGGCAAAGTCAAGAGCGATATGCCTTGACCAGTTCCGGCAATATTGCAACCATGCAAGCATGTTCTGGCGTGCATCCATTATGGCGTTGGCGGTCGCTCTGGGCGCATGCTGCCTGCCCGGAAGCGCCGCCGCCGCCGCCAAACCGACCTGCGCCGTAATGAACCTCAAACCTCTCGAGGGGGTTAGCGAGGGGATGGCGATGATGCTTTCAGAGCGCATTTTCGGCGAGGTGGGCAAGAGCGGCAGGTACCAGATGATCGAGCGCACGCAGGCCGAGCGCGTTCTGAAGGAGAACCAGATGGCCATGGTTTGCGCCGATACGACGCGGGCCATCGAGGCGGGCAAGCTGCTGGCGGCGGAATTCATCGTGATCGGCAGCGTGGGGCGGCTGGGCGAGATGTACACGGTGAATACGCGGCTTGTAAGCGTGGAGAGCGGCGCCGTGGTGGATATGGTGACGACGGATCATGAAGGGCAGGAAGGCCTTCTGTTCGTCGTGGTGATCAACGCGAGGCAGTTGATGAAATTGCCGCCGATACCGGTGAGCGAGATGGAGCAGGCGGCCGGCTCGGCGAGAGGGCCGAAAGGCAGGGCGCTGCCTTCCATGCCGTCGATGAAGAACGGCGGGAAGATCGAACTGGTCTGGGTGGCTGACGGCGACCTGGTTTCGGAGTCGGAGGATCACCGCTCCATGCGGCGGGTGATTCCGATGCAGGGATTTTGGATCGGCAAGTACGAGGTCACGCAGGATCAGTGGGTGACGCTGATGGGGGAAAACCCCTCGCGCTTCAAGGGCGGGCAAAATCCGGCCGAAGGCGTGAGCTGGGAACAGGCCAAGGAGTTTTGCGGCAAGCTTGAGACACTGGTGAACACGCTCTCGGCGACGAACCAGGAAATGCGAATGCGGGTGCGGTTGCCGTCCGACACGGAATGGGAATATGCCTGCCGTGCCGGGGCCGCGACGAAATTCAATACCGGCGGCAACGACGAGAAGGACTTGCTGGCGGCGGGCTGGTACGAGAAGAACAGCGGCGGGACGACGCATCCCGTGGGGGCCAAGCAGCCAAACGCTTTGGGACTGTGCGACATGCACGGCAATGTGGCGGAGTGGTGCGAAAACCGCATGGGGACATCGAGCCACAGGGTGGTCAAGGGCGGAAGTTTTAACAGCGAGGTCGAAGAGTGCGTAACCTCGGCCCGCGACGACCTGCGCCCAGGCAGGCGTGACAAGAAGGTTGGCTTCCGCGTTGTAGTCTCGCCGTTCTAGCTTTTCTTGGGCGTTTCCGCGGGCGCGGGGATGGCGGGGGGATGCGGGGCCGGGATGGCGGGGCAGTTGGGGACCAGGTATCTGGCGATCAGGATCATGGCGGTGCGTTCGGCCAGGCTGGATTCCGTACGTCCGCCGGTCACGTCCTTGATCTGGCCGTCGAACAGTATCTTGCCGTCGGAAGCGCGGACGATGAAATAGCGGACCAGCGCATCGATGGCGGGAACGGCCATGCCGAAGTTGTCGCTGGTCTTGCCCTGCTTGGCGGGGTCAATGTCGTAAAGCACGGCCAGGATCAGTTGCGCGCCCTTGGCCTGGGCGTCTTTGCAGACAATTTGAAAATCCCTTCGGTCGAAGGCGGCGGCGTGTGCGCTGGCGTCGAATTTTTCCGCAATGTCATGGCAGGCGATCTTGGCTTCGCGGCAATCCTTGGCCAGCGCGCCGGAAAGGTCGCCGAAGCGGCGGCAGCCCTTGCCGTCGCGGATGGCGCAAAATAGTCCGATTGATTGGCGGCTCCAGCGGTCCTGCATGGGCCAGAGGCGGGGCGGCTCGGGGAGTTGCTGGAGTTTTTCGGCGGCGATCTGCTTCCACTTGTCGGAGGTGGTTGTGGCAGCCACCTGCTCGAAGGCGCGGCGGGCCTCGATGGCGTCCTTCTGCTCGCGGTAGGTGTCTCCCAGCAGGATGTTGGCTTCGTCCATGTCGATCTTCACGAACAGCGCCTGATCCATCTTGGTGAAGACGTTGGTGAGAATTGTTTGCGTTTCGCTGTACTTGCCCTGCCGCGCGAGCGCCTGGGCTTCGGCCCAGCCGGCGTTCAGTTTGTCGCCGGTCTCGATTTGCTGGAGCACCTTCAGCTTCTCGGAAATGGGATAGCTGACCTGCACCCAGGCTTCGTACGTCCCCCATGTGGGATGGATGCTGACGCAGTCGGGGATGATTTCCACGTTGCGGAGCACGAGGGCGGGGTCGACCGGACTGGTGGAGCCGTCTTCGGCAACACGCGCGGGAAAGACCGCGGCCAGTTGTTTCATGGCCTCCTGAAAGGCGGCATCGCGGGCGGCTTCGGAGGTAGCGGCGCCCAGAGCATGTCCGACGCGATAGAGGAAGAGACTGTCCTCGGTCTTTGGGTGTCGGACCCATTCGGGGACGTTGGCGGTGCTGGAACCGGTGGTTCCGCAACCGGTGACTGAGAGCAGGAAGCCCCCGAGCAGCAAGCACGGCAGGAAGATCCGCAGGGAAAAGCGACAGGTCAGGATCTTTTGCAGTGCTGTCACGTCTTGCTTCCTTCCATCTTGCGTGTCCTGGTTCGGTCCGCTGGGAACCGAAACTTCATCGGCCCAGGGGGGCGATTACGCGGAGCGGACGATTATCGAAATTGTTGATCAATTTCACGCGTTCCAGCACGATCACGCCAACGTTTAATGGACTCCGCTCCGCCAGTTCCGGCGTCAAATCCAGAACGTTCAGCTCCCACGGCCACAGGTCATTCTCGACGCCGATTCCGCCCTCTTCAGTACCCGCGACCTGTCCCAGCAACTGCACCAAGACCTCAAACCGGCCCTTTGGAAGATTCCCAACGTTCACCTTGAACTTGCCCGCGGCATCCGTCGTGGGATTCGGATAAGGCCCGTAACTCAGCAGTTCGCCCGACTTACTGATGTATACAAGGCTGACGATTGCCCCCTTAACGGGGGTGCTGTTATCTTTGCGAATGGCCTGTCCGGTCATTTCGAGCTTTTGAATTTCCACCTCGGGATTGCCGACCTCGGTTTTTTCATGCACGACGATCACGAAGACGGCATAGTACTTGCCGTAAGCGCGTGTTCCATCGCTGGTGGTAACTTTCTGATCCATCTGCACGCAAAGTTTCCCAACGCCCTTGCCGACACCCTCAACCTCGATGCCGGAATTCCCTATGTTCCTGGCGCTGAAGACCCGGCTTGGGTCGGCGAAAAAGTTCGGTGGACTATCCGGCGTGAAGATTCCCGACTGGGGCTTTCCGCTCTTCAAATCGTACATCTGCCCGATCCCGACTGACAACGTCTGCTTCTGTTTGATGTTAAGGTGAATGACGCCGCCGAAAATTTGCGCCTCGTTGTCGCTGAGGGAATATTTATCCGGGAGAAATTCCCGCGCTTTTGTCCATCGCTCGCGGTTGTTAATGCTTGCGCAGAACGCGGGTTCTTTCAGTTTGCCGTCGAACGGATTCGCGCCGGAAGTCCCGGCATCGCTCTTGCTGCCCTTCCGGCTGAAATTGATCGGGCCATCCCCCGTGTTGAATATCAGGCAGTCCGGGCCGTTGAAGCGGGCTTTCGCGGTGTCCCCGTCAACATTCCACTTTTCCAGCGATTCCTTGCTCCATTGGATTTCGACGGCCTGGTTTGCCGATCGCCAGGCGCCTTGCAGAGTGCTCGATTCCTTGCTCGTGGAGGCTTTCGTGATCAGCGAAACGCTTCCGTTGGCGAGAAAGGTCATCTCGTATGACAGCACGACCGGATCGCTCCCGGACTTCGGCTTGAGTTCGCCGGTCCAGATGCCCACCGGGTCGCCGGAGCCGCTTCCGGTCGTGTTGCTGGAGTTGTTAGAAGATGGAGTGGCTTCAACCAGCCTGCCTTGGAGCGGAAAAACATAACCATAGCGGCTGGTCGGGAGACGATGCAGATACACCACTTCCCGGCCTTCCCGCTCCGCAAGCTTGATGGTCAGCGTTCCCTTGGTTGGGTAGTCCTGCATAATCTGGCCGCCATTGCCGTAGTCGCCGCCGGTCCAGTTCGCCTGGATGGTCGTGGCGCGATCCTCCCAGGGGCCGGGTAGGGGCACGGCCTGGAAAGATATGTCCGTGGTGGGCAGGCTGATGTTCGGTCCGCTTTCACCCTGTGCCTGCAACCGTCCTGAAACCCGGCCGTCGCGGAAAGTCAGGGAAAGTTGCGCGGAACGGCCATCGGCTTCCGCCTTGCCTGAATAGGTGATGGTTTTGGTGGTGGATACCGGAGCGCCCGGTTCCGCGGCCCTGGAAAACTGCAGGCTGTTCCCGGTGTGCGGATTGGAGGGTTGCGATTCGCCGGCCTTGGCGCGTCCGGGCGCGTTCTCGACTTTGTCATCCTGCGTCGAAAAACCGGCATTGACGCTGGAATCGGTTTTGATGACGCCGCGGACGCCGCTGGGCTCCGCCTCGATCGGCTTGGGTTTATCCGGCAGTTCACGCCGATCGGTTTGTTCCTGAAGTTTCTTCTTTTCATCCGTTGGCCAGCTCACCTGGACCCAGGCGGAGAATTTCGAGGACTTTTCCTCGACATACTGGCACCCAGGCACGACTTCCGCGCGCCGGATTCTGGATGGCGGCAACGGCTGGCCGTCCGGCATCTCGATTTGAGCGGCGATCTTTTGCAGGGCATTCCTGAAGGCCGCTTCCTGCGCATCCGATTCGGAGGACTGTCCGGCGGCATGGCCCACCACATATAGATACATCATGTCGCTGCTCTTGGGCTGGGCGATCCATTCGGGACGCTCCGGATCGGAGCGTCGGGCATGGACGGCGAGCGGTGCGCCCGGAACGGCGGCAATCAGCGCGGCGAGGGCAAGCAGCCCCGCAAATGAATGACGGAAGTTACTGGCTCTTGCGGATTTTGTATTCATGGGAGATGTCAACGACTCCGGTTTCGGTGTTGGCCAGCTCCCAGACGAAGCGGTAGGTGATCTCGCGCTGGCCGCGGGGGTTGCGCCGTTCCAGGGCCGAGACGCGGCCGAAGAGGAGGCCGTTCAGTTTGGCGAGTCGGCCGAATTTCTGGAGATCCTCCTGGTCGATCGGATTCTGCGTGATCCAGTTGTATTCGATCAGCCTGTAGATTTCGGCCGCGGCATTGCCGCCCGAGGCCATGACATCCACCGCGGCGGTGAACTTGAGGGTGTTCTCCTTGTTGAGGATGACTTGCAGGGATTTCTGGAGTTGCCGGACGCGCACGTCGTAAGGGCATTCGCGCGTGTCGACGGGGCCGAGGGCGACGACATAGCCCTTGGGAAGCTGGCGTGTCAGGAGTTCGCGGGCGATGCTCTCGCTGGCCAGGTCGTAGTCATGGTCGTCCAGTCCGAACGACATGACGCCCGCCTCCTCCGTGGACACATACGAGGTCGTGGGCGGGTGGAAGCAGCCGCCCACGCATGCGGCCAGGGCAATCGGTCCCAATATACGAACGCAATTCCGATAGAGTTTCATCTGAGCTTCCCTTCGTCGTTGTCCTGCGTTGTCGTTCCCGGCGGGCTTGCCGAACCTTCCGTCTAGCGGTTCCAGCGTTCGCTGGTGCGTCGGAAGCGTACGATGAGGATGAAATCCTCGGCCGTCTTGGTTGGCGCCACGGCGCGCATCCTGGCCTTTTCCATGCCGCTTACGTTGATCTGAACCCAGGTGGTCAGTCCTGAATTGATGGAGAGCCCATTCTTGGCCAGCCACTCGAACCGGTAC
Source organism: uncultured bacterium (assembly GCA_903925685.1). Lineage (GTDB taxonomy): Bacteria > Verrucomicrobiota > Kiritimatiellia > CAIKKV01 > CAIYGI01 > CAIYGI01. Next base: position 30,033 of record CAIYGI010000299.1, read on the forward strand.
TCGAACTGGCAGTCCTTCTGCGTGATGTTCTGGGCGGTGATCTGGGCCGAGATCAGGTCGTTTTCGCCGCGGGCGGCGGTCACCTCGGTGACGTTGAGCCAGCCCCGGAGCATCTTCGAGTTCACGGTGATGGAGTTCTTCTGGTAACTCTCCACCGTGATGCCCGCGGAGGGTGGGGTGCGGCACCCGGTCAGGACCAGGGCAAGCCCGAGCCCGAAGGCCCCGGCAGCCAGCCAAAGACGGGTTGGATCGGCGTGTTTCATGGGGTCTTGCCTCCTGGTTTGATGCGGGTGGTTAGTCAAGTTTTGGGGCCGGCTTGACGAGGGGCTCCATGGTCGTGGGAACCTTGTCGCGGCGGCAGATGCTCAGCCGCTTGATCTCGCCCTTCTGGTCCACGATCACGCCCTTGCTGACCTTTTCGTTGACCTCGGTGATCTTAATCGCGCCGACGTAGCCCTCGTTGTACCCCAGGCTTTCCTTGGTGTCCGGATCGAGCATGACCTCGCCCGCGCTGTAGACCTTCAGGAGTTCGTCCTTGATGATGGCGCCTCGCCCGCGATTGACGATCACGTTGTCGCCTTCGATCGACACGATTTTAATCGGATAGGCCGTATCCACTATGCTCGCCGCCTCCTTGATGGCCGCGTCCTTGTACATGCCGCTGATCGCATCCGCCACCACCAGGGAGGGGGTGTCGCGCTCACGGACCCGGGCCGTGCGCTCGACTTCATTGGGGAAGGAGGAGACGATCTTGCCCGATTTCACATCCACGGTGCGGACCACGGTCCGGAAATAGGCCCGGATCTTTTCCTGGCTTTGCCCGACATACGGAACCTGCTCACGCCGCTTGTCGACGACAAAAGTCGTGATCACCGGCAGCACGACATAGTCGGCCCCGGACATCTGGCCGATTTTGACGGCCTTGTTGATATCCGCATACTCGGAATCGCCGAAATCGATTTCCTTGATGACGGACTTGAGATCCTCGCGCTCCAATACGTCGAGTTTTCGCGCATTCACCAGGGCGTCGACCAGATAAGTGGTGTAGCCCGGATTTTCGATCAGCCCGGGGTCGGTGATGCCGAAGCGCTCGTTCAATTCACGGTCGACCCGTCGCCGCTGATCCCGCGCGAAGACCGCCGGAACCACGATCACGCGGGCCTTGCGCGGAGTGTCATCCTCCGCCACCGCCGGCGCCGCGGAGCGGACGACCTTCGGCTGCTCGCCTTTCACGGTCTCCGTGGAGAGGATTTGCGTTTCGCCGCCCGGCCCGGTCCGGATCACCGTGGCGCTGTCCTTGGTCCCGGGTTTCTGCCCGACTGTGACGTTCATGTTGACGTCCTTCGTCTCCTGGGCCAGAACCTGCATTCCCGCCATCGCCAATGCCGCGATCGCTACCATCGATGCCCTTTTCATTTTCCGCTCCTTCCGTTGCTTGTTACCGCAGACCACTCAATATCTTCCATCAATCAGAGCAAACTTCCGACAGGCGGAATGCCTCTTCCCGCGCGCCGCCTGCCAATATGTGTATTCGGCCATTCAAACGCACAAATGTCAAGCGGGTAATTTATAAATCAACTCCGCCTCCACCGCCCGCACGAGCGACTGCGCCAGCGTGCGCAGCACGGCCGGCGGGGTGGTCAAGGGGGGCATGACGTAGAGCACGGGGCCTAGCGGACGCACGAGCGCGCCTTCGGCGCGCAGCCGTTCGCGCAGGCGCGCCGCGCGCGCGGACTCGGCCGCCGCGTCGGGCGCCGGATCCAATTCCACCGCCGCGATCATGCCCAGCGTGCGCACGTTGCGGACGCCCGCCCGTTCCGCCAGCGGCGCCAGTTCCGCCGCCAGCAGCGCCCCGCCGGCCACGGCCTGCGCCACGACGCGTTCGTCGCGAAAGACGTCAAGCGTCGCCAGCGCCGCCGCCGCCGCGATCGGATTCCCGCTAAAAGTGTGGCCGTGACAGAAGGTGTGGTCAACCGGTTGATCGGAAAACGTATCCGCAATCTCCTTGCGCGCCAGCGTCGCGCTGATCGGCAGATAGCCTGCCGACAAGGCCTTGCCCAGGGAGATGATGTCCGGACGGATGCCGGCGTGCTGAAAGGCGAACATCCGGCCCGTGCGTCCGAACCCCATTGCCACTTCGTCCACAATCAGCAACACTTGATTGTCGGCGCAAAGCTTCGCCATCTGGCGCAGGCATTCGGGCGCATAAATGCGGATGCCGCCCGCCGCCATGCAAAGCGGCTCGACGATCAAGGCCGCCAGTTCGTGGGCGTGGCTGCTCAACACCAGGCGCAATTCTTCGAGACAGGCCGAGCCGCAGAACTCCGGTGTCAGGCCCCAGGCGCATGTCCCGCAGCAGGGCGAGGCCGCCTGCAGCACGGGAAAGACCACGCCGGCGAAGGGCGCATGGAACGACGGCACGAAGCCGGCCGACATCGCCGCCAGCGTGTCGCCGTGATACCCCAGGCGCAACGCCGCAAAGTGCCGCTTTTCCGCCTGCCCCTGGTTGAACCAGTATTGCACCGCGATTTTAAGCGCCGCTTCGACGGCCGAGGCGCCGTCGCTCGCAAAGAGCACCCGCCAGGCATCCGTCGGCTCCGCGGTCTCGGGATAATCCTCATCCAGTTCCGCCGCCCCCTGTCCGCGCCGCGCCGCGCCTTCGACCAGCCGCGCCAGACGGTCGGCCAGTTCGATGGCGCGCGGATGGGTCAGATTGCCCAGGATGCTGTGCTGGAGTTCCCCGGCCTGCCGGCGAATGGCCTCGATCACCCGCGGCTGGCCATGTCCCAGCGCGCAGGCCCACCAGGAGGAGATCGCGTCCAGATAGCGCCGCCCATCGATGTCCACCAGATACGGGCCCTCGCCGCGCACGATCACCGGCAGCCCGTCCGCCTGCGAAAAACGCGTATAGGGATGCCAGAGGTTGCGTTTGTCCCGGGCGTTATAAGAGGAACCGCGGATGGACGCAGATGAACGCGGATGGAGAGTGGAGGGAACGGCTGCTTTTTTATCTGTGTTCATCCGCGTTTATCCGTGGTTCTCTTCTTTGGCTTGCCACAGACGGTCCCGGTCGCACAAGCGCCCCGTGTCATCGAACCTCACGCCTTCCGCCGCCAGCAGGCGCCGCTTGCGCGCCAGCGCCGGGCCGGATTTATGCCCTTGAAACCCGCCCAGCCGCAGGCCGGACGCGATCACGCGGTGGCACGGCACAACCGGCGCGAATGGATTGCGCCGCAGCGCCTGGCCGACCGCGCGCGCCGAACCGCAACCCAGCCCGCGCGCGATCCCGCCATAAGTCGCCACCCGTCCGCGCGGAATCGCGCGCACGGCGGCGTACACCCGCGCACAAAAAGGCGAGACTATTGGATTTTTACTACCCACTTACATCGCCATCCTAAATATTCAGGTTGTTTAGACTGTAGGCTGTTAGGCTACAGGCGCCCTTGCTATCCCATCCCGCCCCCCACGTCAACCAGAAGTCGGAGGGTGTAGGTCAGAGGTCACGGAATTCGCGGAGGAGGCTTCTCAATATCCTCTGTCGGGCGAAGCCTCCAAACAGTATGGCGCGTACACGCAATCAGCGTGCCGTGCCATGTGTCGAGGAAGAAGGGCGCCTCATTCTCCAAGTTTGGCAATAAGGGGCAATCCTCTGCCGATTTATGGCGGGGAAGACACTTGAATTCGTACGGCGAGAAGGCTCTGTCGACCATCGCATATAAGCCGTCATTCAGGATCGCCATACTTTTCCCCGACTGAAAAGACCCAACCGGCGTACGAAAGCTGTCGTGTGCGATGTTGATGAACGCGTTGCTGGCCGTATTCCAGAGGTACTGCTCGCGACCAGACCACCCGCCGAGCAGGCACCCCCCGTCTTCTGTACGCCGAGGCGTTTCCGGCCAAGTGGTGTACCAGTCCCGGACCTTCGATATCGCGCCATTCGTCAAGTTGAGCGACCAAAGGCCCATGTTTGCGGAACCCTGCGGCCATTGGCCGGCAACAACCATTCCCAAACGCTCATTCGTCTTATCCAGAAAGAACCCAGGTATTGAATATGGCGGACAGTTGTCCAGTGCCGATGCTTGCTGGCGTCTGGCGCTGCTTGCCAGAATAGTATAGTCACCCCGTTCAAGGTCGTATTGCACGAGCAGCCCCTCGCGGAAGCGGATCTCCCATCCGGTGCCGTTCCTGATCGTCTCAAGCACGCAACACCCCAAGTAGAGTTTTCCTCCAACTTCGATGACAGATGTGATTTCAACCTCCGGCAGATCTCGTCCGGCTATGAGTTGTCGCACGCGCCCGCCATTGAGCGGAAAAATCAGCAAGCGGCTGGATGTGGGAACATACACGGACTGCTGCCCGACATTGACCTGCTTCCACGTCACCCTCGGGTATTTATCGAAAAACACGAACGCGTTGGTTGTCGTATCGACGGTACCCAATCTGTTCCGGCTGCCGTTCTTCAGGTTCAGAGAGTGCAATGCGGCGGTCTCTGGACGCCCCTCCCCCGTCAGCACATAGGCCGTGTCACCCGCCAGTTCGACATCCTTGATGACGGCTCGGCCCGCCATGGAAAACAGTTTCTCTTGAGATATCCATGGAGAGTCGCGTTGGACAGGCTTTTCCGATGCGTTGTAAGCCTTATCCATCTCCTTGCCATACCGAAGCCTGTAGCAGAGCCGAATTCTCCCGATGTTTTCTTCACGCGAGTCAGTGGCGCCCCCTTTCAACATCGAACCATCAACAGGGTTGTGATATTCAAGGGGCGCCAGACGGTAACGGGAATCTTTGAGTTGCGCTACGGCTTTCTCGATATACGCTCCGGGATGTTCAGCGCCTTTTTTGTCCCAGGTGTCGAGAAACAGAAACGCGTTCGGCATGGTCACGCCTTGCTTCTCCTCGGACTCCACGATCGCTTTCATCGCCGACACAACAACATTCGTTGGGAAGCGCGCTCGCGCCGCTGCCTCAAGCGCGTGGCAGAGGTAATACATGGCGGCAGGTCCTTCACGAATGGCCTGGTCCACGGCCACCGTCACTCGCTTTTCGACGATCTTATCCGCATCTGGATACACGCCGCTGGCGATCGACGCCGTAAGAGCCGCACACATACTGGCCTGAATACTGCCCTTGTTTTCCCAACCCGCGTAGAAATCCATCAGACGCTGTTTTCCGCTCTTTGAAAGATTCAGGATCGATGAATTTCCGGTATTCTGAGTTCGATACTCAACTCTATCTCCGCCGATCTTTTCTTGTTTCCCGTATTCTCGCCACTTCCTGACATATCGCAGGTTGACCCATTTCAGCTGATTCGGCCAATCATTGCCTCCGATTTTCAGAATGCCATCGAGCCACTCATCGGCATTATTCGCCCATATGGCGACATACGTTCTTCGCATGTGGTTGTATGTTTTGTCCGTTGGATAGTATTTCCAGAAGAAGTCATGATACCGGTGACGCAACGTATCCATGCGTTGCGCCAGAGTCGCGTCATACTGACTGCTCGATTCCATCGCAATAAACAGCGGTTCTTCAATGCCCCAATAATCGGACGGAACGCACTTCTTGACGATCCACTCCTCGCGGATGGATAGATCGCGTTCGATGAAATCAAGCAGCGTTGTAAACTCTTTTCTCGTCGCCAGCGTCCCCGCCATGTCCTCCAGCGCTTCGCATAACAGCATCTGCTTGGCGACAGTTTGAGAAGCCAGCGCGAAAGCGCTTTCCGCCGTTGCCAGGACGGCTTCAGGGGAGGAATGGCGCGCCTTTAAACGGTGGAATTCGGCGGCCAACCGCTCTGCTTCATTGAGTCTGGCGCCGGGCTCTTCCTTGATCGGGGACAATCGCAAATGCGTAAGCACATCGTTGACCACATGCTCGGACAGAGGCCCAAGTTCATCAACCTTTCCTTCCACTGACACCGAGCCGATTTCCTTTCCGGGGGCGTCGCTCATGGAAGCACGCACCTTGATCGTGTCGCCTCGGGCCGAAGCATCAAGGTCAAGCAGGATCGTGGAAGCCAGCAGGCTGCCTCGCCGATCCCCAGTCAACCCGGATTCCTTGTTGACATGCTCAAGCCGGCTTCGTTCCAGGAGCGCGACATCCGGTGAGCGGACCAGTTGGCGAGCGACAAGCATTCGCAGGCAATCACCCAGACCGTTCAGGCGAGAAGGCAGGTCCACGCTCCTGACGCTCAGCAGGGAAAGGGTAAGACACGCAGGATCGCCCTTCTTCCGCTGCCGCTTTCCGATTGCTTTTGCCAGCACTTCCGTGGCCGACGTCGCGAATGCCTCCAGGGAACCTGCCCGCGCGAGGGCTTGATCGCACAGCCTCACGCCGGTCGCGGCGTCAAAGGCAACAATGGATATGACGGCTAGCGTATTGCTTGTTGCCTTATCGCCATGCAGTTCCGCGAAAATATCGCACTGGAGCAGTTGGCCCGCTTTCAGGGCATCGTCGACGGACAGCAGTCCTTCCAGGGCCAGCTTGTGTTCGGCGAGCACCTTGCCGACATTGGCACGGTCGAGGAGTACAACGCCGCCATCCTTGGATAGCATCGTTTCCATCAACGCCACAATGCCTTTCGCCTGCTCATCCCCTGACGGGCACAGCGCCAGGCGCGGCTTGGCCTGCTCACCACACACAAGTGAGGCGAGAAGCGAACACACTGCAAGAATGTAGGCGTTAGCCTTCATGGGCATTGGGATCTCAACACCAAGATTTTTTTATCATTCAAATTTCCATACCCCAAGCCAGTTTTATTTGTCGCTTGTCGTGACTCTGATCCGACCTGCATCGGGCGGTCAGGCCGACTCTACTAGCGGGGCTTTCCCGTCACGGTCTCCTGCCAGATTTCCGCAAAACGCCGGGAGGGAAGCCAGCTTGTCAATTCGCGCTCTTGACGGGCACGGCTGCTGTCGGACGGAAAAATTTCCTGGGTTTTGAGATCTCCCAGCCAGAAAGAATCGCCCACCGGCGGTTTTGCCTCCTTGGCCGACGCGGAGGCGCTCAGGACCGCATCGAAAAACTCCACGGAGATACGGCCTGAAGCGCCAATTGCATGGCCGATGTTGGGTTCCCGCACGAGGCACCATGGCGCCCCAAGACGGCGTCCGACGGCGAAGCGGGACGTGATGGCTTGTATGCGAAAGTCCTGGTCCGTTTCTCCAAAGAAGAAAATGGCCGGGATTTTAAGCACGCCTTGCTTGCCCACATCGTCATAATAGCCCCCTTTATTTACGACAAAAGCCATCACTGCCTCGGGATGCAGGCAGGCAAAGTTGTAGGCATATTGCCCCCCGGCGGAGATTCCCCAGATCAGCAGCGGCCGTTTTTCCAAACCTGCCGCCTGGCCGATCAAGCCGCCGAAGGTCCGGAGGGCGTCAAAAAGAACGCGCCCTTGGTCGCCTTTGGCCACCTGGTAGTAGATTGTGCGTCCATTGGTGAGATAGCAACCCAGCAGGGCCAGGCGATATTTGCGCGCGAGGTTTTGCCAAGCAGGATCTTTAACCATGCCGCGTCCGTCACCCTGGAGTCCCGGCAGTAGAACAACCACGGCCAGCGGAAGTGATTCCTTTTGCGGAATCCAGAAACTGAAGAGGGATTTGCCCAGGACACCATCTGTTTTGGCCTCCCACTCCAGGGGCGCCTCCGGCTCGACGGCCAATCCCGGGAGACCCGACACCACCAGAGCCAGCGCCAAGAGCCTCCCACAGCGGCTGGCGTAACGGCTTAGTGCGCGACGCCGGATTGTTATCCAGCTTGCCATCTCTCGATGTTCATGTCGCGGTTTATTCACTGTTCCTCATTCCATAATTTCTTGAAGTCTTCCGATGGCAGTGTTTCCAGGTAATTCGGCGGAATCCGCTGCACCTGTTGATCATCGGCGTGGTAGCAACGGCCATCCCGTAAATCCGTCACCCAGCGCACGCTGCTGGTAGCCCCGTCTTTCCGCAAACACTCGGAAAGGAATGCCCGGGCCAGGCGTTCCATGCGCGTGCTTCGGTTATGGACCTCACCGGACCAGATTTTCCAAAGAACCGGCACACCGGCCTCGCGGGCAAAAGTCACCCATCTCAGCGACGGCCCCAACCGTTCCAGGATATTGATCCGAAGATCGTCTTCCGCACCGCACGTAACGAGACACGGGATGCCGCGGAGGACGGAGACCGGGTTAAGTCCCAAGGCAAAATCAACGGGGGTCCAGGTGGCCGCACTGTGCGCGCTGATAGCCGACACCAATTCCGGTTTCCAGAGCGCGAAACGATGGACGAACTGGGCTCCGCCCCCGTAGCCGTGCAGTAACAGCTTGTCGGTTTGAATATTATTATAACGGGACCGGAGTTCAGCCAGGGCATCCAGCAACGCCTGCCCGGACCAAATCTGGGGACTGTGGAATCCACGCGCGGGGTCTTCAGCGTCTTCATCCACGCAGACGAACTGGGGTAGGAGCAGGAACATATTTTCAGAATCGGCAAAGGCAGCCCATGGACTCCCCTCCGCACAGTAGGCGAAAGTCCCTTCATTGAGGGATGGAACGATGACAAGGACGCGGTGGGGCGGACCGTCTTTCGGACGATAGCCACGGGGTACTCGAACATGGCAGATCAACTCGGCATTCTTGATGTTGGGCGTGCGCACCGTAAATTGCAGGATATGTTCGTCCGGCCGGGTTCCATTGTCGGCACTTCTCAACTCACTCAACAGCCGCAGCGTCGTTTCCCGGACCAAGCCGTAATCGCGCCGGTTGTAATCAATCCGGTCCGGGGAAATACGCTTGATGACGTTGAGTTGGCGTGGGCCGCTCAATTCCAGTGCCAACCGCGCCGCGTCCAGCGCCTCAGTTTTCCGACCGGCGGCGCGCAGAACCCAGCCAAGGCGCATGGCGGCATTAGCGCGCAGTTCCCGCGCGGTTTCCGGAGGAACCACAGTGCTTGCTGGATTCTCGACGATGCGCCGGAAAAGCCGTTCGGCCTCCTGAATCCTGTTGTTCTGGTACATCACCAGGGCAAAATCCATCACGAGGGCTTGCTCGTCATAGCTTAAAGCGCCCGTTCCCATAAACTGTTCCAACTGGGGAAGCCGCCGAAGATAGATCTTGCACAGATCTTCCAACGGCATGGCCGAATAAGGATAGGCGTGGATAAACCTGACCCAAGATCGATCCAAAAGCGGATGCTGAGCCCAGCAGCGGCGGCCAATCTCTTCCTCCTGGTGCGCAATATAATCGAGGTTCAGGACTGTATCCGGCAGGTTTCTCCCGACCATGTCCGGCGGTGGAATCCGTGGCATCGTCCGCCAGTCGGCGAGAATCTGGGTCCGTGGGTATGCGCCGCAACGAGCCTCGGCTTCCTTAAGCATCCGGCTGAGTTCGCCGCGCAGGGCCTCGAATTCACTGTCCGGAACTTCTTTCATCAGATTCCAGAGCGATAGCTCATGAATCAGCGTCCGCGCCCAGAGTTCCCCGTGGACTAAATTTCCGGGATTCTTCGCGAGTAGAATTTCCCGCTTCAGTTCATTGCCGGCATAGTCCACCCATGCGCGATATTGCGCCCGCTCGGCCTTCCCATCCAACGGATACCGCATGGGAAACGAAATCCAGTAATTACTCTCATGCAAGGCATTGATGACGAAGGCGAGGAGCGTATAAGAGTGGGGATACTTCTTGATCAGCGCGGGATCCGGCACGTAGGTATCCCGTTCCCGGCCATAGACAATGTAGAGGGCGGCGCAGGCCTCCTGGAAGAGGTCCACTTGCGAATCGTCAAACCACGTCGCTTCCGATGCGGCCCACCAATTAAGCAACTCGTAATCAATCACTCCACCCCCATGAAACACGGGCCGGATGTGGTGTGGATAACTGTGCTTGGGTTTGGGGAAGCTACGAGGGGCGTCGGGAGACCCCGCGGCAATGAGCGCCAGTTCGCGAAGTTGGCGTGCCATGTCAGCCACCCTGAGGAGTGCCGCTTGTCCGGGGGAGGCGGCATGCCGATCGAGCCGGGATTGCACGCCGCCAAACCGTTTTGCCAGCTCATCCGGCGGAAACCGGGCGATTTGTTCCAGAAGGGCTGTGTATTCGGCAAAGGCCCCCGGGGCGTCGTCCGGGTGTTCCGCGATGAATTTCTGTAGGTCCTTGAAAAAATCGCGCTTTTGATCGGAATAGAGAAGTCCATTCGGTTTCCACGGGTAGAACTGGTAAATCTGCGCCAGTTCCAACCAGGCATGCCACGGATGCGCCACCGGCAGGCGCGCCAGCCATTCCTCATTCAGGGCGAAATTGACGTACCCTTGAACGCCATCCTCCGCGTCCGAGCCCCGGCGGAGCCGGTTGCCCCAAAGCGCTGTGTTTGTGGGATCCGCCTGCATCAATTGCAGCAACGCCGTGTTTGCCCGGACAAAATCATCGGCCTTCACCAACCGGGTCAGTTCAGGCACTGGCACAAGCTCCGGGTTGTTGCGCAAAATCGGCGGTTGGGCGACTGGCTTCATGGCGCGGACGGCGGCGATCATGCGCACCACGTCCGTAGGCCAGGACTTCTCGTTCCTGGGCATTTCCAGCGTGTAGTCGCCCAGTCGTTCCCCCGTCAGGGTATCCAGTACCGTAAGTTGGAGGGACAGGTTTGTTCCCGAGGACAGGAGCGTGCCGCCGATACATTTCCCTGCCAGCAGGTTCGGAGCATCCTGCCACCGTGTGCCCAGGACATCGGGCGTGCCCACTAACTGGTCATATTCATCGCGCAGACGCGCCAGTTCGTCGGCCAGCCGGATTGGCTGTTGGCGATCCCGGACCAGTTCATTGACCATCAACATTTCCAGATTGCGGGCTTTTTCACTTTGTCGTGGCCGGGATTCATCCACGACACCCAGAAACGTGATCCCTTCATCGGGAATGCCCCTCCCATAGGCGGAATTTCCCCGCGCGACCAAGCCAATGCGAACGAAACGCCGCAGCGCCCCGGCCAGATGTGGGAAACCCAGAAGTTCATAACACCGCGCCTCCCACAGGCAGGCATCCTCAAACTTCATATTGAGTAAACTGGCTTGCTCGAATTCGGAGGCGGCAGCCCAGTAGTCCCCGCCCGAAAATCGAGCCATACCACGGTAAAAAGGCTGAAGGGCTTCGGCTTGAATCGTCATCTCAAAAGGAAGGGGCGGTGCGGATTTTCCGGAATCGCTACCGATCACCGAGAGCAGCCAGTCTACGATCTCCGGCGAAAACCGGACCACACCCGCTCGCAACTCAATGTCGAAACGACGTTTCGGCCCGTTCAATCCCCGAGTTACATTCAGGACGGAAAGTTCCAGGCTTGGTTTCGCTCCAGCATGGAATTCCCCGCTGACCAGCCATGCGGCACCCAACAACGCCAAGGCTGGCCGGTCATTATCCGTAAAGCCCGCGCTTTTCAGCGCCTTCTCACGGGTCACACTGCGGATCAAATTCCGATCGACGATCGACAGGCCCCGTTCCATGAGGCGCGCGCGCAACTCAGCACCGAGTCGCATAGCAGTGGCCTGGCTATCGGTCCCGTCTCCAACCGTAGCGAAATCGAGCACAACGACGGCATGGCGGCCGGCAGGTGCGACGGCAGTGATGGCAGCCAGATGCCGGCGCAGGAAGGTTGTCACCATGGAACCCAGCAGTTCGGCCCGATCGGCGTTCGCTGGATGGACGCGCACGGTCTCCGATCCGAGGAGTCGTCCACTGCGCGCCTCGATCAGTTCCACCAGCCAGTCAGTTCCCGCTGGGTCGGCAGACCGCAGGTGGACAAATCCATCGATATCCAGCAGCCGCCCGAGCCGTGCCATTCGATCCGGGTTTGAAACCAATGCTGCCAGTTCCTGCTCCTGGATAAAGAGCTCGATCTGTTCCCGATCGACAAGCGCCCATGTTTTTTCGCCGGCCAGCCGCACGGTCAGTTGTGCCTGCAAGCCGGCCGCCTGGGGGTCCATGACCAAAGCCAGGCGAACAACAGAGCTGGCGTCCGGTAAAGATGACTCCGGAACTCCGCCGCAGACCTTCATGCTACAGGCCAGCAGGAGCGTCAACGGGAAGACGATCCTGCGAACCGTCCGGCGAAAGCGCCGCCAAGAAAACTTTAATTGTGTCATATTGGTTTCAAGACTAACTTGGGTAATAACCGCTCCGCTATTTGAGCGGCGGCTTTCTGAAGCGCGGCCTTGCCGGCGATCTGCTCGGTCAGATCAACAACCACCGCGGTCTGACGGTCAGTGGCGATCACTTTATCGGTCTGAGGATCAACGGCCTTGACCTCCAAGCGCGCCTTGACGCTAACCAGATTTCCGTGGCGCATTGCAAATTCACTGAAACCCTCGCCTTCAATCAGAATGTCGGCCTTCTTGGACTCTGCCGCCTTCTCCAGAACTTCAAAGCCCGTCTCCTTGCATAAAAGCGTCAATTCCGTCTCGGCGGCCGGATCAATCGTGGCCAGTCCAACATGCCGCTCGCGAACATTAATTGCTACAATAGGCCGCTTGGCATCGCCCAATTGCTTTTTTAGCGCGGCAATCCGGTCTTCCATCCTCACTTCTTTGGCCACCAGTTTGTCGGCATCCTTGGTAATGGTGGCGGCAATTTTCTCGGCCAGCGCCTCCGTCAAAGGCCCGATCTCGTCGCTGGTCTTGCCCTTGACGGATTCGCCGAGCACCCGCGTGGTTTCCGTGCCGATGATCTTGGCCACAAGATATAGCGTTTTGTCGGCTTCGATCACGGAGCCGGTCACCAGGACCTTCGCGCCGGTCAACTTGCCCACCTTCACGGCCTGATCCGGCGTGACCATGCCTGAGAGGTTCAATTCGTGCTCGTCCATCGTCTTCTTCATGTCCTGGCGGTCCACCAGATAAAGCTCCGGTTTGGCCACGAGTTTGGCGAACAGGATATCCGCTACTTTGGCGCCATAGTCCCTGGCGCCCGCACCGCGCTCTTCGAACGGGAAGATTGCCGTTGGATACACCGCCGGCGCTTTTGGCGCATCCGCCGCCCATGCCATTCCGCTTGCCACTGCCAATACAACCATAACCGCGATATGTTTTTTCATTCTGACCTCCTGCGTTTTGACTCGTCCACTGGAAAATGGTTACTTCTCTTTCACCAACTGTTCCAACACCTTCTCAAACAAGAACCGCGGGGTTGGACTTTCGTTCCACTTGGAGACAATGACAAAACCGCACACCACGATGCGTCCTTTCCCTTCGCCGAACCGCATGTCAACCCACACCCAGCCGCTGTCATCCTGCGTCACCGCTGCCCACACGCCGGTTCGATCTCCCTGAAGCGCCAGGCGAGACGACACCAGTTTGCCATCCGGAGCCCAGCCCTCCGCATCCAGCCGCTTGTCAAGTTCGGTAATGATGCCGGCCTGCTTCAGGCTGATGGCCGAGGGATGCGGCTGATCGCTGCCGGCACTGCCCGGCAACCGCATCGAGCCATCGGCCGGCGCCAGGCATAGCACGGGAATCCCCGCGGCCGCCGCCTTTACCATCATATCGGTCAACCCGCGATACTCCTTCATCGAGACCCCTTCGGCAATGATCAGAACCGAATCCTTGAACTCCGCGAACGCATCCACGTTATGCGTCTCTTTGAACGGGATACCGATCTTGGTGAACAACGCGGCGGTCTTTCCCGCCGGATCGAACAACTGGATATTCAGTTTCTTGAGCCATTCGGCTTTGCCGGCGAACGGATCTTCGGGAAATATCCACAACGGTTTAGTCGCCTCAACCACGGCTTTGTCCGCGCCCGCTCTGGTCAAGGCCAAGGCGAGCGACGCCGGCATGACGACGCCTTCCTTAACGGCAGGCACGGCCAACTTGATCTCGACCACGCTGGGTCTGGAGGGCGCGACGTCAACCGCCTGTTCTCCGCGGGCGATGGTGCGTCCTTCGCCGGCAAATTGCCACGATACCGTCCCCCGTGCCGATTCCTGCGAGGTTACGGAAACATGGAAAACCGCTTGCTTGCCGCCGAAGACGTTTCCCCATGGTTCTTGCGGGTGGAGCGTAAACACGGCTTCCTTCCCCTGGCCGGTGGACGCATATGTCAGGATTGTCGCCAAAACGGCAAAAAGCGTTCTCAGCATGGGCCGTCCTCCTTCGGCTTTAGACGCGTGACCGTCTGATAAACACGGTACTCCTTGGAGCCGACAATCGTCACGGCGATGGCCGTGGGCTTGCCATCTTCCACGACGTCGCTGGAGTCGGAGTAAATCCGGATCGGTGCGTTCAGGGAGAGCCGGGAATCCACGGCAAAGCGGCCATCTGCCACCGGGTAGATCCACAAGCCTATCCGGTCGTCACGTTTTTGGTTCGGGGCGATGTCAATGACCTGCTCGCTTCGGGTCAGAACGTCGGATTCCCACACTTGCTTCCATGGGGCACGACTCCCGGTGCGAGAGACTACGGCAATATGCACGGCAAAATGCGATCCATCGTGCTCGGACTCGTCTTTGTCCGGGTCAATCCCCAGTTCCACCGCGCCGTCGGACTGCGCGACCCATCGCAGATTACCGGCGAACAGGCGGTTTACTTCGTCGAACAGGCGATGGACGGACGCGGAGGACTGGACAAGATCGGGGGTCCCGGTGCTGTTCGCGAGCAGCGGGAGCCGAACGACCGCCAGCGCGATGGCCAGAGTGGTCGCCGCTCCGAGCGAGAACCAGGCAAGCCGACTCCAAGGCGAGAATGCCGGTGTTTCCGCCAAGGCGGAAGAGGACCGGTGGCGCGCTTCGCGCATCTGTGTCGCGATATTCCGTTCCAGAGCGGCGAAGGATTTGTCATCGGCCGCCGCGCGAGAAGCCCAGTCCTTGAGCAGTCTGTCGAGTGGATCTGTCATGATTTCAGGTATCGCACAAGACGCTTCTGGAGTTGTTTGCGTGCTTCGTAGACGCGCCAATACATGGTGGCCGCCAGGCAGCCCTCAATCCGCGCCGCTTCTTTGACATCCAAACCCTGGACGGCGGTGAGTGTAATGGCGGAGCGAAGCGAAGGGGACAGGTCGGCCAGCGCCCGCTCGATTTCCGCGCCGGTCTCATTCGCCATCAAGGCTCGATCCGGTCCCGCCGCCCGGTCAGGTTGGTCGGGTGGCTCGGCGTACACATCCGCCGGATTCCGGCTCCTGCGGCGGAGGAAGCTGTGGGTCGTGTTCATGGCGATCCGATAGAGCCAGGTGGAGAAAAGGGCTTTTTTCTGGAAACCGGCGATGCCGTTGGCCATCCGGATGAATACTTCCTGTGTGATTTCATCCGCGTCGGCATGATTGAGGACCATAGCGTAAATCATGGCTCTAACCTTTGGCATGTGCCTGTGTACGAGTTCATCCAAATGCCGCATTTCGCCTGTTTGCCGGAAACTGTCAACAAGATGTTCGTTAGAAATACCGTCCATAACAGTATCCATCTACACGATTAGACTCCGGAAAGCAAAAAATCTTTGGTAATTATTCGCGGATTTTTGGCCAACTTCGGTGCTTTCTTCTGCGCCCGCCATTTGCTATACTGATAACATGTTCAAAGCGTACGTCAGGCTTGGCGGTTGTGCGCTGGTGGCGGCGTTGTGTACGGTGCTGCATGCCGCCCCCGCCAACCGGCTGGTCGCCGCCGCCATGAAGGGCGATGCGCTGGTCTGCCAGTACACCTTTGCCGATCCGGTCGTTCACCATGCGACCGGCGGCGACAGGGTGCAGGTGGCGGATGCCGAAATCGTTTCGGCGCCCGGCGCGCCTTTGCTGCCGCACTTTACGGCCCGCATCCTGATACCCGACGGCCGCGGCGTTCAAAAAGTGCTCGTTGAGCCCCTGAACACGCGGCAACTGGATGGCGTATTGCGCATCCCGGCGGCTGCCGTCCCGGTTCCGCTGTCTCGTCCCGATCTTGTCCAGCCAGCCCGGCCTGACCCCGCCATCTACGGCAGCGACAGCCTCATTCCGGCCGCCGCCGGCGCGCAAACCGCTGCGCTGGTCAAACACGGCCGTTCCATCTTGCTGGTGCGCCTGAATCCCATCCAGTACCGTCCGCAATCGGGCCGCGCCTGGTTCACTCCCGCTTTTACCGTCACCGTCACGCTCCAACCACCCGCCGCCCGCGCGGTGGCGGTGCGCGCGCCGTCGCTACGCAGTCGCGCCAGCGATCGCGCTGACCTTGCGCTATCCGCTGACAATACCGGTCAACTCAATACGCCCACCTCTTCCTCGCCCAGTTCGGCCGCCGCGCCCGCCTCGGCGCTGGCGCCGCTCGGCGGTGGCGCATTGCCGTCCGGCGACTTCGACTATGTGATCGTCACAGACACCAATCTGCTGGCCACGCCGCCCCCTTTTAACTTCGCGGCGCTCTGCGCGGAGCGGCGCGCGCAGGGCCTGAATGCCACCAATGTCACGCTCGACTGGATTGCCGCCAACTACAGCGGACTGCGTCCCGACGGCGGCACGGACATGCCGACACGCATCCGGGCCTTCGTCGCCGACGCCTACACCAACTGGGGCGTGCGCTACGTCTTGCTTGGCGGCGACGTGTCGCACGTGCCCGCGCGCCAGTGCTTCGTGGACTCCGGCGTTCCGGGCTACGCCGAAAACATGCCGGTGGACATCTATTACGGCTGCCTGGACGGCACATACGACGGCAACCGCAACGGCGTTTACGGCGAACCGAACGACGGTGAAGACGGCGGCGATGTCGATCTCAGCGCCGAGGTTTACGTTGGCCGCCTGTCCGTGGCCAGCACCCAGGAGGTTGCCAATGCGGTTCGCAAAATCTTGATCTACGAGGCGCAACCAGCGGCGGCGTTGACCAACATCTGCATGGTCGGCGAGTACCTCGGATTCGGCGGCATCTCGGACTACGCCACGCCGGCACTGGAGCAGATTCGCCTCGGCGGCCTCTACGACGGGTACGCCACGACCGGTTTCATGAACTCTGCATGGTCCAACACCTGGTCCACCAGCGTCAACCTCTACGACGACCAGCGTGGCTGGAACAAGTTCGACCTGGTCGCGCTGGCCAATCAGCGCGGCTTTCAGGTTTTCGACCATCTCGGCCACGCCAACCAGGTCTACAACATGAAACTGGGAACCGGTGACCTGTTCCTGTTCACAAATGCCAGCCCGTTTTTTGCCTATTCCCAAGGCTGCGACGCCGGCTGGTTCGATGCGCCCGACTGCTTCGCCGAAGTTTTGACCACGATGCGCGCCGGCGCCTTTGCGGCCATCATGAACGCCCGCTACGGGTGGGGCGAATCCGACAGCACCGACGGCCCCTCGCAGCGTTACAACCGCACGTTCTGGGATGCGGCTTTCAATGCCGACGCCGCCCAACTGGGCCGCATCAATCAACTTTCCAAGGAACGCTGGCTGGGCGACATCAACGGCGCCTGCATGCGCTGGTGCTATTACGAGCTGGCGCTTTTCGGCGATTCCGCCACGGCCTTTGCCCGCCCGATTGTCGGCGGTCCGCCGCTGATCGCGCATACGCCGCTGGAAAACACCACCAACAGCGTGGGCGCGTACGCCATCGAGGCTGTGATTCAACCCGGCAGCACGCTCGATGCCAGTTCGCCGGCAGTTCTTTGGACCACCAACGGACCCGCCGGCCCCTTCGCCACGGCGGCGATGAGCCGCGTCGAGGGCAGCCTTTTCCGCGCCACGCTGCCACCGCAGCCGCTCGGAACGACGCTGCACTATTGGATCAGGGCGCGAACCCTGAGCGGGCTCACGGCCACGGCCCCCGCCACTGCGCCCGCCGACAGTTATGCGTTTCAAATCACATCGTCCCTCAATCTGTTCGTCCTGGGTGCCCCGGCGGATATCGGCGTGACGTTGCCTGGATATGGTTATCATGCGCTGGCCTCGGGCGTGACCGTTCGCGCCCGGGCCCCCGCGCTGGTATACGACGGCGCTGACCGGCGCTGGGCCTGCCGCGGCTGGAGCGGTCTCGGCAGCGTGCCCGCTGCCGGTGCGGAAACCAGCCTGGTATTCACAATCGACAGCAGTTCCGTCATCGAATGGCAGTGGCGGCGGCAATATGCCCTGATCCAGACCGCCTCCGTCGCGGGGGTTGTCAATACCTCAACCTGGTGGGACGCGGGGGCTACGGGTGTCACGGTCGCCGCCGCGGAACGCTGTGTGCAGGAGGGGACCAATTACGCCTTTGTAGAATGGCAATGGAACGGCGCGCGCTATCCCAACGCCACCGATGCGGCCCCGCTGTCGGCTTCCGGCGTGCTTGCCGGCGGGCCACGCAGCGCGCTGGCGATTTATCTGCCGCTTGCGCAGTCCAGCGGTACGAACGGACTGCCGGACTGGTGGCAGCGTCGTTACTTCGGCGCGACAGGGGTGGATGCGGGGGCCGACAGCGACAACGATGGATTCAGCAATCTGAAAGAGTATCGCGACGGCAGCAACCCGCGCGATGCGCTGAGCCGGCCCAGCGGTCCGGATGTTGCGCATGCAGCGCTTGACGACCCGCAAAAGCATCCCGCGCCCTGGTCCGTCAGCGCCGGGATCACCGATTTCAGCGGCGTTGCCGAAGCCGTGCTGCAATGGCGGCGTGTGCCGCAGAGCGGCTGGCACAACACCGCCATGACCGCCGCGCCCGGCTCGGATCTGTACACGGCCGAGATTCCCGCTCCCGGCGTGTTTGGCGACACATTCGAGTACAAGATCGTCGCCACCGACAGCAACTCCTGTTCCTCGGAAAGCGCGGTCCACGCTTTCTTTGTCGCCTATCCCGTCAGCGGCGTCAGCCCCGGCGCGATCACCAACGTGCTGCTCGCCCCCGGCGCGATCAGCAACTGCTGGCTGACGATCGCCAACGGCGGAAACACCAGCCTCGTCTGGCGCCTCGCGCTTGAACCCAGCCGTTCAATCGACGATGTCGAAGCCGGAACCAACGGCATGATCCACGGCGGCGCGGGCGACCGCTGGCAGATCGCCACCAACCGCGCCTGGTCCGGCGCCCACGCCTGGTACAACGGCGATGCCGCGACCCGCCTCTACGCCAGCAGCATGCATGCCGCCCTGCAGCTCCCAGCCGTCGCGTTGATAACCAACGCCAGCTTCAGCTTCCAGCACTGGATCGCCTCGGAGTTGGACAGCGATGTCTGGTGCTGGGATGGCGGCATTGTCGAGATTTCCACCAATGCCGGCGTCAGTTTTTCGACGCTCACCCCCATCGGCGGTTACCCTTTCCGAATCAGGGGCTGGGATAAATCCCCCTGGGCGGACGGCACGCCTTGTTTCGCCGGCAACGGGGAGGGATGGAGCAAGGCCGTTTTCGATCTCAGCGCCTACGGCAATCGGACTGTCATTCTGCGGCTGCATTTCGGTTCCGACGACAACACCGAGTGGGAGGGATGGTATGCGGACGATTTCACGCTGACCGCCGCCGCGCCCGCGGAAACATGGTTCCAGCCCGCTGCCACCAAGGGCATCCTGCCCGCCGGCAGCGCGACCAACCTGGCCATCGCATTCCGCGCCGCCGACATGCTGTCCGGCTACCGTTCCGCCACGCTGTGGTTGGCCGACAATGGCCCATTCACGCCGCTGCGCGCGATTCCGCTGGCGCTCCAGGTCGCCGATTTCTTCTACACGATCAACCAGCCCGATACGAACACGATCACCATTACCGGCTACAACGGATCCGGCGGGGAGGTGGTCATCCCTGCCGTCATCGAAGGCCGGACCGTCACCGCCATCGGACACTGCGCGTTTCAATCCCGCGCCGATCTGACCGGTGTTACGATCCCCGGCGGCGTCGCCTCCATCGGGGATGGGGCTTTCTGTAACTGCGCCAACCTGACGGCGATCGCGGTGGAGGATGGGAATACCGCCTACTGCAGCCTGGACGGCGTGTTGTTCAACAAGAGCCGGACCAGGCTGATCCAATATCCGGGAGGCAAAGCCGGAAGTTACGCGATTCCGGACGGCGTCACAAGTTTCGGGATCGAGGCCTTCGGCGGTTGCACCCGTCTTACCAGTGTCACGATTCCCGACAGCGTCACGAACATGGGCGCTTTCGCTTTCGTTGGCTGCACCGGCCTGACCGGCGTCACGATCGGCAACGGGATCGCCAGCATCGGCGACTATACATTCTATTGCTGCACCAGCCTGACCAGCGTCACGATTCCCGGCGGTGTCGCCGGCATCGGCGACTGGGCCTTTGCTTACTGCGTCAGTCTGACCAACCTCTATTTCGAAGGCAACGCTCCCAGCCTTGGCACGGATGTGTTCGCCGGCGACGGCAATCTGACCGTCCATTACCGGCATGGCAAGACGGGCTGGGGCGCCTCGTTTGGCGGTCGTCCGGCCTCGAGCTGGAACCCGGAGGCGACGGTTTCGCACTTGAGCTATAGCCAGCAATGCGGTTTCACATATGCGGATAATTCCTACTATGCTTTCATTTACGATTACTCGGCCGACGTTCTGGAAAGCGCGACGGCGGGGTTTGTCGGCGGCAACATCACCCTCGCGTTCCAGGCTCAGACTGCATCGCCGGCAACCACGCATATCGCGTATATCTACAATGTCAACGTTGGGCGATACACCGGGGCAATGGCTTTTCTGGGTCAGAGCCTGTAATTTTCCGATCGAAAATCGGCTATCATGCGCAGAGCGACAAAGACTCCGGCGTCGGCGACTTGTGGTGATGGTTTTTGCCACGGGCGGCCCCTTTACGTTTTGCGCCGGCTGGCCATGTTTCTCGGTTCGCTGTCGTTGCTCTGCTCAACCGGACAAGGCGCAACTTCAGCGCAGGCACCCAAGGGTGGGATGGCCTTGCAGCCGCTCGACATGGACTATTACGTTCATTCGGACTGCTGGCTGAAATACAGCAGCGGCTATGCCGGCCCCTTTACCGGGGTCAATCCGACAAGCGCGGAAATCTTCGGCGCCATACGCGCCCTGTCCGTCCAATACAAAGTACCGGTCGAAATCATCGGCGCGGTTTGTTTTCAGGAGAGCGGCGCCTACCAGTACGGCGCGGATGGATTCGTTGTTCACAATCTGACCGAATGCCGCGCGTTATATTATGGCGCCGCGGGCGCGCCGCCCGGATTGGGGCTGATGCAATTAACCGGTTCGACGGCCGAGGCCTTCAATCTAAATCGTCTCGTAACCGACTGGCGTTACAACCTGGAGGCGGGAGTTGAAGTGCTCAAGCAGAAACGCGATTACGCGATCAGCCTCGATCCTTCATCGCTGCAAACGATCGAGAATGCCAATTGGAACGTGCTGGAAAATTGGCGATATGCGCTGGCGCATTACAATGGCTATAGCATTCCTGAAAATCCCTACGTCGCCTCCGTCTGCGGCCTGATAGCCTCGCCGCCGGCGCGGCTTTCCGGCCTGTTCAGCGGGGTGACGCTGACGCGGCCGCAAGACGTGATTGCCGGGTTCGTCTATGGCAAGGGCTTTGCCGTAAAACCGGACAATTCCTGGCTTTACTATAATGGCCTTACATATTATGGCGCCGCGCATTTGGGGATCATGGTTAATCCTGCCAACGCTTCGTATGTGAGCTCGAGTCAGAAGTGCAATTTCACCTATTCGGGAAACAGCTATTTTGCCTTGATTTATGACTACTCGGCCGGGTATCAGGAATGCGCGACAGCGGGGTTTATCGGCTACAGCGCCAGCCTTACGTTCCATGCTCAAGCAGCCTCGCCGATGGCCACGCACGTCGCGTACATCTACAACACCAATGTCGGACGCTACACCGAAGCGATGGCCATTCTGAATCAACAACTGTAAGCGCCGGATCGCTCAAGTCCGGCTGAAATCCCGATGACAGGCGCCCGTCGCTAAATGAGTGATGGAGGCTGCGTAGTTACAATTCGCCTTGGGTTTTGATGCGTCTGCCCTGGCGGTCCATGATCCGCGCGTAGAGAGAGGGCAGGGAGTGCGCAGGTGTAAATTTCCTAGATGAATCTGAAAAAAGATGCAATTTGGTCTTGACAGGCGATATATTGGTGGTATATCACTATATTCATTATGTCCGCTCGCATTCC